>JABDLI010000114.1 GCA_013003065.1 Phycisphaerales bacterium | reverse complement strand
TATGACTATTTTTCGCACCGCCTCCGGCGGGTGCAGGCTGCGCGGGGACCGGCGGCGTCCATGCCGCCTCGAGCAGGTTGGGTCGGGGGATTGCGCGAGCCTGGAACCCTTTCTCCCCCAACCGCGCAAACACGCCGGTGACCTCCGGACGTCCTGCGCATCCACGGGCGGCGTCCTGCCGCCCTCGGCCTCAGTTGGTCGTGCGCTGAACGCTGTGTCGTCCGGCGACGAACCGACCCACGCTCGATCCGCCGCATCCTGCGGCGAAGCACAGACCGGCCCGGACGCCCAAATACACCGCCCGCATCGTGCGGGCTGGCGTCTCGATGGTTCAGCGTGGGTATGACTATTTTTCGCACCGCCATCCGGCGGGTGCAGGCTGCGCGGGGACCGGCGGCGTCCATGCCGCCTCGGGCAGGTTGGGTCGGGCGATTGCGCGATCAGTGCGTTTGCGCTGACGCCCCGCGAGCGTTAGCGAGCGCTCCCGCGTCCGCGTCCGCGTCTGCGTCCGCGTCTGCGTCCGCGTCCGTGTCCGTGTCCGCGTCCGTGTCCGCGTCCGTGTCCGTGGCCGTGTCCGTGGCCGTGTCCGTGTCCGTGTCCGTGTTCGCGTTCGCGTTCGCTATTCGCACGGCCCCCACGTACTCAAGACCGACAACAGGTCCGTGAAGCCGATCGCCCCATCCCCATCGACGTCACCCGGGCATGACACCGAGAGCGGGCACGGTCCCCACGTCGACAACACCGTCAGCAGATCCGTGAATCCCACGTCCCCGCTCGCGTCGATGTCGGCTGGACACAGGATGCACTCGTCGGGGAACCCGTCCGGGGGATCCACGTCGAGGCTGGTGCCGGCCGCGATGTCGCAATCGTCGGGAACACCGTTGTCGTTGCAGTCGTTGCAGCCCCCCGTGCAGTAGAACGGGCCGCCGGGGGCCGAGCTTCCCACGGGAATCTCGCACGCGTCCGGGACGTCGTTGTCGTTGCAGTCCTCGAGGAGACCGAGCGCGATCTCCAGGAAGTCGGCGAGACCGCTGTCGTCGCAATCGGGGTCGCACACGTCCAGGATGCCGTTGTCGTTCAGGTCCAGATCCGGATTGCCGGCGATCTCGCAGGTGTCGCCGAGACCGTTGCCGTCGCAGTCCTCGCACTCGTCGGGAATGCCGCTGTCGTCGCAATCCTCGCTGGTGCCGTCGGCCACGTCGCACGCGTCGGGCACGCCGTTGCCGTTGCAGTCGTCGTCGCACTCCTCCTGACAGAAGTACGGTCCGCCCGGGGCACCGCCGACCGGGATCTCGCACTCGTCGGGAAGTCCGTTCTCATTGCAGTCGACCGACGTCCCCGCCGAGATGTCCGCGGAGTCGACGATGCCGTTCTCGTTGCAGTCTTCGCACTCGTCGGGAATGCCGTTGCCGTTGCGATCGAGGCTGGTGCCGTCGGCCACGTCGCAGGCATCCGGCACGCCGTTGACGTTGCAATCGGGATCGCAATCCTCGGTGCAGTAGAACGGGCCGCCGGGGGCGTCGCCGTCGGCGGGAATGTCGCACACGTCGAGGACGTCGTTGTCGTCGCAGTCGAGCTCGGGATGCAGGACGAGCTCGATGAAGTCCGGCAGGCCGTTCCCGTCGCAATCTTCGCACGCGTCGAGGACGCCGTTGTCGTTCAGATCCAGGTCCGGATCCGCGGCGATCGAGCACGCGTCCGGCTCTCCGTCCTCGTTGCAGTCCTCTTCGAGTCCGGACTCGATGTCGCACCCGTCGGGGATGCCGTTCTCGTTGCAGTCGCTCGCACACCCCTCGAGACAGAAGAACGGCCCGCCGGGGGCGGTGCTCGCCGCGTCGATCTCGCACTCGTCCGGCAGACCGTTGGCGTTGCAATCGGCGCTCGTCCCGTCCGCCACGTCGCACTCGTCGAGGACGCCGTTTTCGTTGCAATCGAGCGACGGATCGGCTTCCAGCTCGCCGTCGTCGGGAAGGCCGTTGCCGTCGCAATCCTCGCACTCATCGGGGACGCCGTTGCCGTCGATGTCCGCGCTCGTGCCCGCGTCGATGTCGCACGCGTCCGGTACGCCGTTGTCGTTGCAATCGGGATCGCACTCCTCGATGCAGTAGAACGGACCACCCGCGGCGGAGCTCGTCTCGTCGATCTCGCACACGTCGAGCATGCCGTTGCCGTTGCAGTCGAGCTCGGGCATGTCGAGCAGCTCCAGGTGATCGAGGACGTCGTTCTGGTTGCAGTCGGAGCACGGCCCGAACAGCGTCGTGAACAGCGCGACCGTGCCCGCGTTCGATCCCACGCCGATCTCGTCGTGCTTCGGAGCCCCCGCGGCGAGAAAACGCCCGGACACCGAAACGGAGCGGCCGAAATCATCCCCCGCGTCGGTGGTGGACGGCGCCAGCCGGATCTGTTCGAACCAGTCGCCGCCGGCGTTGTTGAAGAGATAGACGGCGCCCGCATCGACCCCCGCTCCGTCCGCGAGCGGAGCACCGATTGCGATGAGATCGCCGATCGCCGGATCGGCGGGCACCGCGTCGAGCTGCACCGCGACCGAAAGACCGAATTGATCTTCGACCTGACCGTCGAAGTCCGGTCCGAGCGTGACCTCGTGAGCCCAGCCGGCCCCCTGCCACGCGTAGACGTACGCGACTCCGGCGTTGAGCTGCACCTGGTCGGCGAGGGGAGCGCCGATCACTGCGAGGTCGCCGTCGATCGCGACCGCCTGGCCGAACTTGTCCCCGGGCGCCGCGTCCGCGGGGGCGATCAGCTCGCTCGTCTCCCAACCGACCGTGCCGTCGTACGCGCGGACGACGCCGGAGTTCAGCCCGACGTGATCCACGAGCGGAGCGCCGACGAGCACGCGTTCCCCCGACGCGGCCACGGCCTCGCCGAACCGGTCGTGCTCGGCCGGCGCCGGCGGGACGAGCTTGACCTCTTCGTTCCACGACACGCCGTCCCAGCGATAGACGTACACCGCCCCCGTGTTGGTCAGCCCGGCTTCATCCCGCCGGGCGGCGCCGACCGCGATGAGGTCGGTGCCCGCCGCCACCGCCTGGCCGAATTCGTCCCCCGTCAGCGCATCGGAGGCGGCGAGCCGCTGCTCGAACTGCCACAACGCCCCGTCCCAGCGAAACACGTACACCGACCCGGCGTTGCTCGCGACGTGATCGTCGAGATACGCGCCGACGGCGATGACATCACCGTCGAGCGTCACGCTCCAGCCGAAGAGATCGTTCGTCGCTCCGTCGGGGGCGAACAGCGTGGTTTCGAACTCCCACGTGCCGTCGGGCGCGGCTCGGTAGACGTACGCGGCGCCGGCGGCGCTCCCCAGATCGTCGCGTCGCGAAGCGCCGACGACGAGCCACTGGTCGCTGAGCGCGACGGCATCACCAAACTGGTCCGACGGGCTCGCGCCGGGTCCGGTCAGGAGCGTGGCTTCGCACTGGGCCCGCGCGTCCGGGGCCGCCCCCAGAAGGAGCAGCAGGCACGACACCGCCGCCCGAAGGCGGATCCAGCAGAAGTGGTCCGGCATGATCGACGACGCTCGCCTCGCCGCCATTGGGCGGCGAGCGTTCTATCGGTCGGGACCCCGACGCGGGGTGAGAATCAACCAACTGCGCACGCCTTGCGCGAGGCGTCAGCCGGTCCACGCCGCCAGCAGCGTGATCAGGTCGAGGAAGTCGACCGTGCCGTTGCCATCGAGATCGGGCGGGCACGGCGGCGGGCACGGACCCCACGCCGCGAGCAACGCCAGCAGGTCGAGGAAGTCCACGTCACCGTCACCGTCGACGTCGCCGAGAAGGCCGCCCACGTTGAACGATTGGGCCGGTCCCGTCGTCGTATTCCCGACGCGATCGGCCGCCACCACGAAGTACTCGACGCTCGTGCCGTCCGGCTGCCCCGGAATCTCGCCGCGGTAGATCTGCCCGCCGGAGTGGAGCATCGGGACCATCTGGGTCTTGCCGCCATCGATCGCGTAGTGCAATTCGATTCCGCCGTCGAAGAAGTTCCGGTCGCTCGACATCCCGTCGAGGATCGCCACGCGGATCGCGTACGGACCGGTCGCGTCGGTCGTGTCCGCCTGCGTCTCGGTGTCGATGATCCGCGGCGCGACCGTGTCGGCGGGGCCACCGTTGATGTAGATGCGGTTGACGAACGAGCCGGACTCGCCCTGGGCGGTGACGACGTCGAGCGCGCCGTTGCCGGTGAAGTCGGCGGCCACGATGTCGAGGGAGGAGTCGGTGAGAACCTGGAAGACGCCGCTCGTTTGGGTGAAGTTGCCGGCCCCGTCGTTGTTGTAGAGCTTCTCGCCGCCGGAGCCGAGCCGGGCGATGATCAGATCCAGATCGCCGTCGTTGTCGTAGTCGAGGAACTTGCTGTCGTTGTCGTCCTGGCTCGGATTCGGAGACAGCTGGTCGCTGGCGTCGGTGTAGGCACCCGTGCCGTCGTTCTCGAGCAGCAGCTCGCGGCTGCCGGGGCCGGCATTGACGCCGATCATGTCCAGATCGCCGTCGCCGTCCATGTCGCCGAAGTCGTAGGAGTAGCAGGTGCTGTCGCCGGGCACGCCGTCGATCCGCGTGTACACGCCGGTTCCGTCGTTGCGGTACAGCCGGCTCTGGTTCGAGCCGGTGCTGCCGGTGCGGACGTCGAGATCGAAATCGCCGTCGATGTCGCCGAAGATGCAGTCCATGTTGTTGCACACGAGCTCGGCCGGATGCCGCGTGTCGGTCTCGTCCGTGAAGAACCCGGCGCCATCGTTCACGTAGATTCGGTACTGGCCGCACGTGAAGCGGCTCGACGTGCCGGACGTGATGTAGATGTCGAGATCGCCGTCGTTGTCGATGTCGCCGAACTGCGCCCGAGAGCTGCTGAGCGTCATGGGCGGAAGCTGCGTCCCGCTGACGTCGGTGAAGAAGCCGGTCCCGTCGTTCACGAACAGCTTCGGCTGGCGGTTGAAGTCCTGGGCGAAGATGATGTCGAGATCGCCGTCACGCTCGATGTCACCAAGCTCGACCCCGCGGCACAGCCCGGTGAAACCGAGGCGGTCGGCCGACTCGTCGGTGAACACACCCGTGCCGTCGTTGATGAAGACCCGCTGCGTCTGGGGCGTGCCCGGCGAGGAGAAATTGCCGCCGTTGGCGAAGATGATGTCGAGATCGCCGTCCGCGTCGAGATCGCCCGCGGTCAGCTGGTTCGTGAACTCGGTGAGGAAGGGGCTCGGAAACCGGCCGCTCGTCCCGTCCGTGAACTGGAGGCCGCCGGCGTGGGCAGCGGCGGAGAGGATACCGAGCGCCGCGACGGCACGGCGGAGCGGAAGATGAGCCATTGATCTTTCTCCTGGGAGTCTCGAGGCGAGACCTCGTAGCTTAGCGGGCCGCGGGGTGACCAGCCCTCATCAACTATGCCGCCGCTTCCGGGGGCGGCCACGATGAAACGAACCTGGCCTCGACTCCCAGACCGCCCCGCCGTCCCCGCTTGCCATCCGAGCCGCCTGCGACGCCGGCGGCAAAGGCGACGAGGGCGTTTGCCGTTCCCCTACAATGGCAGTAGATTCGTCTGGTTCATCCGATCATCCGGATGAACGCATCAAGAGACCACCCCCCCGCCGATTTGCCCGGGCCCGGCCGGGCCCCCGCCCAAGGAGCCGTGATGTCCGCTCATCCCTATCAGTTCACATCCGAGTCGGTCTCGATGGGCCACCCGGACAAGATGGCCGACCAGATCTCCGACGCGGTGCTCGACGCGATGCTGGCGGAGGATCCGAACAGCCGCGTCGCCTGCGAGACCATGGTGACCACGGGAATGGCCCTGGTCGCCGGCGAGGTGACGTGCGACGGGTACGTCGACATCGCCGGTCTCATTCGACGCACCGTGCTGGACATCGGGTACGACGACGGTGCGAAGGGATTCGACGGCGCGTCGTGCGCCGTCGTCATCTCGCTCGATCAGCAGAGCCCGGACATCGCCATGGGCGTGAATCAGACACCGGAGCACGAGCAGGGCGCGGGTGACCAGGGTCTCATGTTCGGCTACGCCTGCCGCGAGACCGAGACCCTCATGCCGCTGCCGATCGACCTCTCCCATCGCCTCATGGCAACGCAGGCGGACGTGCGACGCTCGTCGAAGATCCCGCATCTTCGCCCCGACGCCAAGGGTCAGGTCACCGTCGAGTACGAAGGCAACACGCCACGCCGGGTCAGCACGGTCGTGCTCTCCACGCAGCACGGACCGGAGTGGAACGAGAACCACGACGGGCTCGCCGAGGAAGTCACGCGTCACATCATCAAGCCCGTGCTGGGAACGTGGTGGAACGACGACATCGTCGTGCACGTCAACCCGACGGGCCGATTCGAGATCGGCGGCCCCCACGGTGACTGCGGCCTCACGGGTCGCAAGATCATCGTTGACACGTACGGGGGCCGCGGTCGTCACGGCGGCGGGGCGTTCTCCGGCAAGGATCCGACGAAGGTCGATCGATCGGCCGCGTACATGGCGCGGTACATCGCCAAGAACATCGTCGCCGCCGACCTCGCCGAGGTCTGCGAGGTGCAGCTCAGCTACGCCATCGGCGTCCCGGCCCCGACATCGGTGCACGTGGACACGCAAGGCACGAACCGGGTCGACGAGCAGAAGCTCGCCGCCCTCGTGCGCGATCACTTCGATCTGACGCCACGCGGCATCATCGAGTCGCTGGACCTGCTTCGCCCGATCTATCGCCCGACCGCGGCGCACGGCCACTTCGGCCGCTCGCCGGACGAGGGCATCCCGGGCACCTTCACTTGGGAACGCACCGACCTCGCCGCCAAGCTCAAGAACGCAGCGACGCACACCACCGTCGCGACGGCCTGAGCATGGCGGCCGCGGAGCTTCGAGACGATCGCCGCGCCCATGGCGTGCGGAACGACCCGCGGACGCTGGTGATCAAGCACCTTGCGACGCAGAGTCGGCGTTTTCCTGATCTCGACATCGCGTCGTTCGAGACGCCGTCGCTCTCCGCGCGAGACGCGGGGCTTGCCTACGCGATCGATCAGGCGGTCGCGCGGCGGTGGCTCACGCTCGTCACGGTCATCGAGCACTTTCTCAAGCAGCCGTGGGAAGACCTCGGCCCCAACGTACGCGCCGCGTTGCTCGCCGGCGCCGCCCAACTGCTGCTCCTGGATCGCATCCCCGATCACGCGGCGATCAACGAGTCGGTGGAGTACACGAAACGCGGGCCCCACCGGTGGGCCCCGGGGCTGGTGAACGCCGTGCTGCGTCGGGTGGCGGCGTTGCGGCTCGAGGCGCGTGAGACGTTCGATCCGGCACGCCGAGATGAGCTGCCGCGGGGCGAAGGCGGGGCGTGGCGGCTGACCACTCCCGTATTCTCCGAAGACGCAACGATCCGCCTGGCGGAGCAAACCTCCCACGCCTACGAGACGCTCGACGCATGGGCGGGTCGGCTGGGACCGGAGGTGATGCGTCGGCTCGCGCTCCATGATCTCGTTCACCCGCCGGTGATCGTGACCGGCGCGGGAGCGACCGGGGCGCCCCACGCGGAGCCGGGGTTCTTCGTCTTCGACGGCGACCACGCGGCGCTGGCAACGATGCTCGCTCAACACCCCGGCGTCCGGGTCCAGGATCCCGGCTCCGCCCGGCCGGTGGCCGCCACCGCCAGTCTCCGCCCCACGCTCATCGTCGACGCGTGCGCCGGCAAGGGAACGAAGACCCGGCAGCTGGCCGCGGTGCACCCCGACACGCGGATCATCGCGACCGACCGGGACCCGCGTCGGGCCGCCGTGCTGGCCGAGAGCGTGAAGTCCCTGCCGCTGGTCGAGGCGATCCCCTACCGCCATCTCGAGCAATGGCGCGGGAAGGCGGATCTGCTGCTGCTCGATGTCCCCTGCTCGAACTCGGGCGTGCTGGCGCGGCGGGTCGAAGCCAAGTACCGTCTCCGGCCCGAGAACATCGAGTCGCTCCGCGACACGCAACGCCAGATCATCGCCGACACCCTGCCGCTGCTCGCTCCGAACGGGCACATGCTCTACGCCACGTGCAGCATCGATCCGATCGAGAACGAGTCCCAGGCGGAGTGGGTCACGAAGTGGCACCCGTTCCGCGTCGTCAGCTCCGAGCTTGCGTTGCCCACCGGCCAGCCCGGGACGCCGGAAACCGCCTATCGCGACGGCGGCTACCACGCCCTGCTCAACGCATCGGCCTGACTCGCGACCCTCCCGCGTCGCGGGTACGATGCCGCGTCGCGATGAAGCTGCTCGAATTCCTCTCTCCTGATGCGATCAAGGTTCCGCTCGATGCGGAGGAGAAGCACTCCGCCATCGACGAGCTGGTCGATCTGCTCGCCGAATGCGGGCTGATTTCCGACGCCACCCGGCTCAAGGAGGTGGTGTGGGAGCGTGAACAGCAGCGGTCGACGGGGATCGGCGAGGGACTGGCGATCCCGCACGGCAAGTCGGAGTGCTCCGCCGATCTCGTGCTCGCGGTCGGACGCCCGAAGAGCCCGATCGAGTTCGGCTCCGTCGACAAGAAGCCGGTGCGGCTCATCGTGCTGCTTGCCTCGCCGCCGGATAAGACGGCGGAGCACATCCAGGCGTTGAGCAAGATCAGCCGACTGATGATCGACCCGGACTTCCGGGAATCGGTGTACACCGCCGAGACGGCCGAAGCAATCTACGGACTCTTCGAACGCGGGTGCCAGGACTGAGCGTCCGCATCACCCGCCGTCGCCCGTTCGGATGCGGGCCGCTTCCGCCGCGTGTTCGGCCGCTTCCGCGGAACGCCCCAGACTCTCCAGCAACCCGGCAAGCTCGTCCCGCAGCTCCGGCGACTCGGGCGCCAGGGCGACGGCGTGTTCGAGCGCGGTGATCGCCGCCGCCGCGTTGCCCGCCTGGACGTGGGCACGCGCAAGCTGGTTGAAGGCGGCGGGATTCTGATCGTCGATCTCGATCGTGCGCTCGATCAACGCGATCCCCTCGTCGAGGCGACCGCCGGCGAGCAGCAGCAACGACAGCCGCCTCATGACGTACAGACGCTCTTCGGCGCCGAGGGTCTCGGCGGCGAGAACCTCCTCGCAGACGGCGATCGCGTTGCCGACGTCGCCCAGCCCTTCGTACCACAGGGCCAGGTCGTCGACGACCCGGACGAAGTTGGGACGCTCGGCGATGATCTGCCGCTCGTAGTGGGCGGCCTCACGCTCCTTGAGCTGCACCCGCATCAGGGCGGCGATGTCGAGGCAGATGCCCTCGTGCACGCCGTACTTCTCGGTGTACCCGTGCAGCCGCGTCTCCGCCTCGGCAAATTCGTGCTTGCAGGCGAGCAGCCACGCGATCCGCAACGATGCTTCGGGATACGGAAGCAACCCGTGACCACCATCGCCGATGAAGCGGGCGCGGCGGTAGCCCGCAATGGCGCGATCGGCGTCGGCCTGCATCTCCGGCGAAAGCGTGGTCGGGCTGCCGGAGAAGACGTTGCTCCGGGGCACGGTCACCCGCCGGTCGGCGCGTTCGGCCGCGGCTTGCGTCGTCCGGATGTAGCCGGTGTGCAGCGTGAGCAGCCCCACGATGCCCGCCACCGCCAGGAAGACGAGCCCGCCGCGGGTCAGCCCGCCCTTGTACTTCAGCCGCACGCGGTGGAAGCTCTCCGACTCGTCGCGGACCACCCGCCACGCTTTCCAGCCGATGAACGTCACGCAGCCGGCGATGCCGGCGGCCATGAGCATCGGGATCGCGTCGTAAACACCGCGATAGGCGAGGAACACGGCGAGGAACAGCAACGCGAAGACGATCTCCTCCGCGATCGTGAGGTCGAAATTCGGACGCGGCTCTGCCCCGTTGATCGGTCCGCGACGCGTCGCGGGACGTCCGAACCCGAAGTAGAGAGCGTCGTTCGGACACACGCTCACGCAGTCCAGACACTTCATGCAGCCGGGATCGACGACCATCCCGTACGCTCGGACCTCTTCATGAACACGCACGTTCGACGTGCAGACGGCCGTGCAATGGCCGCAGTGCTCGCACGCATCCGTCACGCGAATGCGTCCCGATGAATACTGCTCGAGGGGCGCGAAGAAACCGCCGTAGGGACAGCCGTACGTGCAGAACCCCTTGGCCCCGAGGAAGTACACGGTCGCGAAGCCACAGATGAGGAGAAACGGCACCGCGATCAGCACGCCGGGAAAGGTCTGCCAGAAGTCGGTGGTGACCACCGCCCACGTCACTCCGTGCCACGGCGCCGGGGCGGCGAGGTCCGGGATGAACGACAGCTTCGCCGCGAGCGGAACGACGCCCCACCGGTAGACGGCCGGCCACACGAACATGTAGAGCGCGAGGATCAGCGGCACGTACAGCAGCAGACGCGAGCGGAACGGACGCGGCCGGATGCCGCACTTCTTCATGATCCACCCGCACAGGTCCTGGAGCATCACGACGTGACATCCCCACCCGCAGAACCACCGCCCGAGCAGCAGCGTGGACAGCAACGCGAGGGCGAAGAAGATCGCGCCCGCGTTGATGATCCCGTGCCCCACCGCCTCCATCGACTCCGACGGCTCGACGGGGCTGATCGTCCGGCCGGTCATCCGCCACTGGATGAAGTGCGCGATCATGAGGATCTGCACGATCGCCAGAACGATCGCCCGACGCCGGCCCGAGCGCGAGCGGCGGATCGTGCGTCCCGCGGCCGATCCGGGGGTCACGACCGGAAGCGAGACGACACGCTCACCGGCCGATGACGTTGTCGAGGTGCTTGCCATGGACCCGTCCTGGTCCAAAGCGTATCGCGATCATCTGGCGGCGACCAACCGCCGACTCGGCTGCGACACAAAAGAACGCGACCGTCCGGAGGACCGGACGGTCGCGTCATTGCTGGAGGAAACTCGGACTCAGTTGGCCGAGATCGGGTACTCGTCCTCGGCGGGCGGCTCGGACGGACCGGAGGTGTTCTCTTCCAGGAACAGACGCACCTTTTCGAGGGCCTTGTTCTGGATCTGGCGAACACGCTCCTTGGTCACCCCGATGATCTGCCCGACCTGCTCGAGCGTGAGCGGGGCCGCGGCCTCGTCGGCGCCGAGCCCGAAGCGGTGGTGGATCACGGTCTGCTCCACCTTCGTGAGATCCGCGTCGTTGTTGAGGACGATGTGCTTGACCTCTTCGGCGCACTCCTCTTCGTGCGTTCGCCGCACGTTTTCGAGATGGTTGGACTTCTCGAGCGCGGGATCGAAGTCGGTCGGGAAACGCTGGCGGTACTTGCTGAGCTTCATCCCCTGACGAGAGAACGCCTTGAGGATCGCGCGGCACGCGTACGTGCTGAACTTGAACCCGCGGCCACAGTCGAACTTGTCGACCGAACGCAGCAACGCCATGTTCCCCTCGCTCACGAGGTCGGCGAAGTCGACTTCGCTCATCCGCGTGCGTTTGGCCATGGCCAGCACCAGCGCGAGGTTGGTCTCGGCGATCTGCTCGCGGTACCCGACCGCGGTCCGGTGCCAACGCAGAAGCTCCTGCGCCTGTTCGTCCGTGGGGCCGCTGGCGCCGATCTCCGCCTGCAGGCGTGAGACCCGGAAGCGGGCGTAGTTGTACTGAAGGAAGAGCACACGCTCCTCGCCGGCGCTGAGCAACACGGTGCCCGACTGGCGGGTCGTCTGTCGGCTGGTGGGCGTGAGATCGTCCATCAGCGGGCGATACCACGCGACGTCCGGCTTCTGGATGTCCGGCGCCTCGTCGAAGATCCGGAACTCGGCGTCCGGCTCGTAGAAGTCGGGCGAGTCGATGAAGTCCACCGGGTCCGTGAGCAGCCGCTGGAGCAACTGCTCATCGGCGGCCGAGAGACCGGCGCCCGTCCGCGAGTTGACCTCGAGCGAGGACGGCACCAGACCGCTCCGCCGCTGTCGAAGGCGGTCGAGCGGTGAGTTGCGGCCAATCATGCTACGGATCATGTGCATCAATCCAGTCGGGCGAATCGGTGAGACGAGAGGGACCGCGCCGGACGTCCGGTAAAAACGGACCCTCGCCTATCGAGATATACCCCTCACCACGTGTATTCGTTCACGCTTTTAGAAGGATTCTAAGAAAATTAGGCGTTTTTCCGGCTCGGGAGATCACGGCGGGGGTGTATCGCACCCTGCCCATCGGCAGTGACGACCCTCCCGCCGGATTTCTTATTCCGGTTCGCCGCTCGAGATGTCGTAGACCCAGCCTTCGATCGCTCGATCGAGCTCCTGGATCTCCCCGGCCCCGAAGAACAGCTCCAGCTCCCGCGCGGCCGATTCCGACGCATCGGAGCCGTGGACGAGGTTGAAGCTGTTGGAGACACCGAAGTCGCCGCGGATCGTCCCCGGCTCGGCATTCGAGCCGAACGTCGCACCCATGAGCTTCCGGCAGATGGCGATCGCGCCCACGCCACGCAACGCCATGACCACCACGGGCGAGCTGGTCATGAACTTCACCAGCCCGTCGTAGAAGGGCTTGCCCTGATGCGACTCGTAGTGGCGAGCCGCGAGGTCCGGCGAAATCCGCATGAGCTTGAGGCCGACGACCTGGAGGCCCTTTTCCTCGAAGCGGCCGATGATGCGACCGATCAAACCGCGTTGCACGGCGTCGGGCTTCAGGATGATGAGCGTGGTTTCCATTGGCGATCTCTCCCGGCCGGACGGCCGCGGGCTTGGCGGTGGGTCGCAGAGGATACTTCCGCGGCTCACGCCCCGCCATCGCACCGGACGCGACCGGACGCGGGCGTGCCGTCAGGCTCCGACCATGAACCAGGCGATCGCCCAGACGACCGGCACCCAGAAGAGCAGGGACAATGCGATCCAGTCGACGAACGGACGCACCGGGGACGGCAGCAAACGCACCGGCCAGTTCACGAGGGCGAGGATGGTGAGCACGGTGGGCTCGCCGCTTCTGGCCCACCACCCCTGCCAACGCGGCACGGACGGCGCTCTCGGCGGGGCGGGAGGCGGGGTCGGCGTCGTGACGACCACGACGGGCGGAGGCGGCGCGGGGTCGTCGAGGACGGGCGCAGCGGGTTCGGCCGGCGTCGGCTCCACGTCGGGTCGCGAGCCATCCCCACGCTCCGGCAGCAGCATGGACGCCTCGGCGTCCGCATCGGGGTCCGGCCCCGGCGCGGTCGCTTCCGCGGCGTCCGCGGTTGCCGCGTCCGAAGCGTCGATGGCGACCGGCTCGGCCGGCGTTTCGTCCTCGGCTTCGGCCGGGCCGGTCTCGGCGCGAGCGGGCAGCTCGACGGGCCTTTCCTCGGCGGACTCGATCACGGGGGCATGGGCGTCGTCCGGCACGGCCATCTCGGCCGCCGCCCCCTGGTCCTCGGCGAGCACGACGCTGACCGTCGTGAAGTCCCCCTGCAGGAGCTCTTCGACATCGCCGGCGATGACGTCGTCCAACGCGTCGATGGCCTGTCCGCGTTCCGGGAGCGGCGCGGGCGAATCGGGTTCCGGCGCGATCGCCTCGGCGGTTTCCGTCTCGGGGGATGCCGCTGCGTTCGCGGCCGGGGCCGGTTCGTCGGTCTCATCGTCCAACCCCCCGAGGACATCCTCGACCGGGACCGCCTCGAAATCGCCGAGGTCCAGCTCCGCGTCGGACGCAGGCTCGGCGACGGCGGAATCGCCAAACGGTTCGTCGGGGGCGGGCGGCACGGATGGTGGCTCGACGGCGACCTCGGCGAGGTCCGGGGCCTCCACGTCCTCGGGGCCGCGCGTCGTTTGCGCATCTGACGCTTCTGCGGAGGCGGGCGTCGTGACGCTCGCGTCGGGGGCAGCCGCGGCGGCGGGCGTCTCCCGCGCCGCCGGAGTCGGCGTCGCCGACCGTGCGTGGCTCGTCGAAGCCGGGGCCCGCGTCTCACCGCACACGTCATCGATCTCGGCGATGAGGCTTGCGACGAGCGATTGCCCGCCCCCGCGCAGCGTGTGCTCGGGGTCCGCTCGGTTCGAGGTTGGCCGGGGTCGCTCGTCCACCATGGCGTGGTCTTCCGCCTCCCAGGGGGATCGGAGAGGGGGTTTATCGGCCGGCCGGTGAGCCCCCTCAAGCGAAAGGCCCGAACGCGGTCAACCTGGACCCGGGCGGAAGCGATCGAGGCCAAGGAAGTCGATGGGCAACGCCGTCCCGCCTTCCAGCGCAAGATCGGCAAGGGCCTCCCCCACGATGGAGGCGAACTTGAAGCCGTGACCGCTGAACCCCGCGGCGAGCAGCACCCTCGGCTCGGACGGCAGCCGATCGATGACGAAGTGCCCATCCGGCGTGTTCGTGTAGAGGCAGGTGTCGACCGACAGCACCGCGGGCTCCCCCCCATCGGCCACCGCGGCCGGCAGCCGCGTGCGCACCGCGTCCAACAGCGTCGCCAACGCCGCCGGGTCGGGCGCGGGATCGACCCGATCCGGATCCACCGGCGGCCCCGGCCAGTGCCGCGCGACCTTCAAACCGGGCCGGCCCGGCATGAGCGGGAACCCGTAGTCGAAACCTGCCTGCGGTCCCGCGTCGATCCCCCACACCGGAAAATCCGGCGGCCGGAACCGGTCGGCGCCCGCCGGGGCGATCCACGCGGCGATCTGCCGCGTCACGGTGAGCGGGGCGGCGAGCGTGGGAAGCAGGCGACTCGTCCATCCTCCGGCGCAAACGATCGCGACGCCGGCTTGGTGCGTGCCGGACACGCTTCGCACGGTGACCATCCCGTCGCCGGCGGTCCACCCGGCGACCGGATCGAGACCACGCAGCTCCGCTCCCGCCGCCAACGCTGCCGTCGCGAGGCCGCCGACGATGCGGTCCGCCATGAGCACGCCGCCCGCGGGCTCGAACAGGCCCACGTACTCCGGCGGCGTGGCCAGAAGCGGGAACCGTCGGGACAAGCCGCTCGCGTCGAGCGTCTCCAGCGACAGCCCGTGCTCGGCCGCGGCCCCTTGCGTACCGCGGATGAGATCGCTCGACGGACGCCCCGCGTAGAGCAGGCCGATGTCGTAGAGGAGCGTCTCGCCGACCTCGCGTTCGAGCTCGCGCCAACCACGTTCGGCCGCCTGCAGCAGCGGCACGTACTCGGGCCGCTCGTAGTAGCAGACGCGAAAGACACGGGTCGCGCCGTGCGAGGAGCCGCGTGTGTGCGCGATCCCAAAGCGATCGAGACCGAGCACCCGTGCCCCGCGTCGGGCGAGATCACGACACACGGACAGCCCCATGACTCCGAGCCCGATCACGATGGCGTCGTAACGCTGGGACATGCGTCTCGCCCGCGTCAAAAACGAGAACCGGTCCGCGTCGACGGGCGACGCGGACCGGAGACACTCGCGAGCCGGGATCAGTGCGTGATCTTCGGCTCCATTTCCTTCGCCTTGCTGATCCAACCGGAGATCACCGAGGCCGACGGCACGACGCGGGTCAGGCTCTTGGCTTCGTTGATCTGCTTCGCCTTCTCGGCAAGATTCTCGGCATTGCGGGTGCGAAGTTCCTTGATGGTGTCGACACCGCTCGCCTTGAGCAGCTCGGCGTATTCGCCTCCGATACCGGACACCCGCATCAGGTCGGCCATGTTCGCCCACTTGAGCAGCTGGCTCTCGCTCACCCCGGCCTTCTCGGCGGTCGCCTTGCGGCCCTTTGCGTCGCTGCACAGGGACAGCAGGTCGTCGGTCGTGCCGATATCGGCCGCCGCGAGCTTCTCCGCCGAGGCGGGACCAATGCCCTCGATTTCACTGATCTTGTACGCCATTGAAACACTCCTTCATCTCGATCTGAAGCGGATCGGGCCTCGTGCCCAACGCACCGGACCCCCGGCACGCTTCCGCCGAAACCTCGTTGAGACGCCCGTGCGGGCGTCCGGCCGCGGCGTCACCAGCATAACAGCCGGAGACGCCGCGGACGTTCGCGTCAAGCCTCAGGCACGCTTGAGCTGGTCACGGATCTCCGTGAGAAGCTGCACTTCGGCCGAAGGCTTGGGCGGCTCGGCCGGAGCGGCCTCTTCCTTCTTCTTCGCGGCGTTCATCAGCTTGATCACCATGAAGATCGCAAACGCGATGATGACGAAGTCGATGACCGTGTTGATGAACGCGCCGTAGTTGATCGTAACCGCGGCGACTTCATCGCCGTCCACGACCTGTGCTTCCTGCAGCGTGATCGCCTGCTCGGAGAAGTCGATGCCGCCCGTGATCATCCCGATCGGCGGCATGACGACGTCGGCCACGAACGAGCTCACGATCTTGCCGAACGCGGCTCCGATGACGATGCCGACGGCCATGTCGACGACGTTGCCACGCATGGCGAACTCTTTGAATTCTTGGATCATACCCATGGATCTGGTTCCTTCATTGAATCAGAAATCGAACTGCAACCCGGCCGTGATGTACCAATCGCTGTGATCACGGCCGGCGTCGACGATCGACTGGTACTCGTGCTTGACATCGAGAACGACGCTGGTGTTGGACTCGTCGTTGATGCGCATCGACCAGCCGGCATACGAACGGGCGCGGAACTCGCCGGTGTCGTCGAGATCCGGATAGACGGTGCTGCCGATGCGGAACTGCTGGCGATCGTCGATCCTCCAGATCGTGTCGAACCCCAGCAGTGCTTCGAGACGCACGTCGGTGTTGAGACTTCCCCATTCCTTGATCGCGCCGAGACCGGCCCGCAGCGTGATCTCGAGGTCCTCGCGATCGATGAGCTGGTACCCCACACCGCCGTGACCGGACGCCCGGTAGTCCCATGACTGGAACTCGTCGAAGTCGAAACGCCCCGACGCGAAGTAGAGCCACGGCGAGTCCGGCAACAACCAGTCGTGCAGGATGCCCGACGTGAAACGGCTCGTGTCCTTGTCGCCGTCGGTGGTCCCGAAGTAGTACGCGGCGTCGAGCGCAGTGCGCTCGTCGGCACGCTCTCGCAACGCGGTCACGGCCGCCGAGATCGTCTGCGTGTCGGAGTTGCCGAACGTGCCGCTGCCGCCGAGCTGGAAGTGGCTCTTCCATTCCTTCTCCGGCGCCGAGACCGGCGTCAGCTCGTCCTGGAGCGCGGCCAGCCCGACGATCGACTCCTCGACCTCGATGGAAGCGATCTGGTCGCGCGGAATCGACAGCCGGCCGAGCACGTCGTGCTCGAGCACGACGGTGTCGGCAGACTCGCCGACGATGACACCCGTGAGCTGGTCGCCCCGGTCGAGCAGCACGTTGTCGGCCGAAGCGGAAGATGCAATGAGCCCCGCAACCGCAGCGGCGAGACCGAAGCACCAAAGATGGTCAGACATGATCGTGAATCCCCAGACAGGAAAGGTGGATGAAAGGCACCCGGTCCGCGGAATCGCGGCCGGTGCAACGCACATCGCAGTCAGAGCGTCTCATCTTCGACGACAGCAGGGTCGAGACGGTCGGCACTCCGAATCCAACCCTCGAGCACGGCGGCGGACGGGATGAGTCCCGACCACTGCTGCTCGGACGCCACGACCAGCATGGTGTCGGCCAAGCGGCCCGGCGAGCGCGCGCACAGGTCCGCCAGGCCGCGGACGCCCGAACGCACCAGCAGCTCCGCGTCGAGCGGGGTCACGCCGTTGATACGCAGCAGTTCGGCCATCACGACCCACCCCCGCAACCGCTCCTCGGCGATGCCGGTCTCCGCGGCCGTGCGTGACCGCGTCTCGGGTCGGCCGCATCGCTCGAGCAGATCGGCGGTGGTTTCGACCCCGGCGGACGCCAGGGCGGCCGCCGAGGGCGAATCGATCGCGGCCAACGCATGCAACTCGAGGATCACGTCGGAGACCTCCCCCGGAGAGAGCGCGGCCGGGCCGGTGGACGCCGGAACCGAACCAGTCGTTTTCGCTTTCGCGCGGCGTCGCTTTGCCGCTTCGGACGGCGGCACCGGCGGACCGCTCCCGGGTTGACCGGGCAGCGGCGTCGGTCTCATGTCCTTCGACCTGTCGAATCGGAACGGGGCCACCGTGTCGCTCAGGCGCTCTTCATGCTCTGAATGAAGGAGTCCGCCTCGGCGATCGCGGCTTCCATCTCGGCGATCAGCCGGGCGGTGTCGATCTCGAGGGAGTCCACCGTGCCCTGCAACGAGGCCACGGCCTGCGCATTCAGATTGTGTTTCAGGAACAGGACGTGGTCGCGGAACGAGACGAGCACCGATTCCATCTTGGTCTCCGGCCGACGCATGGCGGTCAGGAGCTGGTCGTAGTGACGGCGGGTCCGTTCCATCGTCTCGCGGCTGCTGCGTCGCAGCTCCTCGCTGGAGTACTGGCCCAGCTCGCCCTCCCACTCGGAGAACAGGTCGCGACCGACGGTCTCGATCGAGTCGATCTTGTCACGCACGACTCCGGCCTGACGCTCCGACCGCTCGAGCTCGCGGTTGAGCTGGTCGTACGTGCGGCGAAGGTCGCTGTCGGGAACTTCGACGAGTTCGGAGAAGCGTTCGAGCGCCGTCTTGAACTGCTCCTTGGCTTCCTCTTGATCATCGCGAGCGTCGATCACGCGTCCGACGAGAAGATCGCGTTTGTGCTGACCGAACGCCTCCATCGTGTCGTAGTAGATCGTCTTGCACGACGTCAGCGACGCCACGCACACGAGCGCCACGAGTCCGAAAGACGTGAACCGGGAAGCGGCTTGGAACATCGCGAGGGTCTCCTGGGCTCAGTGCTGAAACGCGGTCTGTCCGCTTCGCGAGAACGGCAGCTCCAGCGGGCCGAACGGCGTCTCCGCACGCATCGTTCCGTCGAGCGAGTACGCCGCCGAGTTGCCGCGGAGGACGTCGAACGCCGCGAGCCCGAGATCCAGCGGCCGGAACGAGAGCGGGATCGCGAGCGTCGTCGAGCCCGCCTTGGAAAGCGAGACGCCGCTCGGCACGGCGGCGCTGGCCACGTCGGCGCCCCCGAGCCCGAGGCGGTATTCGAGGGTGGACAGATCGATCGGGAACTCGTTGAGGTTCTCGACGTGAAGACGCATGGTGGCCACCGCTTCGTCGAGCGCGAGCCGCTCCCACGCGACCCCGTCGAGCCGGATCGCGGGCACGGTGGGAATCGGCAGCTCGCCATCGCTGCGAAGCGGCAACGCCACGCGTCCGATGCCGGGCGCCGTCGTGGCGAGCGTGGCGTCGACGGTGAAGGGAATCACCGAACCCGGACGCACGTGGCTCGCGGCTTGCATGAGATCCTGGAACGAGATCTGCGCCGGCAGCGACACGGTGCGGCGGCCCTTCGCGGGGATCGTTCCGGAGAGCGCCTGGCTCCCCCGCAGCAGCGTCGTCCCGGCGCCGTCGAGCGTGTAGTCGAGATCGACCAGCGGCAACGACACCTCGTACGGGTTCTCGACCTCGACGTCGAAGGCCAGCGTCGCCCCCTCGAGCGTGAGCTGCTGGACCCGCGCGCCGGTCATCCGAGCGGAGGGCTTGTCGAGCGATCCGGCGAGCGACTCGAGCGTCGAGCAGCCGCCGAGCATCGACAGACCCGTGATTGCCACGATGAGTCCCTGTCCCACTCGCGTTCGCATTCGCATGGCCGAGGTCTCCTGGAAAAAAGGCAGCGCGACGGTCTCCCGCCGCGCTGCCGGTCAACCTTCGGGTGCCGGCACGCGGAGCGTGCGACGACATCCGGATGCGATCAACACATCATTCGTAGATGTTGGTCGCTTCGGTCTCCTGAACCTGACGCGTGAGCTGATCGCTGGTCATGCTGACCGCGAACCGCGTGTCGCCGGCACCGTTGCACTTGGCGACCACACGCCACGTCGCCTTCTCCTTCGGACCGAGCGAAGCGAGCGGCTCGAAGACGACCTGCTGGCCGCGAGCCGTGCCACGCGTGGCACCCGAGTTGGAGACATGCGACTGGTTGTTCTCGAGCGTGATGACGAGACGGATGTTGGTGTCCGGGGCCGAACCCTGGTTGGTCACCGTGATCACGTAGGTCTCGTTGTTGCCGACCTGGATCGGGTCGTCGATGTCGACCACCTCGAGGAGGATGGCCGGGATACCGGTGACGACCGTCTGGCAGGACGCCGTGACGGGACGGCCATCCGTACCCGCACAGTGGGCACGAGCCGAGGCGGTGTTCCGGAAGGTGCCGGCGCCGGTCGGGCTCACCCGCATCGTGACGCGCTTGGAGGCGTTCGGACGCAGCGTGCCGATGTTCCACGAGACGCTGCCACCGGCGTTGCGACCACCGTCGCTCGCGCTGACGAACTGAGCGCCGGACGGGATCGGGTCGCTGATGACCGTGTCACGCGCATCGCCGTCGCCGGTGTTGGTGACGGTGATCGTGTACTCGATCGTACGACCGATGAACTGACGCTCGGCGCAGCTCTTCGTGATCTGGAGCTGGGGCTGACGCACCACGGTGGTGACGGTGCCGGAGGAAGCGGTCACGCCGCCCTCGCCCGAAGCCGTGGCCTGGTTCTGGAAGCTGCCCGTGCGCTCGGCGCGAACGGTCGAGGTGAAGGTCTTCGAAGCGCCCGGCCCGAGGGTCCCGGCGTCGAAGGTGAGGGTGCGGCCACCGGTGGCCGACACGAGGCCGGCGGGCAGCGGATCGCTGATGCGAACGTTGCCGATGCTGCCGGTGCCGGTGTTGGCGACCTCGAAGCGGTAGGTGATGTCGTCACACGCCATCGCCTCGGCGGGGCCGGTCTTGGTGAGCCGGAGCCGCGGAGCCACGACCGGGACGGTCGCGCACAGCATGTTGCTGTAGGTCGCGGTCGAGCAGGCGCCGATCGTGCCTTCCGCGCGAGCGGTGCCGTTGACGCGGATCGTCTTGCTCTCGTGGGGACCGAGGGAGCCGATCGACCACGTGGTGGTGCCATCACCACCGACGCGCCCACGCGGCGCCGAGCTGTTGAGCGCGAAGTTGTCGCCGGGCTGGTCGGTCACGACCACGTCGGTGAGCGTCTCGCCGGTCAAGTTGGTGACCACGATCTCGTAGTCGAACGGCTGGTTGACGCGAACCTCGCTGGGCATGCCCTTCTCGATGCCGAGGGCGCTCGTCGAGGCGGAGCCGGTGGGGTACGCCATGGACGACCAGGTCATTCCGCCGCCGGACATGTGGGACGGCCAGCCGCCACGACGGGTCATGCCGCGGGTGCTGCTACCGGTCGGGGCCGGAGTGGAATGCGGCGCGGCGGCGGCGGTGCGACCACCATCAACGCTGGCGGTGCCACCCGGACGCGTGGTCGGGGAGGGACGCCGGGCGGTGCCGGAACGCTGCTGATCGCTGGCGCTGCGACGCTGACTGGAAGCCGAACGCTCCTGGCTGGTCGCCGAACGCTCCTGGCTCGTCGACGAACGCTCCTGGCTCGCGGACGAACGCTGCTGGGTACCCACGGAGCGCTGCTGGCTCGCGCAGCCCCACGCAGTCACCCCCGCAAGAGCGAAGACCAGCAGCATACTGGTGAACTTCTGCCTACTCATTTCAAAGATCTCCTTGTGCGAACGAATGGCAAGAATGGCTGGAGGCCGCCTTGGTGCCGGCGGCCAATTGATTTACGAACGTTGCAAAGACGAGGCTTCCCTGCCCAAAGTTCTCCAGACTACCACCGGCCGACCGTTGTCGCCATCGAAGCCCCGTGCGGGGGCGTGTGCCCGGAGGGGGCATCCGCGCTCCCGCGCAATGCGGGAGCGCGGAGCCCTTACGGGGGTGCTTCGTCCGAGCGGGTCGCCCGATTCCGTGCGAGTGAGCATGGCGATGGTCCGCCCGGGAGAGCCGGGGGCAGATGAACGGTCGTAGTTATCTCCAGACGCGGGCCGTTCGGCTATGGCTAAACCGGACCAAACCCCCGCCGAGCCTCCGTGAACCGCCCCTGGTCGGCGCCGGGCAACGATCTCGGTACGATGAGGACGAGGGATGGCCGTGCGTCCAGGGATGGCGATGGCACCGAGCCGACGATCGGTTGCGGCGGTCGCGTGCGCAGCCGACGCCACCCTCATCGGCGAGAAACCCCATGCCCAACCCACACGCATCCGCGGTCGGTGTCTCGGGCGGCGTCGTCCCTGACGCCGACGGTATCGGCGCGCTGGTCTTCGAGCACATGGATGAGGGGCTGGTCGTCACCGACCGGTGGGGCCGACCCGTCGTCGTCAATCGAGCGGCGGAAGCCCTGCTCGGTGCCGCCGCCCGCGACACGCCGGTGGAGGAGTGGGCGAAGTCGTTCGGCTTCCTCGTCCACGACGGGAGCGCCCCGTGTCCGCCGGCGGAGTTCCCGCTGGTGAGCGCCTTGCGCGGTGAACCGGTCCGCGAGCGTGAGCTTGGTCTTCGGCCCGATGACACAACCGAGGTGCGGTGGATCAGCGCCAGCGCCCAACCGCTCCTCGACGAGAACGGGCAGACCCGAGGCGCCCTCATGGTGTTTCGCGACATCACGACGAATCGACGGATCGGCGAGCTCCTGGATCTGGAGCAAGCGCGGCTCCACCGGCACTACGAGCGGCAAAGCGCGTTGGCCGGTGTCGGACTGTCGATCGCCGCGGTGGATGATCTGCGGACCCTTCTCAAGCGGATCGCCGAGCTGGTCGAGCAGCACCTCCCCGCCCACGGGGCCTGCATGACGCTGGCGGATCGTGAGGTCGAGGCAATGCTCGTCTCCTCCCCCGACTGGCACGAGGACATGCCGCAGACCCCCGAGCCGTTTCGCCTCGAAAGCGCGGCGTGCCGCTGGATCATCGAGCATCGCCGCCCCTTGTCGGTGGCGGACGTTGCCGACGATCCGTTCCGCGGCAAGGCGACACCGGATCCGGCCATCGCCGCGTACGCGGGCATTCCCATGATCGACGAAGGCGAGGTCGTCGGGGTGCTCTTCTCGTTCCATCGCGTGCCGCACCATCTCGTGCAGGAAGATCTCGACTTCCTCGCGGCCATCGCGTCCCGGGCGGCGGTCGCGATCACGAAGGTGCGGTTGTACGAGCGTTTGCAGTCCCTCAACGCGTCGCTCAAGTGCCGCACGGCGGAGCTGGAGGAGAACGAGCGGCGATTCCGCATGCTCGCCGATACGGCTCCCGTGCTCATCTGGATGGCGGATCCGAAGGGCGCCGGCACCTACTTCAACAAACGCTGGCTCGATTTCACCGGCGCGGCAATGGCGGAGCAGACCGGGGACGGGTGGCTCCGGTTCGTCCACCCCGACGATGAAACGCGGCTCCGTCAGGTGCGGGACGACGCGCTGCGGGCCCGGCGGCTCTTTCGGATCGAGTTCCGCCTGCAACGCGGCGACGGCGACTACCGCTGGTTGCTGAACACGGGGACGCCGCGTTTCGGGGCGAACGGTCTGTTCCTCGGTTACGTCGGCTCGTGCATCGACATCACCGAACACCGCGAGGCGCAAACGGAGCTTGCCCGCCATCGCGAGCACCTCGAGCTGCTCGTGGGAGAGCGGACCCGCGAGCTGGAGGCCTCCCACCGGCAACTCCGACGCGCGGACCGGCTCGCGTCGATCGGCACGCTGACCGCCGGTCTCGGACACGACATGAACAACGTTCTCTTTCCCGTCCGGTGCCGCCTCGACGCGTTGCGTTGGGATGCGTTACCGGCGGAGGCCGCGGACACGCTGCAGGCCGTCTCGCATGCCGTCGAGTACCTGCAGCAGCTGACCGACGGGCTGCGTCTCTTTGCGCTCGATCCCGAAGATGCCGATGCCTCGGCCGAGCACACCAGCGTCACGGCCTGGTGGGAGCAGGTGAGTCCGCTGCTGATGAAAGCGGTGCCCGGTCATCTGGCATTGCACAGTCGGTTCGCGTCGGACCTGCCTCCAATGCGAATCGCGCCGCACCGGCTCACGCAAGCGGTCCTCAACCTCGTCGTCAACGCCGGCGAGGCAACACCGGAGCGTGGGAACATCACCGTGTGGGCGGAGACGAGCCCCGATGGCCAGTGGGTGCGTATCGGCGTGACCGACGAGGGCGTCGGCATGACCCCGGACGTGAAGGTCCAGGCGTTCGACCCGTTCTTCACGACCAAGCGTCGCGGCATGTCGACCGGACTCGGTCTCTCCCTGGTGCACGGCGTCGTCGCAGCCTCGCGGGGGACGATCGACGTCGACTCGACGCCGGGGAAGGGAACGACGTTCGTCCTTTCCCTGCCGGTTGCCACCGGGGAAGCGCCCGTCCCGACGTTCGACCCGCAACTCCGCCGCGGACGAGCGCGATTGACCGTCGGCATGCCTCGACTGCGGGCGTGGATCGAGCGGCTGCTCCGCAACGGTGGTTTCGATGTGCTTGATGAAGGCGGCGACGCCCCGGCAACGCTGTGGCTCACCGACGCGGCGCACGCCGCCGCCGAGGAGGTCGATCGCTTTCTCGCCGCACGACCGAGCAACCAGGTGATCATCGTCGGGGCCGAGAAGACCACCCCCGACCACCCGCACGTGACGATCCTCGAGGACGACGGCGATCTGGCCGCCATGCGAGCGGCCATCGAGTCCGCGGCGGCGACCCATCGGAGCGACCCGACATGAGCGAGCCGATTCGCGTTCTGACCGTGGACGACCACGCATTCCTCGTCGAGGGATTGCAGGCTCGGCTGGCCATCGAGAGCGACCTCGAGTTCGTCGGCCGCTGTCCGTCGGCGGACACCCTCGTCGAGACGGTCCGCCGGACCGACGCCAACATCGTGCTGCTCGACATCGAGATGCCCGGCGCCGATCCCTTCGCGATGATCGAGATCCTGAACCGCCAGAAGAAGCCGCCGCGGGCGATCATGCTCAGCGCGTTCATCCGCGACCACTACATCGACACCGCCTCCCAGCACGGCGCGTGGGGATACCTCTCGAAGAGCGATCCGCCGGAGGCGATCGTGGAGGGCATCCGGCAGGTCCTCCGCGGGAAGATCGCGCTCAGCGCGGCGACGGAGCGTCGGACCCCCGGTCGGTCCGCACCCGACCAGTCGGTCCGGTCGCGGCTCGACACGGTA
>JABDLI010000103.1 GCA_013003065.1 Phycisphaerales bacterium | reverse complement strand
TCGCCAGGCCATGCCCGCGAGCCCGCGCGGGCCGGCGCCGCGGGCGAGCATCATGATCATCGTCTCGAGCTGGTCGTCGGCGTGGTGCGCGACGGCCACCGCCCGGGCGCGAAGCTCGCCCGCCACGCGGGCGAGCGTGGCGTACCGAGCCTCGCGTGCCGCGTGGGCCAGGCCGCCCGCGGCCGGCGTGGGCCGGATGTCCTCGATGCGGGTCGGGATGTCGAGCTGCTCGCCCAGCCGCTCCACGAAAATGGCGTCCTCGTCCGCTTCGCGGTCACGCAGGTGGTGGTGCACGTGGACGGCCACCGGCTCGAGTCGATCGCCGGCGTCGCGATGGCGATGACGCAACGCCGCGAGGGCGAGGAGCAACGCCATCGAGTCGGCGCCGCCGCTCACGCCCAAAACGATGGGGCCGCCGGCGACGGCGCACCGGTCGCGGAGCTGGTGATCCACCTCCCCGGCCAGCCAGTGGCGTCCCGCGGCGAGGGGGGGGAGCGTCGTGGGTGCTTCGTCATGCATTCCTGGCCCGCATTATGCACGAAGCCGGTCGTCCGGCGGGCGATCCGGTCGCGTGAGCGATCGCCACCGACCCGCTTCATGCATAATGCGGGCCGGATAGTATCTCCGCCTGAGGGCGGAGCCGCCGTTTCGTCCCGGAGACCCGTTGACGCCGATCCCGATCAATGTGACGTTCGCCGCGACGCTCGTCGCGACCGAGACGCCCCGCGACGTGCCGGCCACGCAGTGGGTCGCCGCCGGTCTCATGATGCTCGGGGTCGTGCTGCTCGGGCTCGTGATGACCGCGTCGATTCGCTCACGTATCGCCAAACGTCAAGCGGCGACGCCGTCCCCCCGCGAGCGGCTGGACGCGATCAAGGAAGCCGCGGCGCGACAGGAGTCGGTGCACGCCCTCGAGTCGCAGATGCACGAGACGGCTCGGCACCTGGCGGGACAGCTCGACGCGAAACGCGAGTGGCTGGAGCAGCTCATCACCCAGGCGGACGAGCGGATCGCGCGGCTCGATACGCTGCTGGCGGTCGAGCCGCCCCCGCCGCCCGCCCCCGCCCCGGCGTCGGAGACCAACGGGCCCGCGCCGCCGCCTCCCGCGTCGCCCCCGCACGATCCGCTGGCGAGCGCGGTCTACGAGCTGGCGGATCTCGGCGAGGATCCGGTGACGATCGCGCGGCGGCTCGATGAGCAGGTCGGCAAGGTCGAGCTCATTCTCGCGTTGCGGGGTTCGGCGGCGGCGGATCGCTGATCCGTCGGACACGACCGAGCTTTGATTTCCACGGCGGCGCTTTCACGGCAACGCCCGGCGACCGCCCGGGGGGCCCGTACACTCGCCCGGTGATCGCCCGGGTGGACAGCTTCGTGCTCGAAGGCATCGACGCGCGAGCGTGCGAGGTCGAGGTGGACGTGCGGCCGGGCCTTCCCTCCACGACGCTCGTCGGGCTTCCCGATGCCGCGGTGCGGGAGTCGATGCAACGCGTGCGCGCGGCCATCGGCAACGGCGGCTACCGCTTTCCCGACGGGCGTCAGACCGTCAACCTTGCGCCGGCCCACATCCGCAAGGAGGGGCCGGTCTACGACCTGCCGATCGCGATCGCGTTGCTGGAGGCGGGCGGGGTCATCACGGCCTCGGGTCGGGCGAGGTCGTGGATGATCGCCGGCGAGCTGGCGCTCGACGGTCGCGTGCGTCCCGTGCGGGGGATCATCAACCTCGCCATGCTGTGCCGCCAGCTCGGGCGGAAGGGCGTGCTCGTGCCCGCCGCCAACGCGTCGGAGGCGGCCGTCGTTGCCGACGTCGCGGTGTACGCCATCCCGACGCTCGCGCACGCGGTTGCATTCCTGAACGGGGAAGCAGAGCTCGCGTCGCACCCGCCCCTCGACGTGGCGGGGATGCTCGCCGCCACCCCGGCGACGCTCGACTTTCGCGAGGTCACCGGGCAGGCGGTCGCCAAACGCGCCCTCGTCGTCGCCGCCGCGGGCGGTCACAACATCCTGCTCATCGGTCCGGCGGGCGTCGGGAAGACGATGATGGCCAAGGCATTGCCGGGAATCCTCCCGCCCCTCACCCACGAGGAGGCGTTGGAGGTCACGCGGATCTACTCGTGCATCGGTCGCCTCGATGCGGACCGGCCGCTGATCCTCCAGCGTCCCGTCCGCTCCCCGCACCACACCGCCTCGGCGGCCGCCATCATCGGTGGCGGCAGCGTGCCCCGTCCCGGCGATGTGAGCCTCGCGCACCGCGGCGTCCTGTTTCTCGACGAGCTGCCGGAGTTCAGCCGCGCGGTCCTCGAGACCCTCCGGCAACCGTTGGAGGACGGGTGCGTCACGATCGCCCGTGCGCAGGGGTCCGTTCGGTTTCCGGCTCGTTTCATGCTCGTGGGCGCGCTCAATCCGACCCCCGAGGGCGACTTCGCACGCGACGGGGTGTCGCAGCGGGCGATGGATCGCTACCTCAGCCGGCTGTCGGGCCCGCTCGTCGATCGCGTTGATCTGCACGTCGAGGTCGCGGCGGTGCCGGTCACGCTGATGCGGCGGCAGGGGTCGCGTCCGGATACGGCGACCATGCGGGCCCAGGTCGTCGATGGGCGTTCCCGCCAGCGGACCCGGCAGGGGGCTTCCCTCAACGCCGAACTCTCCGGCGCCGAGCTCGATCGCCATGCCGCGATCGACGACGCGACGCGATCGCTCCTCGAGACACTCATCACCGAGCGGGGGCTCAGCGTCCGCTCGTACGACAAGATTCGGCGGGTCGCCCGCACGATCGCGGACATCGACGGCAGGCCGGCCGTCGCCGCCGAGCACGTGGCCGAGGCCGCCCAGTATCGCTGTCTCGATCGCCCCCGCTCGGGTTCGGGGGCCGCTGGCGTCCGATAGCCGTCGCAACGTCCCGCCGAAGCTCGCCGCGTCCGGGAACCAAGGCCAAACTGGGGGCAAAAGCCCCACGGATGCGGGGAAGCTGCCTCTATCCGGCCCTTCAGGTGGTCGATGATCGTCTGGTCCCGCTTTCTTTCTGCGGCCACGCCGGGAAGCGGTTCGTGATCCAGGTCGGTCCGATTCGAGCCAACGTTCGTGAGCATCATCGACATCATCCGCGACGTCATCCTCGTAGCCGCTGCGGTGCTCGTGCTCATCGTTCTGCGCCGAGTGGGAACGGAGAAACGCCGGGTGCCCGTCGGCGTCTGGCCCTTCCTCGTGACCGGCTTCAGCCTCCTGCTGATGGGGCGTGTGCTGGAGACCCTCACGCCGGAGGCCCTGCACCTCTCCGTGCTC
This sequence comes from Phycisphaerales bacterium, assembly GCA_013003065.1. Taxonomy (GTDB): domain Bacteria; phylum Planctomycetota; class Phycisphaerae; order Phycisphaerales; family SM1A02; genus JABDLI01. The sequence goes on along the minus strand of JABDLI010000103.1, from coordinate 34,411 downwards.
GTCAAAGCGGTGTTGCAGGAGATCTTCGGGTTCGTGCTCGGGTTCGTCACGCTCTCGACGGGACTCATCCGGTGGCTCCCCGACCTGCTGCCGAGTCGCGAACCGGCCGAGCAGCAGCCGAGCACGCCGGCCCCGGCGCCGATCGAAGCGAATCTCCCGAGCGAACACTCTTCGCAGGAGCTGCTCGCCAGCATCCTCAAGAGCTCGCTCGCCGGCGTTCTCGTCCTCCGCGCCGTCCGCGATGACATCGGCGACGTCGTGGACTTCGAGTGCAAGCTCATGAACGCGACCGCCGAGCAGATCCTCGGCCGACCCGCGTCGAGCTTCGTCGGATGCTGCGTCCTGCGCGAGCTGCCGTGCCTGAAGGCCGAGATCTCGCTGGCGGAAGCGGTGAGCGTCATCGACACCGGCCTGCCGTTCAAGAGCGAGCGGCACTTCACCCAGGGAGGAAACGGCGCCTGGTACCAATTCGTGGCGGTCAAGCTGGGCGATGGCCTTGCGGTGACCTTTGCCGACATCAGCGCCCGCAAGCGGGCAGAGGCGCAGCTGCGGCACGCGGCCCATCACGACACGCTCACGGGGCTCCCGAACCGCGCGTTGTTCATGGAGCGTCTCCAGCAGGCGATCAATCGCGCCAAGCGCTTCCCCGAGTACGAGTTCGCGGTGCTCTTCCTCGACTTCGACCGGTTCAAGATCATCAACGACAGTCTCGGCCACGACGCGGGCGATCAGCTGCTCACCGGTATCGCCGATCGTCTCCGGGGCAACCTGCGATCGCTGGACCTGCCCTCGCGGGTCGGTGACGGGCACCTGCCCGCCCGGCTGGGTGGCGACGAGTTCGTCATCCTGCTCGACAGCATCAACGGGGTGCGTGACGCGGTTCGGGTGGCCGAGCGGCTCCAGATCGAGCTGTCCGCGCCGCACACCATCGATGGCCACGAGGTCATCTCGACGGCCAGCATCGGCATCGTCACGAGCAACCTGGGTTACGAGACGCCGGACGACATCATCCGCGACGCCGACACCGCGATGTACCGGGCGAAGACGTCCGGCAAGGCGCGTCACGTCGTGTTCGACCAGAAGATGCACGAGGAGGTCGTCGACCGTCTGGATCTCGAGCAGCAGCTGCGCGAGGCGGTCGAGCAGTGCGCCTTCACGCTCGAGTTCGAGCCCATCGTCGACCTGCACGACGGCGGACTCGCCGGGTTCGAGGCGCTCATTCGCTGGCCGCACCCGACCCGCGGTCTACTCCAGCCTTCGGAATTCGTGCCGCTCGCGGAAGAAATCGGTCTGATGGTGCCCATCGGAGCATGGGTCATCTCCGAGGCGTGCCGCCAGCTGAAGGAGTGGCACACCGCGTACCCGACGCAGACGAACCTGGCGATCAGCGTGAACCTCGCCCGCCAGCAGATGCTCCACCCGGATCTGATCCCGACGATCGAACGCGTGCTGGCGGAGACGGGCGTGCCCGCGGAACGCCTGCGTCTGGAGATGGTCGAGGACATGCTGATGGACGATCAGAAAGCGGCCCAGACCGTGCTCGGTCAGCTCCGAACTCTGGGCGTGAAGCTCGTCATGGACGACTTCGGCACCGGTCACTCCTCGCTCAGCAGCCTCCACCGGTTCCCGATCGACATCCTCAAGATCGATCGCGACTTCATCGGTTCGGTGAAGAAGCGGCGTGATTACGGGGCGATCGTTCACGCCGTCGTCGAGCTGGCGCACAACCTGGACATGCAGGTCGTCGCCGAGGGCGTGGAGACGGAAGATCAGCTTGCCCTTCTCCAGGCGCTCGACTGCGACTACGCCCAGGGGCAACGCTTCTCCCTCGCGGTGCCCGCGGATGAAGTGAAACGGTTCCTCGAGACCGAGCACTGCTTCCGCCACGCGGCCTAGCCTGCTAGCGGTCCGACGACAACCCGGCCGGTGATGCGATGCGGTCGCGTTGCCGCAGGCGAAGGGCCTCACTGCCGCTCGGACCGTCAAGCGCGCGACACCGGCAGGCGGCCCGTTGGCGGCGCCTCAATTGCGAAGCTTGCCCTTCTTCTGCTTCTTCCCGCGTTGGACGGCCTCGTCGATGGCGTCGGCCAACGTGTCGGCGTCGACGGGTTTGAGCAGGACCCGGTAGCCCCGGAGATCGTCGGGAAGCATGTTGATGCTGCTGTACCCCGTCACGAAGACGAACGGACACTCCTTGTACAGGAGTGCCCGCGCGACCGGTGCGCTGGTGCCCGGGCTGAGGGCGATGTCGAGCACGGCCGCGTCGATGTCGGAGGTCTTGATGAGCTCGCACGCCTCGTCCACGGTCGGGGCGGGGCCCACCACCTCGCAGTCGAGCGCGGTCAACAGCACCCCGAGCGACTTCGCGACGAAGAAGTCGTCTTCGACGACCAGCACTTTGTAGCCAGCCAGGGAGCGGTTGGGATCGTGGTTGCGATGCACTGGTCAGCCTCGATCCTCGGGTGGGGGCAGCGGCACCGTCAGCTCGCACCGCGCGCCCGAGGGCGGATACGAGAGGCGGGCAGACCCGTGCAACTGGTAGGCGATCATGCGCTCGATCAGGTCGGTCCCGAACCCGCGGTGGGTCGGTGGCATGACGGGCGGGCCGTCGTGCTCGCTCCACTGGAGCTGAAGCACCCGCCCGTCCCCGTCGTCGGGGGGGAGGCTCCAGGCGATGCGCACCGTGCCGCCCGGATCCGACAACGCTCCGTACTTGGCAGAGTTGACGAGCAGCTCGTGGACGACCATCGACAGCACCGGCGCGACCGGGGTCGGGAGCATGACCCCGGTGCCCACGAGCTCGAATCGGCTGCGATCGGGACGCCGGTAGGGTTGGGTCAGACGCTCGACGATCTTGTCGAATCCGGCCCCCTCCCAGCGGGTCTGGGCCAGGATTTCGTGCGCCACGGCAAGAGCACGAAGGCGGCCGTTGAACGAGTCCTGGAACTGCTCGAGCGAGTCGCTCGCCGCGATCGTCTGCTCGGCGATCGACATGATCGCCATCAGGTTGTTCTTCACGCGATGATCGAGCTCGCGCACCATCAGCGTTTGACGCTGCTCCGATTTCCTCTGCTCGGTGATGTCGACGGCAACGCCGAGCATGGCGGGCTCGTTGGTTCCCGACTCGGTGAAGGGGATCTTCGTGGTTTGAAGGTGGCGGACGCGACCGTTCGCATCGGTGAACGACTCGTGCGGAATGAACAGCGGCTGCCCTCGCTCCAGGACCGCGCGGTCGTCCGCGAGCATCCCGGCCACCTCGGGTCCGTCCCGGTGGACCTCGTGGTGCGTCGACTGCGTCAGCGCCTCCACCGTCGTCCCGTACGCGTCGGCCACCGCCTGGTTGGCGAGCAGGAATCGTCCGTCGATGTCCTTGGCGAAGATCATGTGGGGGACGAGATCGATGATCTGGCGGAGGCGACGCTCGCTCCGCCGCACCGCTTCCTGGGCGCGGTTCCGTTTGCTCGCCTGGAGGGCGAGGGCGACGCAGTCGGCGATGGAGCCGGCAAAGGCCTGGTCTTCGGACGACCAGCGACGCGGCGGTCCGACGTGCTCGTGACAGACGATGCCGACGAGGGTTCCCCCGAGCCGGATCGGCGCATCGAGCAGTGAGCCGATTCCGAGCGGCTCGAGATACGGCTGCGTGAACTCACTCGTCCGCTCGTCCGCGGCGGCGTCGTGCGCGGCGACCGTCCGATTGCTCTGGAGCGTCTCGAAGTACCGGGGGAAATCCGAGGCGGCCAGCACGGCACCGGAGGAGTGACGCCGCTCGCCACGCTCGAAGAGGTCCTGGCAGTGGATCGCCGACCGCGTCTCGTCGAACAGCCAGATGCCGACGCGTTCGATGCCGAGCGTGGCGGCCGCGGCCTCGGTGATCTCCCGGAAGGCCGGTTCGAGGTCGCCGGCGTCGATGGCCCGGCTGCGGGAGAGCTGGACGAGCGTCGTGCTCACCGGTCGCATGGGATCGTCCGCGCGGACCCGGCGCTGCTCGGACTCCAGCTCCTGCACGCGGGCGCGGAGCATCTGCAGTTCCGAGGCGGAGTCGCGGTCGATTGGCGAGGTGCTGCTCATGCCCACCCGTCTATAACGCGGCGTCGGGGAGCCCGCATGGGGGAATTGTACCCTCTGCTCGCCCGGGGACACCGCTTCCGGGGGTGTCCCGGCCGGGATGTTGCCAATAGGATGTTTGCCCAAACCGCCACCGGCAGATCGCCGCGGTCGGCGCATCGATTGAGTGGATTGCAGCGGCCCCTCGCGGGCCCCGAGCCGGGAGAGCCATGACCACCACGCAACTCGACGTCAAGAACATCGGCGCTCAGGTCGAGTCGGCCAGCGCCCCGTTCCGAGCCTTGCTCGGGGCGATGCACGAGGTCATCGTCGGCCAGGACGACCTGCTGCACGGCATCCTCGTCGGGCTGCTGTCGAACGGCCACATTCTCATCGAGGGCGTGCCCGGTCTGGCGAAGACCACCGCGGTCGCGACCCTCGCCGCGGGCGTCGACACCGCCTTCCAGCGCATCCAGTTCACGCCGGATCTGCTGCCCGCCGACCTCATCGGAACGCTCGTCTACCAGCCCGGCGACCAGCGGTTCGTCGTCAAGAAGGGCCCCATCTTCTCGAACATCATCCTCGCCGACGAGATCAACCGGGCGCCGGCCAAGGTTCAGAGCGCGTTGCTGGAAGCGATGCAGGAACGGCAGGTCACGATCGGCACCGAGACCTTCGATCTGGACGAGCCGTTCCTCGTCCTCGCCACCCAGAACCCGGTCGAGCAGGAGGGCACGTATCCGCTGCCGGAGGCGCAGGTCGATCGGTTCATGCTCAAGCTCATCGTCGACTACCCGACCAGGGCCGAGGAGCGACGGATCCTCGATCGAATGTCGCACACCGGCCCGGGGCCGTCGATCAAGTCCGTCATGACCCCGGCCGCAATCATCGAGGCGCGTCGCGTGGTCGACGCGATCTACATCGACGACAAGATCAAGGACTACATCGTCGATCTCGTCGTCGCCTCGCGTCGACCCGGCGATTTCGGGCTCGATCTCGCGGAGCTCATCCAGTACGGCGCCTCGCCACGCGCCACGATCAACCTGACGATCGCCGCCCGCGCCAACGCGTTCCTGGATGGACGCGGGTACGCCGTGCCCCAGGATGTCAAGGACGTGGCGCTCGACGTCTTGCGTCACCGCATCATCGTGACCTACGAAGCGGAGGCCGAGGAACAGACCTCCGAGCACATCATTCGCGCCATCCTCGATCACGTCCCCGTGCCCTGACATGATCCCGAAGGAGCTTCTCAAGAAGATCCGTCGGATCGAGATCCGGACGTCGCATCTGGTCACCGATGCGTTGGCCGGCCAGTATCACTCGGCCTTCAAGGGCCGGGGGATGGAATTCGAAGAGGTCCGGCCCTATCAGATCGGGGACGACGTGCGCTCGATCGACTGGAACGTGACCGCCCGCTCGGGCGAGCCCTTCGTCAAGGTCTTTCGCGAGGAGCGGGAGCTGACCGTCCTGCTCGTCGTCGATCTCAGTCGTTCCCAGGAGTTCGGTTCCGTCGATCAGCTCAAACGCGAGCTGGTCGCGGAGATCGGCGCCACCCTCGCGTTCTCGGCGATCAAGAACAACGACAAGATCGGCCTCGTCTGCTTCACCGATCGGGTCGAGAAGTTCGTGCCACCCCGGAAGGGCACGGGACACGTGCTGCGTGTCATTCGAGAGCTGCTCGCGTTCGAGCCCCGCGGCCGCGGCACCGACATTCGGGGTGCGCTCGAGCACGTCAACCGCATCATGCGTCGCCGGGCGGTCGTCTTCGTGATCTCCGATTTTCAGGACGAGGGATACGAGACCGCACTTCGCATTGCGCGCAGGCGGCACGACGTGATCCTCGTGGACGTCGCCGATCCCCGCGAAGAAGAGCTGCCCGCGGTCGGGCTCATCGAGCTGCGGGACGGCGAGACCGGCGAGCGGTGCGTGGTGGATACGTCCAGCCGCCGGTGGCGGGAGGCCGTCAACGCCCGGCGGGCGGCCGCCCGCGAGAACCGCGAGAAACGCTTCCGCCAGATGAAGCTCGACTGCATCTCCGTCCGGACCGGTGCGTCGTTCGTCGATCCGCTCGTGCGGTTCTTCCGGCGGCGGGAGGCGCGGCGATGACGCGGTGGACGCTGGTCCTGGTGATCATGACCGCGACGTGCGCGGGATGCCGACCGCCCGCGGCCGAGGCGGAGACCGAAGCCGGACCCGAATCGGTTGCCGCCGCCGGTGATGTGCGGATGACCGTTCGGCTCGATGCCGGCGACATCGTCGTGGGTGAGCCGGTGACGCTCACCGTCGAGCTCGTCGCCCCGCCGCAGATCGACGTCACCATGCCCGCGGTGGGCGAGACGCTGGGCCCGTTCTCGGTGCGGAGCGCCCACACGCCGCCGGACGTCCCGGAGGCGGCGGGCCGCCGGTGGGTTCACCGGTACGAGCTGGACACCTTCGCCGCGGGTGCGCTGACGGTGCCGACGCTCACGACGCGTCTCGTCGATCGCCGGGTCGAGCCCGCGGCCGAAACCCGGCTCGCGTCCGATCCGCTCGTCGTCACGGTGGCCTCGGTCGTCGGCGTCGACGCGACCGCCGCGGATCTTCGCGACATCAAGGGTGGCGTCGACGTGCCGATCGCCGGAGAGCGGGCGTGGATGCCGCTGGCGGCGGCCGCGTTGCTGCTCGTCGGAATCATCGCCGCCTGGCAGTGGTGGCGACGCCGCGGACGCGAGACCGTCTCGGAGCCGCCGGTCCCCCCGCACGTGTGGGCACGGCGGGCGCTCGATGCGCTCGAGGCCGAGCGACTGGTGGAGACGGGCGCGGTCGAGGTCTTCTACGTGCGTCTCAGCGACATCGTGCGTCAGTACATCGAGCGGCGTTTCGGTCTCACGGCTCCGGAGCAGACGACCGACGAGTTCCTCCGCGCCGCGCGGGCCGACACGCGGCTGGCGGTCGGGCACCAGGAGCTGCTCGCGTCGTTCCTCCGCGCCGCTGACCTGGTGAAGTTCGCGCGGCACGAGCCGACAGCGACCGAAAGCGTGTCGGCGTTCGCGTCGGCCCGGTCGTTCGTCGACGAGACCACGCCGGACGACCGGGTTGCGGCCGACCCGCCGGCGCCGGCGTTGGCGGCGGGGGCGGCGTCATGACGTTCCAGTCCCCATCGGTGTGGTGGCTCCTGCTCCTCCTCGGCCTGCCGCTGCTGGCCTGGTACCACTGGCGCCGGGCGCGGCACGAGCCGCTGCGGTTCTCGACGCTCGCGCCGCTGCGGACGGTGCGTCCGGCGTGGACCGTGCCCGCGCGGTGGATCGTGCCGACGCTCCGCGCGGTCGTGCTGGTGCTTCTCGTCGTGAGCCTCGCGCGGCCGCAGCTCGTCGATGCCCAGACCCGTGTCCACACGGAGGGCGTCGCGATTCAGCTCGTCGTGGACCGCTCGGGCAGCATGAACGCCCTGGACTTCGAACGCGGGGGACGCCAGCTGACACGGCTGGACGCGGTCAAGGAGGTAGTGGAGGCGTTCATCGTGGGCGGCGAGCGTCTGCCCGGCCGTCCCGACGACCTCATCGGTCTCGTGTCGTTCGCCACCTACGCCGACAGCGTGTGTCCGGTCACGCTCGACCATGACCACCTCGTGGCCACGGTGCGGGACGTGCGGGTCTCGATCGACGAGGAGGATCAGGCCACCGCGATCGGGGATGCCATCGCGCTTGGTGTCGAACGCATCCGCAGCCTGGACGAGCAGGGGGGTGACGACGCGATGCGGATCAAGAGCCGCGTGATGATCCTGCTCACGGACGGTGAACACAACGCGGGGGAGATCGACCCGATGACCGCGGCGGAGATGGCTGCGGCGTTCGACATCAAGATCTACACGATCGGCGCCGGGTCCCGCGACGCGGTGCGTCGGCTCGATCCCCGCACCGGGCGTCCGGGCCGGTTTCGCCAGCTCCTGCCGATCGACGAGGCCACGCTCAGGGCGATCGCCGACCGCACGGGCGGGCAGTACTTCCGCGCGACGGACGCCGACAGCCTGGAGGCGGTGTACGGGCGAATCGACGAGCTGGAGCGAACCGAGATCGAACGCACCCAGTACCGGACGTACACCGAGCTGCCCGTCGAGCCCGCGCGGTGGCAGGGCGTGACGCTGCCGCCGCTGCTCGCCGTGGCGTTCGTGCTGCTCGCCCTCGAGCTCATCCTGGGAAACACCAAATGGCAGATGCTGCCGTGACCGACTCGCGAGGGGACGCACCGTAGACGCATGGATCTTCGCTTCGAACATCTGGAGGCGCTCAACTGGCTGTGGGCCGTCGCGGCCCTCGCGACGCTGATCGTGGTGGCGTGGCGTCGACGCCGGCGTCGGCTCGAGCGTTTCGCGGCATCGCCGCTGTTGTCGCGGCTGGCGCCGACGCGAAGCCGGCTCCGCCCCCTCGTGCGGGGCGGGCTCGCGCTCGCCGCGCTCGTGGCGCTCGTGGCCGGGCTGATCGATCCGCGGTGGGGGCTCGTGCCCCGCCCCGTCTTCCACCGGGGGGTCGACGTCATCGTCATCTTCGACTGCTCGCGGTCGATGCTGGCCGAAGATGTGCGGCCGAACCGGCTGGAGCGGGGCCGCGCCTTCGTGCACGATCTCGTCGACGCCCTCGACGGCGACCGCGTCGGGCTCATTGCATTCGCCGGCGACGCCGCGATCACGTGCCCGCTCACGTCGGACTACGCCGCTTTTCGCCTGGCCCTCGACGCGTTGACGCCGCAAACCGTCGGACGCGGCGGATCACTCGCCGGCGATGCCTTGCGTCTGGCCGGTGAGGCGTTCCTCGACGACGTGCCGGATCACAAGGTGGTCCTTCTCGTCAGCGACGGCGAGGATCACGGGAGCTTCGCGATCGAGGCGGCGCGAACACTGCGCGAGGAGCGTTCGATTCCCGTCTTCACGGTCGGGATCGGTGACGCCGACGAGGGTGGCCGGATTCCGGTGGAAGACCGCGACGGTGAGCGCCGATACCTGATGTACGACGGCGAGGTCGTCTGGTCCAAGCTCGATCCCGCCCTGATGCGGGACGTGGCGCTCGCGGCCGGGGGCGCCTACATTCCAGTGGGAACGGGGACCGCCGACATGGCCCGCCTGTACGACGATCGGATCGAGCCCATGGCCAAACGCGAGTTCGAGGAAACGCAGACGATCCAACGCGAGCCGCGGTACCAGTGGTGCGTTGCGATCGCGCTCGGGTTGCTCTGCCTGGAGTCCCTCGTGGGGGACGGTCGGGTCACGAGGGAGAAGGCGGCATGAAAGGACGACCGGCGATACCGACGATCGCGCTCCTCCTCGCCGTGAACACGCCGCTCGCCTCGAGCGCCGTGTCGCCGCCGGGCCCACCGCCGGTCGCCGACGCCGACGTCGGTCCGACGCGCGCCCAGGTCACCGCGACGCTGCGTCAGGCCAACGCCGCGATGGACGCCGGCTCCTTCGCCGAGGCCCTCGAGGCGTACGAGGCCGTTCGGCCCGCGGTCCCGATGACGCCGCAGATTCCCTACAACATGGGCGTCGCGGCCTATCGACTCGGCGACCACGATCGCGCGGCCGAGCTCTTTCAGGACGCTCTGGATCTCTCGGGCGATCCGGCGCTCCGGGCCCGATCGGCGTACAACCTGGGCACCAACGCGTACGCCCGCGCGCTGCAGTCACCCGAGTCCGGGGCGGCCGCCGCCGGCGATCTGGACGTCGCCCGCACGGAACTCACGGAGGCGCTCGACCACTATCGCGAAGCGATCGCGCACGATCCCGACGACCTCGATGCCCGCGCCAACGCGGAGCTGACCCAGCGGCTGATCAGTCAACTCGAGGCGATGAACCCCCCGAGCGAGTCGTCGCCGCAGGATGGTGAGTCCGATGGGGAGGAGTCGGAGTCGCAACCGCCCTCCGACTCGAACGGCGCCGGTGAGCAGTCCGACCCCAATTCGCAATCACCGCCCCCGGACGGTTCGGATTCATCCGAGTCACCTCCCACTCCGGGCGCGTCCGGCGAGTCGGAGTCGCAGTCGGCGGCGCCGCCGGAGGAGGAGCCAGAGCCCGAGTCAACCGAGTCATCCGAGTCGTCCGAATCATCCGAGACCGACCCGCCGCCGCCGTCGCCCGGCGCGGAGACCGAACCGTCGGCATCCGAGGCAGCGGGCGCGGAGGAGCGCGACGATGCCGACGGCGAGCGTGGGGGGGAAACGATGACACGCGCCGAGGCGGAGCGTCTGCTCCAGGCCGTGCGTGACCGCGAGCGGCAACGACAGCAGGAGCAGGCCCGACGCGCCGCGGCGCGGCGTCCGCCCGTGGAGAAGGACTGGTGATGACGGCTCGACGACTGCCATCCCCGCTCGCGATCGTCGCCACGCTTCTGCTCGGCGTATCGACGCTCACGCCGGCCGCGGATGCGGCCGAGGTTTCGATCTCGATCGAGTCACGCGAGGTCTACGTCGGCGTGCCCTTCCGTGTGACGATCTCGGTCGGCACCGCCGGCGTCTTCGAGTCGCCCCGGTGGCCGCCGCTCGACGGCCTCGAGGTGCTCGGCGCACCGTCGACGAGCCGGCAGATGACCAGCGTGAACGGCCGGACCACGCGTCAGGAAGTGGCGCTCGGGTACGCGGTCGTCGCGCGACGGGCGGGGCGGCTGGAGATTCCACCGATTCCCGTGGAGGTCGGGGGGGCGACGCTGCGAACCGACCCGCTCCTCCTCCGCGCGGTCGAACCCGACGGCGGCGATGACCTGATCGCCGAGGTGGAGGTCACCCGGGAATCGATCTACCTCGGCGAGCCGGTGGCCGCACGGTTGAAGCTCTGGATCCGCCCCTACACCGATCGTCTGACGAACGGTCCCCTCAACAGCGAGACCATGTGGTCGCTGCTCGACCTCGACCGCTCGGCGCTCGGGCCGTTCGCGGCGCCGATCCAGGATCTGATCGGCCCCCGGCGGTCGCGGGCGGTGCGGGGGCGGACCGTCAGCCGCCCCGAACCCTCGACCGGCGAGGAGACGACGTACTACGAGTACGAATTCGGCGTGACCGTCTGGCCGGACCGCGCGGGTCCCTTCGAGCTGGAGCCGGTGACGCTCATCATGCGGTACCCGAAGCGGCTCAAACGCAGCCGGAGCCTGTTGTCCCGGGGCGATCTGCAGATCGCCGACGCGCGGATGGTCGTCGAGCCGGCCGCCACGGACCCCATCGTCGTGCGCACTCCCCCGGTCGCGAATCGGCCGTCATTCTGGTCGGGAGCGGTCGGGCGATTCAGCGTCACGGCGTCGGCCAAGCCCGTGCAGGTCGCCGTCGGCGATCCCATCACGCTGAGCCTGACGATCGTCGATCGCTCTTCGGTCGGAAGCCCGTTGGAGGTGCTGGCCCCTCCGCCGCTCGACGCGGTCGAGTCCCTGACCGGCGACTTCCGCGTCTCGGGCGATCCGCCCGCCGGCGTGGTGAACGGCAGCACGAAGACATTTACCGACACGCTGCGGGCAAAGCGGGCGGACGTTGCGGAGATTCCACCGATCCCGTTCGCGTACTTCGATCCGCAACGCGAGACGTACGTGGTCGTCGAGACGACGCCCATTCCGATTTCGGTGTCGTCGGCCAACGTCGTCGCGGCCGAGGACTTGATCGGGGGCGAGCCGCCGGGCGATCCCGCGCGCACCGAGCTCACCCTGCTCTCCGGGGGACTCCTCGCCAACGAGGCCGACGCCGCCCGCGTGCTCGCCGGCGGGCCGCTGCGTCTGACCCCCGCGATCGCGGTCGTGGCCTTCGGCATTCCGCCGCTTGCGTTCACCGCCGTCGCGTTCGCCGAGCGTCGCCGCCGGCGATTGCGCGACGACACCGGGTTCGCCCGCAGTCGCAATGCGACCCGCACCGCCCGCCGCCGGATCGCCGACGCGCGACGCGTCGCCGACGGTGAAGCCGCCGCCCTCGCCGCGACCGCGGTCTCCGGCTATGTCGGTGACCGTTGCAACGCTCCCCCGGGGGCCCTGACCACGGCCGACGTCGTTGCTCACCTCGAGCGTCGGGGCATCGAGCCCGACCTGGTGCGGGAAGTCGAGGCGTGCCTGGTGGCGTGCGAGCGTATCCGGTACGCCGGAGACGGCCCGGCCGCCGCGGCGTCGCTCGTCGATCGCGCTGCCGCGTGCGTCCAGCGGCTGGAGGCGACGCGGTGGCGATGAGCGGAGGCCGATGGCGGTTCGTCGCGCTGGTGGTCGCCTGCCTGACGCCGGCGGTGATGGGACTCGATCAGTCCCAACGCGGCCAGGTTCTGGCGGAGGGGCTGGCGGCCTACGACCAGGGGGTCCGCACGCGTCGATCGGATCCCGTGGCCGCGCGTCGTGCGTTCGACGAGGCGGCGGCCCGGTTCCAGCTGCTGCTCGACGCGGGCGTCGAGACCGGCTGGATCCACTACAACCTCGCGAATGCCCTGCTCCAGCGGGACGATCTCGGGCGGGCGATCGCGCATTACCGCCGCGGGCTCGAGCTGGAGCCGGGGGCGGCCCGCATCACCCACAATCTGGCCCACGCCCGGTCGCTGCGACGGAACCAGATTGCCCCGTCGGGGGGGCGGGCGTTGCGACAAGCGGTTCTGGCCTGGCACCACGGCACGACGCGAACGACCCGTCTGGTCGTGTGCATCGTGGCCTACACCGCATTCTGGTTGCTGCTCGGGGTCGATCGGTTCCGGCCCGACGGCCGGTGGCGAATCACGGCGGGGATCGCGGCCGCGATCGCACTTCTCACGGGCGGATCGCTCGCCGCCGACGCGGCGGGTTGGGGCGCGCGGCCGGCCGGTGTGGTCGTCGTCGACGACGTCGTCGTTCGCAAGGGCAACGGGGAAGGTTACGAGCCGCAGTTCCAGGAGCCGCTCCACGCGGGCGTCGAGCTGGAGATCGTGGAGGAGCGTGGCGTCTGGTTGCAGGTCGAGCTGCCGGACGGCAAGACGGGGTGGCTCCGCTCGGACCAGATCGCCCGCGTCGGGTCTCAACCCGCGGCGATGAGCTGATTCTGCGAGAGACGGCCGTAAAGCGGGCAGCGTCCGAGCAACGCGTCGTGCGTTCCCTCGTCGACGATCCGGCCCCGGTCCATGACGACGATGCGATCGGCGTCGAGCACGGTGGCGAGGCGGTGCGCGATGACGAGGACGGTGCGGCCGGAGCCGAACTCGGCGATGGCGGCGGCAATGTGCGTCTCCGACTCGGCGTCGATCTGACTCGTCGCCTCGTCGAGGATGAGGATCGCCGGCTCCCGCAGGATCGCGCGGGCGATCGCCAGGCGTTGCCGCTGGCCCCCGGAGAGCGAGGCGCCGCGTTCGGCGATCGTGGCGTCGTACCCGCCGGGAATCGCACGGACGAACTCGTCCGCGTGCGCGCGACGCGCGGCGGCGCGGATCTGCTCGTCGGTGGCCGACTCCACCCCGAACCCGATGTTCTCGGCGATCGTGCCGCGGAACAGGAACGTCTCTTGCGTGACGACCCCGATCTGCCCCCGCAGGCTCGCGAGCGAGATCGTCGCGATGTCGACGTCGTCGATGAGGATCCGCCCGGTGTCCGGTACCAGAAGGCGGGGCAGCAGGCTGAGCAGCGTCGTCTTGCCGCAGCCGTTGGGGCCGACGATGGCGATCCGCTCTCCGTGCCCGATGGCCAGCGTGACCGCGCTGAGCGCGGGCTCGGTGGCGCCCGGGTAGGTCAGCCCGACGTCCTCGAATCGGATCGAGGTCGCGTGACGGGCGAGCGGGGGGCGGGGAGCGCCGGTCTCCTCGCTGGCTTCGTCCATGATCTCCATCAACCGCCGCGCGGGGGCCGAGGCGGCCTGCATCTCGTTCACGAGTCCGGCGAGGACCTTGAGCTTGCTCCCGGCAATCGCCAACGCCCCGAGCGCGATGACGAACCGCTCGATCGTGAGCGTGCCCCCGATGATGGCGCGGGCAGCGAGGATGACCAGGGCGCCGACGGCGAAGACGGCAATCGTCTCCATGAAGGGGCTCGACGCCGCGCGGGCGATGCGGGCGCGCAGCTCCTCACGCACGACGTCGCGATTGATCGCGGCGAAGGAGCGAATGGTGGCGGCCTCGCGGGTGTTGGCCTTCACCGCGCGGAGCCCCTGCACCGACTCCGTGGCGACCCGCAGCAGATCCTCCTGCCGCTCGAGGGCGCCGCGGTGCGCCCGGCGGATGCGTTTGCCGATCTTGCGAATGACGATCGCCAGCAGCGGGAGGATCACCAACGCGGCGATGGTCAGCGAGCGGCCGGTGAACACCGCAACGAGAAAGAGCACGACCGCCTGGGTGCTCTGCGCGACGGCCTTGCTCATGAGGGCGATCAGCCCGCGTTGCACGGCCACCGAATCCTGGAGGATGCGGGCGACGAACTCCGACGCGCCCCGCTGCGTCACCTTGATGAGCGGCATGAACATCGCCGTCCGGAACACACGCTCGCGTGCGTGGGCCGCGGTGTGGGTCGCGACGGTCAGGCTCAGATACTGGTGGAGGAAGTTGAAGGCGGCCCCGAGCACGGTGAGCAGGGCGATCACGGCCACGATCAGGACCACCCCGCCGAAACGGCCGTCGGGAAGGAGGTCGATGAGCCACGCGGGAATCGTGATCGGCACGCCCAGCACCGTCGTCGCATCCGCGTTGAAGCGGCGGGCGAGGTCCGGGAGCCCGCCGGTCTCCCCGTCGTTCACGATCAGCTTGATCGCGGGCACCATGCTCAGGAGCCCCACCCCCATCCCCGCGGCCGAGAGAATCGCGAAGACCATCGCGGCGACGAGCATCGCGCGGTCCTTGATCGTCTGGCGGGCGAAGGTGAGGAAGTCGTGCATGACGGAGGGTGCCGGTGACGCGAACGGTCTCGTAAGTCCCCCCGAGCAGGGGGAGTTGCAACGCGTGATCGTACCCGGAAGCCTGCGGTGACGGGGTCGGATCGGCCGGCCCGCACCGGGCCGTGCGTCTCGCGTCTCCGGCTCGATCCTTGCCCGGACGCATCGACCGGGTTATAAGTCTTCTCGGAGTTCACCCATGTTCACCATGAACCTCATCACCGCGTCCGACCGGAGCAACCCTCCGGCCGGTGTGTGCGCGGTCGGGACGGATGTCCTGTGAGCGGGTGATCTCGATCGTTGCGTCGTGATGAACCCGCTCCAAACGAGCGGGTTTTTCGTTGGCCGCAACCGGCTTTCCCGCTCGCCCAGTTTGGCGGCAGTTGCAGGAGAGCCCAATGATCGCTCGCCTTCAAACCATCTGGAATCTCATGGCCGGAGAGCGGTGGCGGTACGCCGCGGCGATGGGGTCGTTGCTCCTGGCCTCGGCGTTGCTGACGGTCGCCCCGGTCATCCCGCAGATCGCGATCGACGGCGCGATCGCCACCCGCGACACGCCGACGCCGCTGGTGGCGACGGGTCTCGAGTGGCTCGGCGGTGCGTCGTTCGTACGCGCCAACCTGTGGTGGCCCGCGCTCGTGCTCGTGGGGCTGACCGGTCTGGCCGGCGTCTTCACCTACTTCCGCGGCCGGTATTCCGCGCAGGCGAGCGAGGCGATCACGCGTCGCCTGCGGGACCGTCTGTACGACCATCTTCAGCAGCTTCCGTGCCGGTACCACGACACCGCGCGGACGGGCGATCTCATCCAGCGCTGTTCGTCGGACGTCGAGACGTTTCGGACCTTCCTCGCCACCCAGCTGGTCGAGATCGGCCGCGCAGTCACGCTCTTGCTGCTGCCGCTGCCGTTCATGTTCGCGATCGACGTGCGGATGGCCGTCGTGTCGCTGCTGCTCATCCCGGTGATCGTGGTGTTCTCGCTCATCTACTTCGGCCGGATCCGCGCGACCTTCAAGGCCGTCGACGAAGCGGAAGGGCGATTGACCAACACCGTGCAGGAGAACCTCACCGGGATCCGGGTGGTCCGCGCGTTCGCACGCCAGCAATTCGAGGAGGAGAAGCTCGCGACGGTCAACGAGGCGCACCAGACGCTCGACTATCGGTTGTACGTGCTGCTCGCGCGGTTCTGGTCGATCTCGGATCTCCTGTGCTTCTGTCAGAAGGCGCTCGTGGTCGGCGGAGGCGCGTACTGGCTGGCGACCGGTGAGCTGACGGTCGGGGCGTACTACTACTTCCTCACGATCGTGTCGCTGTTCATCTGGCCGGTCCGGATGATGGGGCGCATCCTCACCGAAGTGGGCAAGGCGATCGTGGCCATCGACCGCATTCGCGAGATTCTCGATGAACCAGTCGAATCGACGCCGGCGGCGGAGACGCCCGTGCCGTCGCTGTCGGGCGCGATCGAGTTCGAGAACGTCGGGTTCGCGCACGACGGCTCGGGCCCCGTGCTCCGCGACTTGTCCTTCAGGGCCGAGCCGGGTGAGACCATCGCGCTCACCGGCCCCTCCGGTTGCGGCAAGACGACGGTCGTGAACCTGCTGCTGCGGCTGTACGACTACGACACGGGCTCGATTCGAATCGACGGCATCGAGCTGACCGATCTGGATCGGACATTCGTCCGCGGGCAGATCGCGTCGGTGCTCCAGGAGCCTTTCCTCTATTCGAAGTCGCTGCGGGAGAACGTGACGCTCGTCCACCCGCAGGTGGCCGAAGAGGTGATGATCGAGGCCACGACCGTGGCGTGCGTGCACGAGTCGATCCTCGCCTTCGACAACGGCTACGACACCAAGGTGGGCGAACGCGGCGTGACGCTGTCGGGCGGTCAGCGGCAACGCGTGGCGCTTGCCCGGGCGCTCTTGCAGGATCCGGCCGTGCTCGTCCTGGACGATGCGTTGAGCGCCGTCGACACCGAGACGGAGATGCGGATCCTCGGCGCGTTGCAGGAGCGGCGGGGGCGACACACGACGATCGTCATCGCCCACCGGCTTTCGACGTTGATGCACGCGGATCGCATTCTCGTGCTCGAGGACGGACGACTCGTCGAGTCGGGGACGCACGAGCAGCTCCTCGCCGCCGGCGGGGCGTACCACCGTCGCTGGCGGATCGAACAGATCGAAGGGGAATCGCCGGAGGTCATGGGCCATGTCTGAGCCGTACATCGAAGACGATCGTCCCGCCGCCCAGGTGGACTGGGCGTTGTGGCGCCGGATCGCGGAGCACGCCCGGCCGTACCGTCGCCAGCTCATCGGGCTGGCCGTGTCCGGATTCGTGCTGGCGGGCATCGATGCGGCAACGCCGCTCGTCACCGGTCGGCTCATCGACGAGGCGACGGCCCGCGGCGTGACCACCGCACTGTGGGGCTGGGTGGCGGGCTACGTGACGCTCGTGTTCGCGTTGTGCATCTGCGTGTGGGTGTTCATCGTGCTCGCCGGGCAGACGGCGACGGGGGTCGCCCGTGACTTGCGCACGGCCGGGTTCGCGCGGCTGCAGGCGTTGTCGTTCTCGTATTTCGACGTGCGGCCGGTCGGCTGGCTGGTCACGCGGCTGACGAGCGATTGCAGTAAGCTCTCCTCGCTCATGCCGTGGTTCATGCTGGACCTCGTGTGGGGAACGAGCCTCGTGGCGGGCATCCTTGCCGGCATGCTGTGGCTGTCGTGGCCGCTCGCGCTCGTCGTCATGCTCATCGTGCCGCCGCTGGCGATCGTGAGCCAGGTCTTCCAACGCCGGTTGCTGGAGAGCTCGCGTCACGTGCGTCGGACCAACTCCGAGATCACGGCGGCGTTCAACGAGGGCCTGATGGGCGTGCGGACGACCAAGACGCTCGTTCGGGAGCAGCGGAACCTCGCCGAATTCCAGGTCCGCTCGCGATCGATGGAGGACTACTCGATTCGGAACGCGCTCCAGTCCGCCGTGTACCTGCCGCTCGTCGTGACGCTCGGCAGCGCGGGGGTCGGGCTGTCGCTGTGGCGGGGCGGTCTCATGGTCGGCGACGGCGACGGCACGCTGACCCTCGGCACGCTCGTGGCATTCATGCAGTATGCGGCCTTCCTGTACATGCCGATCCAGGAGCTGGCGCGTCGATTCACCGAGCTTCAGAGCGCGCAGGCGGCGGCGGAGCGGGTGCAGGAGCTGCTCGACACCGAGCCGGAGATTGCCGACGCGGCGCACGTGCGGGCGGCCATCGACGCCGCCGACGACTCCAGCGTCGCGATCGACGGTCTCGACGCCCGGATCGAGACGATCGAGTTCGCCGACGTGGGTTTCCGATACACCGGCGGTGAACGCGTGCTCGAGCGGTTCAACCTGTCGGTGCAGGCGGGCGAGACGATCGCGCTGGTCGGTCCGACGGGCGGCGGCAAGAGCACGATCGTGAGCCTCGTCAGCCGCTTCTACGAGCCGACCGAGGGTGCGATTCTCATCAACGGTCTCGATTACCGCGAGCGCGCGCTCGGGTGGCTGCAGTCCAATCTGGGCGTCGTGCTCCAGACCCCGCACCTCTTCAGCGGGACCATTCGCGAGAACATCCGGTACGGCCGTCTGGATGCGACGGACGCCGAGATCGCGGCGGCCGCCCGGGCGGTCGGCGCGCACGAGTTCATCGTGGGAATGGAAGGTGGTTATGACGCGGACGTGGGCGAGGGCGGAGGCCGCGTGTCGACCGGCCAGCGTCAGCTGCTGTCGCTCGCCCGCGCGTTGATCGCCGATCCGCAGATCTTCATCCTGGACGAGGCGACCAGCTCCGTCGACACGGAAACCGAACGGCTCATCCAGCGGGGCATCGAAACGGTCCTCGCCGGACGCATCGCGTTCGTGATCGCGCACCGGCTGTCGACGATTCGCGCGGCGGATCGCATCGTGTTCATCGAACGCGGGCGAATCGTGGAGCAGGGGCCGCACGGGGAGCTGTTGGCGCTCGGAGGAAAGTACGCGGCGTTGGTGCGGCACGATCGTCGGGATTGACGGGGCCGGGGCCGCGGACGCGGTCACGGACGCGGACACGGACACGCACGCGTCCGCGTCCACTTCCAACCACTACCCGCACGGCCCCCATCGCGCCAGCACCTTCAGCAGATCGCTGAACCCGACGTCGCCCGATCCATCCAGATCTTCCGGACAGCCGGCGCAGGGTCCCCACTCCGCGATCACGGCGAGGAGGTCGGCGAAGCCGACATCGTCCGATCCGTCGAGATCGGGGAAACACGCCGGGCCGCGGAAGAAGTGCAGGTTGAGCGGGCCGGTCAGACCCAGCGATGGGAGGTTGGCGACGGTGCCGAGCGGCGCGCCGGTCTTGCCGCTGTACCGCAGCAGGCGGCTCGTGGCGAACGCGCAAACGTACAGGTTGCCGTCCGGTCCGAACGCGATGCCGATGGGGAACTCGGGCGCGCCCGATCCGGAGACGAACGCGTCGATGAAGTCACCCGTCACGCCGTCGTAGCGGAGGATGCGGTTGTTGTTGCTCGAGGCGACGTAGAGATTGCCGTCGGGGCCGAAGGCGATGCCGTGCGCCCAGCTCAGCCCGCCGGTCTCGTCGCCCGGGATGTCGGGGTCGTCCCAGACGAAACGCTCGACGACGCCGCCGGCGTTCGGGTCGAGCTTGAGCACCTGGTCCGATTGGGCGGCCAGGTACAGAAAGCCGTCCGGTCCTGAAATGATGTACTCCGGCCCGTCGAGGCCGGCCTCGCCGGGGGCGACGAAGGTGCCGAGAAACATCCCGTCGGCGTCGTACCGATTCACGCGGTCGCCGCCTTCGGAGCTGACGAGCAGCATGCCGTCGCCGTTCCAGTAGGTCGTGTGCGAGTTGAGGAGCCCGTCGCCGCGGGGGACGAACACGTCGATGAAGCTCCCCGTCTCGCCGTGGTAGCGGCGGACGGTGCTGTCGCCGTACGAGGCGACGTAGAAGTGCCCGTCGGGCCCGAACGAGAAGTCGTGCGCCCGGCTCAGCCCGCCGCCCCCGCTGGGGACGAAGGCGCCGCGGAACTCCGCGTCTTTCCAGGCGATGCGGATGACGTTGTGCGAGTGCCAGCCTCCGATCCAGATCTCGTCGTGGTCGGCGGGGGGGAGGACGCCGCCCGCGAGCGTGGGTGCGACCGCTGTCAGCAGCGAAATCATCGCGGTCGGGAGGACCGTGGGGGTGGTCGTGAGCATGGGTGCGTCTTCTCCGCGGTCACGTCCCGGCCGACGTCGCCACCGGTTCATAGGGGGACGACCGCGTGACCTGGATGCGTAGCGCGACTCCACCTTCAGCCTAGGCGAAGCCCACGGCGGAAATGATCGTGCCCATGCGATTCTGAGCCGTCAGACGGACCGAGGGGCGGGCGGGGTCGGGCCCAAGCATCGATCCGCCGGTCGGGGTGGGGGCGGGGGCAAAAAAACATCGACGCCCGGGGTGTCGGGCGTCGACCGTCAAGTGAGAAGGCGGAAAGGTGGGGTTCTCGTCCACCGACAAAGAGGATACCGCGTGCGATAGAGAATTCAAGAGCGATTATTCACTTAAAGCACATTTTCCGGCCGGACCAGCCCGGAGAGGCCACTGGAGCCCGGTGACCGCCTCAGCAGGGGCCCCACGACGCCAGCACCGCGAGCAGGTCGGTGAAGCCGACGTCGCCACTTTCGTCGAGATCGGCCGGACAGGCTCCGACGCAAGGGCCCCACGCCGCCAGGACCGCGAGCAGATCCGTGAACCCCACATCGCCCGAGCCGTCCAGGTCCGCCGGGCACTCCGGGGGAAGGAAGAGGATGTCGATCGGGCCGGTGATCCCGCTGCCCGCCGGTATGAACTCGTCGATGAAATCTCCGGACGCCCCGTCGTAGCGGAGGACGCGGTGGTTGCCGAAGGAGGCGACGTACAGGTTGCCGTCCGGACCGAAGCGGAGCCCGTGCGCGCTCGCCAGCCCGCCGCTCTCGTCGATGTCGGGCGTCGCGGGATCGTCCTGGATGAAGACGTCGACGAACACCCCGGTTCGGGCGTCGTAGCGCACCACCTTGTTGTTGCCGAAGGCGGTGAGGTAGAGAAACTTTTCGTGGAAGCATATGAAGTGCGGGTCGAGGATGCCCCCGCTGCCCGTCGGGACGAACACACCCAGAAACGCACCGGTGACGCCGTCGTAGCGAAGCACGTTGCGGTTGTTGCCGCTCACGACGTACAGATGACCGTCCGGGCCGAAGTCGAGCGCCTCGGGGTTGAGCAGACCTCCGCTGCCGCTGGAGACGAACACGTCGATGAAATCGCCGGTCTTGCCGTCGTACCGGAGGACGCAGTCGGTCGCGAAGCTCGTCACGTAGAGGTTGCCATCGGGGCCGAAGTTCCCGTCAGTCGGCGCGCCGAGACCGCCGGCGCCCGCCGGGACGAACGTGTCGAGGAAGCCGCCGTTCTCGAGCCGGTACTGGAGTACGCGGCCGTTCGAGAAGCTGGTCACGTAGAGGTTGCCGTCCGGACCGATCGCCAGGCTGTGGGGGCTCGCCAGCCCGCCCGAGCCGGTGCCGACGAACGCTTCGCACGCACCGGTCTCGGTGTCGCAGCGAACGACGTTGCTGGTGTTCCATCCGCAGACGAGCACTTGATCGGCATGGGTCGTCGCGGTCGCCCCGAGCAGCACAGCTCCCAGAATCCACTCTTGTCGCACGTTCGTTCTCCCTGAGGGCTCTCGGGCTGCGACGTTACGCCGTCCACCCGGCGAGCACGATGAGCAGGTCGGTGAATCCCACGTCGCCGCTCCCGTCGAGATCGGCGGGGCACGCGTCGGGCGGGGGACAGTCCCCCCAGCTGGCCAGCACGGTCAACAGATCGACGAAATCGACGCTTCCGTCTCCGTTGACGTCACCGGGCAGATCACATTCGTCCGGGAGACCATTGCCGTTGCGATCGACGCTCGTGCCGGCCTCCAGATCGAGATCGTCGCCGACGCCATTGTCATTGCAATCGACGGCAATCCGCTCGATCGATCCGGCCCCCGCCGCGCGGTGGTTGGCGTAGTAGATGGCGTACCCATCCGGATCGAGCGCGAGGCCGGTGGGGTTCAGGTCGCCCCCGGGAACGAAGGACGCGATCTCGACCAGACGATGTTCGTCATCGAACCGGGCGCGGTTGATCCACCCCGTGCTGCCCGGGGGGTTCCCGGCGTCGGCGAAGAAAAGCGAGCCACGCAGCTCGGCCGGAAACTTGTCCTGGTCGTAGAACAACCCGCCGACGGTCGCCCGGCCCTTGAGATGAAACCCATCGACCGGCGAGTCGGGGTGGGTCACCGACAACGACTGAGCGACGCCATCCTCGTCGAACACCGGCACCAGGGTGAGGGGAGTCGGGAACAGGCGGTCATTCCGCCACGCCATCGCAGCGCGTTGGTGCATGAACGTGTAGTCGGCCGGGATCTCCTGGGCGGGGTCGCAGGGGTTCGGCCAGGTTGGCAACGCGAGCGTCTCCTGCACGATCAGATCGCGGAACGCGAAGAAGTCGATGCCGCACCCGCCCACTCCGTAGAGGCGGTTGGGCGTATCACGGTTGGCGGTCGTCGTGGCGGGGTACCCGCCGGCGTCGATCAGCCCCTCGAAGAGCGGCCACCCGAAGTTCTCCCCCCCCTCGGCCGACACGCACAGGCGTTCCCACTGATCCCACCCCACGTCGCCGATCATCAGGACGCCGGGCACCCCGGCGGCCGGATCGACGTCCCCGGTGCCCGGACGAATGGCGAATGAGTAGGGATTGCGAAGGCCGAGCGCCCACACGCGTGAGCGTGGGGCGCTCGGCTGAGCGGGATCAAAATACGGGTTGTTCGGAAGTCCCTCCGCGGTGACCGGATCGATCCGCAGGATCTTCCCGCCGTGGGAATCGACGAGCTGGGAGCGGAAGGCGCCGATCTTCTCCTTGCCCGTCACGATGCCGTCCGCCTCTGCGGTATTGCTCGAGCAACATGGGTTGCGCGGGCCCCCGGTGTCGACTTCCAGCATCGACGCGCCGTCGCCGGCGCTCAGCAGCATCGTGCCGTCGTCGGCGAAGACGATCGTGTTCTGCGTGTGCGATGCGAAGGTCACCGCGAAACCCGTGTCGTGCGTCGCGCCGATCATGTCCCAGCGGCTGCCGGGAATCACGCTGCGAAAGTCATCGGCCGGGTCGCTCGTCCAGCGGACGAGACGTCCGAACGTGTCGTGGTTGGTGTCGAGCTGCCCCGGATCGGGAGCGCCGCCGGTGCTGTAGTACTCCCAGTCCACCGTGAACATGAGGTAGACGTATCCGTTCGTCTCGTACTCGGGATCCAGGGCGAAGCCGGTCAGCCCACGCGTCCAGTAGGTGTTGACTTCCTCCTGGAGGTCCAGCAGCGGCTCGGGCTGGACCACGCCGTTCTCGACGATGAAGACCCGCCCGATCTTGTCCCACACGAACAATCGCTCGCCGTTCGGAGCGAAGACCAGCCCGACCGGCTCGCTGAGTCCGGTCACGATCGTTTCCGACACGAAGCCCGCCGGCTGCGCGGAGGCGGCGGCGGAGGCGGCGCACGTCGCGAGCGACGCCGCCAGGAGGAGTCTCGGACTGATCATGCTCGAATCTCCTCGGCGGAAAATACGAAGGGGGCTCACCCGGGAAGGAGATAGCGCGGGGTCGGGGCTGGCTGGACGGTCCCGGAGGGAATCCGGAACACAACCACCCGACGGGGCGAGGCCCCCTTCGTCGGTCACCCGGCACCCAGAGGGTGGAACCGGGGCGACTGTCGCGTCAACGGCGGTCGCGGCGACTTCATTCACCATCGAGTCGAGGGGCCAGCGTGGCTCGGCAAGGAGGGTAAGCGGGGATCGTCCGGACGGCTGCTTTTTTGCGAGGGAATCACCACGCCGGACCGCCGGATGCATCATGATGAAGCGGAACCTTCGGGTTCGAGGAGGAAAGCGACTCCGTGAGCGGTCAATCCACCCGTCCATCGCTGCTGCTGCGTGTCCGCGATCACGCCGATCACGCGGCGTGGCGTGAATTCGACGAGCGGTACGGCGAGCTGGTGGTGCGATTCTGCCGCAGCCGGGGGCTGCAGCACTCCGACGCCGAGGACCTGCGGCAGGTGGTGCTGATCAACCTCGCGAGCGCGCTCCGGTCGTTCGAGTACAGCCCGGCCCGGGGGCGGTTTCGCAGCTACCTCGGCCGGGCGACGCGAAATGCAGTGGCCCGGCACCTGGGGCGTCCAGTTCCCCGGCCGGCGCGCCTAGAGACGATCGTGGCGGACGTTGCGGCCGAGGAGGATCGCGACGCCGATTGGGAACGGGAGTGGGTGCGGCATCATCTGCGGCTCGCGATGCGGACGGTCCGCCGGACCTTCGAGAGCCGCAGCGTGGCCGTCTTCGATCGCCTGCTCTCCGGGGTGACGACGGAGCAGGTGGCGCGAGAGTTCGACATGAGCACCGACGCCGTTCACAAGGTGAAGCAGCGGATCCGGAATCGCCTCCGTGAGCTCGTCGCCGACCAGCTCGAGCAGGAGGACGGCCTCGGTGATTGACGGGGTGGGACACAACGGAAACAGCCACGGCGGCGACCCCGCGTCCGCGCTCTTCGAGCTCGACGGTGACGGTTGGTTCGACATGCTCCGAGAAGCGGAGACACCGCTCGAGCTGGGGCGTCTCGGCTCGTACACCCTCGAGAAGGAGATCAGCCGCGGCGGCCAGGGCATCGTGTACCGCGGCCGGGCCGCCGGTGGTGCGCCGGTCGCGGTCAAGCGGCTGCTCGCCGGCGCGCTCGCGACGCCATCGGCCCGCCACCGCCTGGAGCGGGAGGTGCAGGTGGTTTCCACGCTCGATCACCCGTCGATCGTGACGCTGCGTGGGCTCGAGTACGACGGGGGTCAACCCATCCTCGGCATGGAATGGATCGACGGCGTGCCCGTCACCGAGTGGGCCGCCTCCGTCGAGGGGGGGCGTCGTCCCCCGTCGCGGATCGCCCGCATGATGCAGTCGATCGGCGCCGCCGTGCAGCACGCCCACCAACGAGGGATCATCCACCGCGATCTGAAACCCTCCAACGTGTTGGTCGACCGCGATGGCGTGCCGCACGTCCTCGACTTCGGTCTCGCCAAGAGCGATGAGGCGGAGCGTTCCAGCGTCACGCTCAGCGGTCAATTCATCGGGACGCCGGCCTACGCTTCGCCCGAGCAGGTGCGGGGCGGCGCCGATGCGCTCGACGTGCGATCGGACGTCTATTCACTCGGGGTCATGCTCTTCGAGATGTTGACCGGTGTCATGCCGTATCCCGTGGGCGGCGCGCTCGTCGAGATATTCGACAGCATCGAGAAGTCCGAGCCGCCGTCAGCCGCGACGCTGGCGCCCGGCGTCAACCGCGAGCTGGCGGCCATCGTCCGCAAGGCACTCGCCAAGCGGCAGTGCGATCGCTACCAGTCGGTGGCGGATCTCTGTGACGATCTCGGACGGTGGGAGCGGGGCGAGCCGGTGGAGGCGCCGGTCGCGACGGCGTTCTACCGCGCGCGAAAGACGCTGCGGCGACACCGCGTCGCGGTGGCGGTGGCGGCCGGGATCGGGCTCTTCGTCCTCGGATTCGGGATCACGATGGCCGTGCTCTACCAGCACGCCGAACGCGAGACGGTCCGGGCCGTGCAGGTGCAGACGTTCCTGGAGGAGCTGCTCACGCAGACCGGTTCCTACGAGGGCGGAGGAGACCTGACGGTCCTGGAGGTGCTCGACCATGCGTCGGAGCGGATCGGTCCCGAGCTGCGGGGGCAGCCGGCGGCCGAAGCGGGGGTCCGGTACACGCTCGCCCAGGCCTACGCCGGATTCTGGCTGTGGGGCAAGGCCGCCCCGCACGCGCGACGCGCGTTGGAGTTGAGCCGCACCCAACACCCGGGCGACGCGGTGGAAACGGCAAACTGCTTGACGCTCTTGGGCCGGACGATGACCGTGCTCGGAGATCCCCAGTGCATCGCGTTGCAACGCGAGGCCGTCGACATGCGACGACGGCTGTACGGGCACGAACATCCGCTCGTTGCCGAGGCGACGGGAAACCTCGCCTACGCACAGTGGAAGATGAGCGAAACCGAGGTCGAGCAGCAGGAAGCAGAACGGAACTACCGGTCGATGCTGGCCATGTTCGACCGCGTGCTCGATGAGCCCTCGCTGAACTGGGCACGAGGGACGTACAGCTACGCTGCCTTCCTCTCGATGCGGGGCGATCTCGAGCAGTCCGACGCCTTGTACCAGGACGCCCTCGCTCGGTATCGCGCGCTCGGGGGCAGCGGCGACGTCTACATGTCGCGTTGCATGGAAGACTACGCGTGGCTTCTGCAGCGGATGGAACGGTATGACGAGGCGATGGCGGTGCTCGAGGAGTCGCTCCAGCTCCGGCCCGACCGACTGGGACAGACGCGCACGCCCTACCAGCTCTGGCACCTCGGACGCGTCCAGCACACGCGTGGCAACCTGGAGGCCTGTGCGCGGCTGTTCGACCGCTCGCTCGCGTTGAGCTGTCGCGGCATGGCCCGCAAGTTCCCCGGGACGGCCGATCGTCTCGCGGAGCTCGGCTTCCGGCTGATGGGCCGACAGGCCGATCCCGTCGATGCGCTCGTCTATCTCCAGGTCTTCACGACGCTCAGCGAGCTGGAAGGCGTCGAGCCGCTCGATCTCGCGCAGGGGCTGATGGACGTCGCGTTGCTGCGACTGGATCTCGGCGACACGCCGGGTGCGGTGCTGCTGCTTGATGCGTGTCTCGATCTTCGTCAGCGCGAGCTGCCGGCAAGCAACCTGCTCATTGCGGACACCGCCAGCATGCTCGGTGTGCTCAAGGCCGAGCTTGGCCAGTTCGGCGCCGCCGAAGCGTTGCTGGTTCCCGCGTGGCGGGCAGTCCGCGCGGAGCTTGGCGATGAACATCCGATCGCGGGCGTGACCGGCGCCCGGATCGTGCGGCTCTACGAGCAGTGGGGGCGGCCGGCCGATGCCGCGCGGTACCGCGGGCTTCTTCCCGCCGGCGATCCGGCGCAGCCACCGTCGTCGCTCATCGACGATCGATGAGACGCTGCGGCAGATCGATCGCGACCGTGAGCCCGCTCTGCTGAATGTTGACGAACAGCGTCGATCCGTCCGGCGCAAACGACGGCCCGGCGAACTCGTCGGCGCCCATGGCGTTGCGGGCGATCACGTACATCGTCCCCTCGGGCGTGATGCCGATGATCCGGTCGTGGCCGGCGCCGTCCTCGCAGACGATGAGGTCGCCCCACGGCGCGATCGTGAGGTTGTCGGCGTTGCGCAGCAGATCCTCGTTGCGTGACTCGACGAACAGCTCCAGCCGCCCCGGCGTGTCCTGTTCGTCCCCCCGGCCCTCGCGCGGGCTCGGGCGGTACCGCCAGATCTGGCCCGTCCGATCGGGCCCGCCGTTCGTGCAGGCGAAGTACACGACGCCCCCGGCGAACCACATGCCCTCGGCGCGAGCGAAGACGGCGCCGCCGGCCGCCGCGCCGCGGTGCCGCAGATCGTCGTGCGGGTTGTCGACGCCGTCGACGTCGATCCACACCGTCTCCAGCGGACTTCCCACGCGGATCGAATCCGTGCCGCCGGACCAGTTGCGCGTGTCACAGACCGGGCGGTCGCGAATCCCCAGCGTCTGGAGACGGCCGCCGCGGGCAAGCTGTTGCGGGACGTCGGGGAGGAATCGGTAGATGAGCCCGTCGTCGAGATCCTGGGTCTGGTAAACGATGCTGGTCGCGGGATCGACGGCGACGGCCTCGCGGTAGAAGCGGCCCATCGCCCTCAGCGGCACCGCCTCGACGAGCTCGTTCGCATCGGCCGGCACCTCGAAGTTGTAGCCGTGGTCGTGCTCCCACATCGGACCGGCGTGTTGCTGCGTCTCCTCGCACGTGATCCACGATCCCCACGGCGTCGGACCGCCCGCGCAGTTCCGCACGGTGCCGCCGAGGCTCAGAAACTGACGCCGGACCCGCCGCGTTCGCAGGTCGTACTCGATCGTGGTCGTGCCCCCGAGCGCCGGCGTCCGGCCGAATCCGGCGTCGAACAGCCGCGTCTGGTCAACGCGATCCAGCCGCTCGTAGTGCGTCCCGAACGCCCCGTACCGCGGCGTGTGCGACTCGATCTCGTGATTGCGGACGAGCCGCACCGTGCCATCGGGTCCCGGAAACGCGGCCATCCCGTCCGCAAGCCCCGGCACGAGCAACCCGTCGTCCATCGGATCCCCCTCGCACGAGATCACGCGGTACGCGAAACCGTCCGGCAGCTCCAGCATCCGCGCCGGATCCGGCCGCAACGGACCGAGGGGTGACTCGTGCGGCGGAACACGACGCGCGAGATCGGTGTCGATCCAGCGTTGAAGCCCGATGAACCCGAGGGCAAGCGTGCCGCCTCGGCTGAGGATCTCGCGGCGAGAAGGGTGGAGCACGAAGGCATTGTATGCGAGCGCGGGCGTGGGCACGGACGCGGACGCGGAGCAGGGACACGGACGCGGTCGCGGTCGCGGACACGGACACGGACACGGACACGGACACGGACCCGGACGCGGGCACGGGCACGGACGCGGACGCGGGCACGGGCACGGACGCGGACACGGACACGGACACGGACCCGGACGCGGACACGGACGCGGACGCGGACACGGACCCGGACCCGGCCCCGGCCCCGGACGCCCCCGAAAGCCCCTACGCCCCGTCCTCCTCCAACCGCAAGCTCGCCGAGTTCACGCAGTGCCGCATCCCCGTCGGTTGCGGTCCATCCGGAAAGACATGGCCCAG
The DNA here is from genome assembly GCA_013003065.1 of Phycisphaerales bacterium. Taxonomy (GTDB): domain Bacteria; phylum Planctomycetota; class Phycisphaerae; order Phycisphaerales; family SM1A02; genus JABDLI01. The sequence goes on along the minus strand of JABDLI010000103.1, from coordinate 5,789 downwards.
GTGCGCGTCGCAACGCCGGCAGCGAGCCTCGGTCCGCACCATGCCGTGCGTGTGATCCTCGATCGTGCGGATCGCCTCGTCGTCGTACGGCGCGCCGAAGCTCGGCCACCCCGTTCCCGAGTCGAACTTGCTGGTCGATCGATAGAGCGGGGCGTCGCAGCAGACGCACCGGTACACCCCGGGGGTCTTGGTGTCCCAGTACGCGCCGGTGAAAGCCCGCTCGGTCCCGCCCTCGCGGGCGATGCGGTATTGCTCCGGCGTGAGCTGCGACTTCCAGTCGACGGCGTCCTTCCGATGTTGCGTCTCGTCCACGGCGTCCTCCTGCGAATCGGGCCCGGTCACTCCGGCATGCGTGCGTCGATTTCATCCAGCGTGAGCCGGACGCTGACGATGTAGGGCTCCGCACCTTTCGTCCAGTGCCCGTAGGTGGTCAGGACGAACGTACCGTCGGGAAGCACTTCCACGCCCGGGTACGCGCAGTCCCAACGGTGGTGATTGTCCATCAGCCGGATCCGGCACTGACCCGACCGCCCCTCGACGATGTCCTCGTACCGGCCCACCCAGGCGACCCAGTCGCCCTGTGTCGGGCTCTCGAGCGTCGTATCGCGGAACGAAATCAGCAGGCGACCGTCCGGTGCGTACCGCGCGGTGTGGCGGTCGCCCGTCAGCGCCCCCGGCAGCTCACGCGGTTCGGACCAGGTGCGTCCCTCGTCCCGGGAGAACATCACGTGCGAGTTGCGACGTCGCGCGTTCTCACGCAGGAGGATCGCCAGCTCGTCCCCGTCGGGGGAGCGGATGATCCCCGGCTCGCAGAGGTGCACGTGGCTGCCCGACCAGAGCGCCCGCGGGCTCGCCCACGTCCGCCCGCCGTCACGCGAGCGGGTCTGGAAGAGCGTGAACGACTTCGAACGCTCACCGTCCTCCGTCCGAAAACGACCGTCGTCGTGAAACAACGCGATGTAGTCGCCGTTCTTCAGCCGCTCGACACACCCCATGACGACGATACCGCCCCATTCGCCGGCGGGCTCGAGCGCGGACCAGCTCATGCCGTCGTCCTCGGAAACGGCGAGCCGCGCGGGATACAGCCCCGACCACACGATCAGACGCTTCGTGCCGTCACGCGGATCGATCGTCCGGTGGATGGTCGGCACTTCGCGTGAGGTCGACCAGTTGTCCGGCACGGGCAGCCGTTCCGACCAGGTGCGTCCGCCGTCGGTGCTGCGTTTCATGACGATCGGGCCGCGTCCGTGTCCTTTCGGATAGACCGTGATGATCGTCGCACCGTCCTCGAGCAGTACCGTCGTCGGGTGACCGAGGTATTGCCCCGGCTCGCGATCGACGACGACCTGTCGTTCTTCCTCGTCCGCGAGATCGACGATCGGAATGTCGTACCCGCGGGGCGGGGGCGGCGCTGTCTCTTCGATCGCGCCGAGGATGGCGAAGCGTTCGATGTGCATCGTGCTGCGCATCGGGCTGAACCCCACGCGGTCGAACCCGACCGGCGGGCACGCGACGGCACGCACGATGCGATCGTTGATGAGGAACCGCAGATCGTTCCCGGCCCGGACGACCGAGAACTCGAACCACGCCTCCGGCTCGAAAACATCCTCCGAGCGGGACAGCAACTCGAGCCCGCCGAAGACGGGTCCGTTGACGAACAGCGTTCCGCGTGCGCCTTCGAAGCCAAAGGCGTTGTCACCGAAGACGAACGCGGCCGCGCTGTTGTCCTGATCGGTGAGCCGCAGCCGCGCGGTGATGACGAAGTCGCCCGGTCGGATGCCCGCCGCTGCCGTCAGTCGCGCGGGGCCGGTGCCGGTGAGGGCGCCGTCCTCCGTGCGCCAACGTTCGCCGCCGTGCACGTGCTTCGGATCGCCCGCCTCGACGAGCGTGAGCGGCGGAGCCGCGCCGGGCTGGGCCGGGGCGCAGGCCGAGGGCGTGAGGCTGCCGTCGGCGACGAGCGCCGCGATGCGATCGGCCAGCCATTCGGTGACCAACGCGTGACCGGCATCGTTCGGGTGGACGCCGTCGGGAAGGAGCTCGCGGATCTCCTGGCCCGGCTTCTCGTCGTACGCGTGGAACGCGGCATGGACGTCGACGAGCGGCACCCGCCGGCGTTCGGCGATGTTGCGGATCGTCTGCGCGTATCCGGCCAGGACCGCGTCGAGCCCCCAGTGCGTGTCGACGTCGTAGGGTGGGTGTCCGTAGAGCGTCACGAGACGGCTGGTCCACCGCATGGGATTCGGGGTCATGAGGACGATGGGGGTTTCCCGTTCGGACAGCGTCTGCACCATGCGGAGCAGATTGCCCTTGAAACGGGCCATCGGAACCCGCGGTTCCGTCATGCCGTCGTTGACGTCGACCATGGCATCGTTGATGCCGAACTGGATCACGACGAGATCGGCTTGCTGCGACAGCACGTCACGCTCGAAACGCTCCATCGCGTCGACGGTCGTGTCTCCGCCGATTCCGGCGTTGATGACAAACGCGGCGATGCCACGCCCGGCGAGCGCTGCGGGCAGACGCTGGGCCGTGACCGCGTCGATGGTGTTGCGGGTCGCCGTCGTCGAGTCGCCGAACGCGACGATGCGAAGCGGTGGCTCCGCGCCAAACGCACGGGAACCGGCTGCAAGCAGCGTGAGCACCAGCAGGCCGCGGTTCATGCCCGCTCGATCAGAACGCATCACAGGCCACGTACGCATCGATCACCGCCCGTTCTCCGGCTCGTCCCGGCTGTGCGTTCCCGTGCTCCATCCCCACGACGCCGGTGAAGCCTTTGCCGTGGATGTGCCGGAACACGTTGCGGTAGTTGATCTCGCCCGTCGTCGGCTCTCGGCGACCGGGGTTGTCGCCGACCTGAAAGTACGCGATCTCGCTCCACGCCTGGTCGATGTTGGGAATCAGGTTGCCCTCGGTGATCTGCTGGTGGTAGAGGTCGTCGAGGATCTTGCACGAGGGGCTGCCGACCGCGCGGCAGATCTGAAACGCCTGGGGGATCTTCGTGAGGAACAGCCCGGGGTGATCCCGGAGGGCGTTGAGCGGCTCCAGCACCATGGTCAGCCCGGCCGGTTCGCAGACGGCGCTGCACCGCTTGAGGTTCTCGACGACGTGCGCCGTCTGGTATTCCCACGGGCGACCGGGCTCGTACCGGCCGGGAACGACGGTGCACCACGTGGCATTCACGCGACGCGCGGTCTCGACGGCGTTGCGCATCTCGTCCACCAGCCGGTCACGCATGGCCGGGTCGGGAGAGGCGAAGGTGACGGCGCCAAAGTCGGCGTGAGCGACGAACACGCCCATCGTCATGCCGAGCCGGTCGAGCGCTCCGGCGATGCGTTCCTGCTCGGCGGGCGGGCGACGGGCCATCCAGTTGTCCTCGAGCGCGCGGAAGCCCTCATCGGCCATGAACTCGAGCTGGCCGACGAGATCTTCCCCGCCGTGATGCCGGAACATCCCGAAGTGCGGTGCGTACGCCAGCTTGAACCGGCGGCCGCCGTTCTGCCGGCCGCGGGCAGGCATCGTGAGACCCGCGGTCGCCATCGCGCCGACGCCGCTGGCCAGGAATTCCCGTCGCCTCATGTCCGACCTCCAGGCTTGGCATGCCGGCGGCCGGGCCGCCCGTGACTCAGCTGACGATGATGCGGTCCATCCGGGCGGCGATGTCCTCGAGCCGCGTCGCATCACCACCGGGGATCTCGGCCGTCGCCCAGCCGCGGAACCCGTTGCGATCGAGGGCGGCCATGACCGCCGGCCAGTCGCAGTCGCCTTCGAGGAGCTCCACCTTGAAGCCCTCCCAGAGACCGTCGCGGTCGCGTCGCGTCCGGCTGAATTCCTTGATGTCCAGCTTCGCGATGCGGGGACCGAGGGTGTCGATCCAATGCTCGGGCCAGCCGTAGTTGACGATGTTGCCGACGTCGAAGTACCAGCCGACGCTCGACGATTCGAACTCGTCCACGTACCGCGCCGCTTCGAGCGGGCTGAGCAGGAACTGGTTCCACACGTTCTCGAAGGCGATTTGCACGCCGGTGGACTCCGCCTGCGGCAACACACGCCGGATCTCGGCCTGTGATCGCGTGTAGGCGTCACGGTAGGAGACATCCTTGCGGACGACCGCGGGCACGAGCAGGACGGTGCTCGCGCCGTAGCGGCTCGCATCGGTGAGCGCCGTTTCGAGTCCCGCGCGGCCCGCGGCGCGAACCGCGGGATCGGGATCGGAGAGCGGCTTGGACCAGTGCACGGAGTCGACGACGCCGTGGATGGCGAGACCGCTCTCGTCCCGCGCTTCGAGCACTTCGGTCGGATCGAGATTCGACGGGCTGTCGAGCTCCACCCCGTCGAAGCCGAGCTGGCGAAGCAGCAGGAACTTCTCACGCACCGTGGTGCCCGCTTGCACCATCCCGTACTTGACGGCCTTCTTGATCGGACGCGGGGCGGACGTCGCCGCGTCGGCCGTCCGGGGACGCAGGGCGGCGGCGGCCACGAAACCGCTGCCGGCGAGAAGGAAGGACCGCCGGGTCACGCCGTCGCACGCGTCGTCTATGCTTCGCTTCCCGGCTGGGAGCAGAGGATCGACGGAGGGATGCGGGTTGGATTCGTCGGGCATGGTGCGAACGATCGTCAGGGGGTTGACGGGTTTCGGCGTCGCGGCGTCGACCGGTCTGGTCGGTTGCGTGTCCCCGGCGGACACGCAGCGGTTCGAGTACGCCCAGATCATAATGGGAGTCGAGACGAGGATCACCCTGTTTGCCCCGGATGAGCCCGCCGCGCGCGCGGCCGCCCGCGTCGCCTTCACGCGGATGAACACCCTGGACGGGGTCTTGAGCGACTGGCGGGCCGGATCGGAGCTCAACCGGCTCTGTGCGCGGGCCGGCACGGGACCGGTGGCGGTGAGCGACGATCTCTTCGCCGTTCTGGAGCACGCCCGCCGCATTGGAAGGGATTCGTCCGGGGCCTTCGACGTGACGGTCGGGCCGTTTGTCGAGCTTTGGCGGGCGGCCCGTACGCAGCGTCGGCTGCCCCCCGCGGACGCGATCGCGGCGGCGCGCGATCGCGTTGGCTGGAGCCTTCTTTCGCTCGACGCCGAGGCCCGGACCGTGGATCTCGCCGTGCCCGGGATGCAGCTCGACCTCGGTGGGATCGGCAAGGGGTTCGCGGCCGACGCGGCAATAGCGGTGCTCGAAGACGCCGGCGTGCCCCGGTGCCTCGTCGATCACGGCGGCGACATCGCGGCCGGCGCGCCGCCGCCGGGGCGCGATGGTTGGCGCATCGGTCTTCCGGGCCGACCGGAGCCGTTCGTGCTCGCGCACGCGGCGATTGCGACGAGTGGCGACACCGAGCAGTTCGTCGAGGTCGACGGCGTGCGGTATTCGCACATCGTCGACCCCGCGACCGGTCTCGGCCTCACGAACCGCCTCCGGGTGACGGTGCTCGCCCCCGATGCGACCACGGCGGATGCGCTCGCGTCGGCGTTGAGCGTGTTGGGGCGGGAAGCGGGGGAGGAGATGCTGACGCGGTACGCGGGCACGCGGGCGTGGTTTGAGTGAAACACGCCGGTGGCGTCCGGACGCCCTGTGCTTCCACGGGCGGCGTCCTGCCGCCCTCCGAATTCCAATTCACGATTCCCCGGGTCCCCGTTCTCCGGGTCCAGTTCCACTTCCACTTCCCATTCCCCTTCCCATTCCAAATCCAATTCTCACCCAACCGCGCAAAGGCGACGCGTCTCACCCGCGTGGAGCCCGGTGCGACGTTCACCCTGGAGCTGACCCCCCAGATCATCCCCGACGTGAAGAGCG
>JABDLI010000100.1 GCA_013003065.1 Phycisphaerales bacterium | reverse complement strand
CAGGAGGCGGGCGGTGAGATTGGGCGTCCGAGCGGGTTTGTGCATCGCCGCAGGATGCGGCGGGACACGCTGAGGTCGGTTGAGCGCCGGCCGACACAGCGTTCAGCGTGAGGTTTTCTGAGGCCGAGGGCGGCACCCCACCCGGGAGGTTTGCGTCGCGCGGGGGAGTCAGTCCCCTTCGTGATGGACGCTGACGGCACGGACGCTTCGCTGTCCGTGGCACCCGGGAGGTTTGCGTGGCGCGGGGGAGTCGGTCCCCTTCGTGATGGACGCTGACGGCACGGACGCTTCGCTGTCCGTGGCACCCGGAGGTTTGCGTCGCGCGGGGGAGTGTCACCCCCAGCGGGATGGGAGGCGTCCACCACCGCGAGAGCGAGTGTCGGCCGAAGGCCGTACGGAGCGCTCAAACTACACCCAAACCTGACAGATCAGGTGCGGCTCCTTCAGCTTCCCAGTCAACGTCCCCACGCACGACGTCACGAACTTGACCTCGTACTGCGGATGCGCGTCGAGCCATTCGTTGATCGTCTGGTCCATGTACCGGACCGCATCGTCCGTCAGCTTGCTGTGGAAGGTCTTGACGTGGATCGCACCGGTGCCGGTGGTGTTCGGCGTGCGGTCCCACTCTTCCTCGTGCCGCTTCTGTTCACCGAACGCGGTGATCTTGTTGCCGCCGACCGAGGGGCCCTCCGACTGGACGACGGGCACGGGGGCCGGTTCGTTCGATCGGATCTGGGAAGAAGGCGAGTGCTGGATCTTGCTCGATCCGGGGATGTTCCGGGGCGGATCGGGGTGCCGGAGGGGTCTTGTGTCGTGCACCATGGCTTCGTTGCGCTCCTTCCCTGTCGTCCCCGCCTGAGTGACGGAGCCCACCCGATCATTCTACTACGCGGATCTGCCACCGGTCCCCGTCGATCCGCTCGAGGGCCAGCTTCTGAGACGCCGAGAGCCAATGCACGTCGATGGCCCAGGCCGAGCTGTCCGGATCACCGATCACGCTTGCCGACCCGCGAGCGAGTCGCCGGACCGAGCCGCGGTCGGCATCGATCGGCCCCTCGTAGTCGAGGTATCGCGCGCGGTGATCGGCAATGCGTACGGCCGGAAGCATCGTCCCTGGCGTCATGTTGTCCACGCGGTCGTCGATGCGAAAGCTGACGAGGGGCTCCTGCCCCGCGGGGTCGCGTCCGATGAGCCAGTCCACGTGCACGGACCCGTCGGGACGCTCGTGTCGGAGCAGCACGGTCGGATGGGCGGTTCCCTGCGCAGGCATCACACGCATCGTAGCAGCCGCGTCGCGCGTCGCTATCATGGGCCACCGTCGTTCCTCTTCCGCGGAGATCGCCTCATGAGAGCCACCATCGTTGTATTGACGTGTCTGATGTTCATCGCCGGCGGCTGCGCGACGCAGCGACCCGTGACGGATGTCATGGCGTCCGGCGATCGCGCGTTGTCGCGGGGCGATTACGCGGGCGCGGTGGCCGAATTCGAGGAGGTCACGAACCGGTATCCCGGCGACTGGCGGGCGCAGTACAAGCTCGGCCTCGCCCTGATCGAGCTCGGCGACTACACGCCGGCCCGTCGCGCGCTCGAGATCGCCCACACCCGGCGACCCCAGGAGAACGCGATCGTCGAGGCGTTGGCCGAGGCCATGTTCCGGCAGGGCAACCACGAGCAGCTCTACGCCTTCCTCCAGCAACGCGTGGACAAGACCCAATCGGTCGACTCCTGTCTGCGTCTTGCTCGGTACTGCATTGCGATCGACGACCCCGACTCCGCGCAGCACGCGATCGATCTCGCGATGGAGTGGGATGGCGGACGCACGGCCGAGCCGTTCATCGTCGCCGCCGAGCTCGCGCAGCACGTCGGCGACGAAGCCCGGGCGATGCAGCTTCTGCAAAGCGGGTATGAGGTCAACCCGCACGACCGGCGGATCGGCCAGCGTCTCCGCGCGCTCGGCATGGTGCCCGGCCCCACGATGCCGCGTTAGCCCCGGCGTCCCGATGCCCGACCACTCCGAACCGTCGCCGCTGCTCGGTCGTCTGACGACCCTCGGCGACCTCGCGCGACTGCGTATTCTGCGGCTGATCGACCGCGAGGAGCTGAGCGTGGGCGAGCTTGCCCGCGCGTTGCAGCTTCCGCAGTCCACGGTGAGCCGGCACCTGAAGCTCCTGCACGCCGGAAGCTGGGTCGTCAAACGCACCGAGGGGACCGCGAGCTTGTACCGGTTGGTGACGGCCGGGCTCGACGACGACGCCAATGCGTTGTGGACGCTCGCGCGGAGCCAGCTCGGCGCCGGTCCGACCCTCCAGGAAGACGACAGTCGGCTCGCGGAGGTGCTGGCCGAGCGTCACACCGACGGCCGCAGCTTGTTCGGACGACTCGGCGGCGAGTGGGATCACCTGCGTCGCGATCTCTTCGGCCAACCGTTCACGAGCGAAGCCCTGTTCGCGTTCATAGACTCCACCTGGACCGTCGCCGACCTCGGCTGCGGCACCGGCAATGCGGCGGAGCTGCTGGCGCCGTTCGTCGCGCGGGTCTTCGCCGTCGATCGCGAGCCGGCCATGCTGGATGCGGCGCGGAAACGACTGCGGGCGATGGACAACATCGAGTTTCTCGCCGGCGAGCTCACGGCCCTTCCGCTCGATGACGGATCCGTCAACGCGGCCATGATCTTTCTCGTGCTGCACCACGTCGATGATCCGGCCGCGGCGGTGCGCGAGGCAGCGCGGGTGATCAAGCCCGGCGGGGTGCTGCTCATCGTCGACATGGTCGTCCACGATCGCGAGAGCTACCGGCACACGATGGGTCACCTGCACCTGGGATTCTCGGCCGAGACCATCGAGTCGTGGGCGAAGCCCGCCGGGCTCACCGAGATGCGATACCGCCGGCTGCGACCGGATACGCAGGCGAAGGGCCCGGGCCTGTTTGCCGCCACGCTCCGGCGGCCGACGTCACGACGACGCTGAACATGCCGCCGGTTCGGGTCGTTCCCGCCGCGGATAGAGCGTGAGCTTCTCGACGGTCTGCCCTGCCGGCAGACGGCCCCACGTGGCCAGCGCCGCGAGGTTGCCCGCGTCGGGATCGACCTTCAGTCCCAGACCGGCCCACGCGGTCTCCATCTGCCGTGGAATCACCGGCCACAAGAGCAGCGAGGCGATGCGGAACGCCTCCAGACACTGGTACAGCACGGCGTCGAGACGAGGACGCTCCGACTCGACCTTGGCGAGCTTGTAGGGCTCTGTCTGGTTGATGAAAGCGTCGACCTGACGCACCAGCCCCAGGCCCGCCTCGACGGCCGCCGCGAGATCGAAACGCTCCATCGCCGCGTGCGCCGCGGTGACCGCGGCGGCGGTCACGGTCGGCCAGTCGACATCGCCCACGACGAGACGATCACCCCCCTGTCGCTCATTGGGGATGACTCCGTCGTGATACTTCCTAATCATTGCCGTCACGCGACTTGCGCAGTTGCCCACGGTGTTCACGAGGTCTGTGTTGTAGCTGTCGTGGAAGCTCGCGGCGGTGAAGTCGGAATCGGTGGCGGAGAGTGGGCCGCGGGTGACGAGGTAGTATCGCCACATATCGTGACCGTAGTCGTCGAGATAGCGGTCGATCGCGGCAAGATCGATCGCGTTCCCGAGAGTCTTCGACATCTTCTGCCCCTCGCTGATCCACCAGGAGTGACAGTAGATGTGTTTGGGAAGCGGCAGGTCCAGCGCCATGAGGATCGCGGGCCAGATCACGGCGTGGAACCAGAGGATGTCCTTGGCGATGACGTGGTAGTCGGCCGGCCAGTACTTGGATCGCGTTCGGTGCCAGTCTCCGTCCGGCGCGCCGAGCCCGAGCGCGGTTGCGTAGTTGAGCAACGCATCGATCCAGACGTAGATCACGTGCTCCGGCGCCCCGGGCATCGGAATGCCCCAGGTGAAGTTCGTGCGGCTCATCGGCACGTCCTGGAGACCCTCCCGCAGACGGCCCAGCACCTCGTTGCGGCGTGACTCGGGCATGACAAAGTCGGGGTGATCGCGGAACCACGCTTCCAGGGGCTCCTGAAACGCGCTGAGGCGGAAGTAGTAGTTCTTCTCTTTCGCGCGGACGAGCGGTCGCTGGTCGACCTGCGAGCGGAAGTCCATCGCGCGGGCCCGCGTTTCGGTGTAGTACTCTTCCTGCCCCTCGTCGTACCACCCTTCGAAGTCGCCGACGTACACGGCGTCCTTGGCCAGAAGGGTCTCGACGAACGAGGCGACCTGGCGTTCGTGTTCCGGATCGGTGGTGCGGATGAAATGGTCGTACCGCAAGTCGAGCTTTTCCATGACCCGCTTGAACTCCGCCGCGTTCTCGTCGGCCAACGCCTGCGGCTCGATGCCACGCGTCTGCGCGGACTTCTCGACCTTCATGCCATGTTCGTCGGTGCCCGTGAGAAAGAAGACGTCATCCCCGCTGAAACGCATGAACCGCGCCCACACGTCGCACACCGTGGTCGTGTAGACGTGGCCGATGTGCGGTCGATCGTTGACGTAGTAGATCGGCGTCGTGATGTAGCGGGTCTGTGCCATGGGGGGCCATTCTACGCGAGCGACCCCGAACCAGACGCGGCTCCGAGGATCACGGCTCGACGCTGGTCACGCGACGCGTCGACACCCACTGCTCGTACGCCGGCGAGGCGACGAAGGCCGCGTAGGCCGGAGCCGTCGCCAGCTCGTCGAACGTCCAGCCGAATCGGCTCTCCAGCAGCGACAGCAGGCGGGCCGTCTCGCCGTGGGCGTCCTGGCGAATCGCCAGCTCGAGAAGCGTCCAGTAGCCCCCGTCGAGCCCGGGCTCGACCTCGATGGCCTGCATCGCCGCGGCTCGTGCGTCCTCGAGCCGCCCCTCCTGGAGGAAGACGTTGGCGATCAAGTCGTCGAGATAGCCGTCGGGACCGACGGCGGCCTTGATCCGCATCAGCGTCGCTCGCGCTTGATCCCACTGCCCCCGAACGATCTGCTGATCGAGCGTGAGCAGATCAACGCACGCATCATCGGGATAGGCCGCACGGAACTCGGTGCACGCCGCGTCGATGACCTCGTCGCTCATCTGCGTGGCGCACTGAACGCGCAGGATCATGACCATCTTCTCGCGTTGCAGGCTCTCCGGCATCAACGCGTAGAGATCCATCGCCTCCTGGAAGTGCCCGCTCTGCATGAGCTGAGCCATCGCACCGATCTTCGAGTACGCCTCGACGTACGCCTTGTCGCCCTCCTGCATGGCCGCGACGAACTGCTCGAGCGAACGACGCACGGTGTCGCTGAGCCGCTCGCCGGACAGATACACATACACGTCGACGATCCGGAAGCCACCGGCCGCGACGGGCGCGATCTCGATGTCGTGATAGTTCACGCCACCCTGATCGCTCACGAGCCGCAGCAACGCGTGGAACTCGCCGTTCACCCGCTCGACCCGCAACAGCTTGTAGTGACCACCCTGGCCGAGTCCCGCAACGAGCGACGCGCCCCAGTCGAATCCCTGCAACGCGCCCTCGCGGAAGCCGCGTCGGAACTCTTCGGTGAGCTCGATGCCGTGCTGGGCGCGGTCGATGAGCGCCTCCCCATCGATGCACGCGCGGATCGCCTCGGCGTCACGCCGATTGACCGCCGCCTCGTACCGGCCCACGAACGTCCGGACGCGGTCGAGGGTGGCGACGGCGACCGCCTCCGCAGTGCCGGCGATCTCGGCCGCCACCGGCTCGTCGCCCGTCACGGGGGTCGCAGCGCACAACGCGAGAACGATCGTGACCGGGAGCACGCGAACGGTGGACCAGCTCATGTTCCGATTCCTTTGTCGTTGGTTCGTGACGGGCGGCGGGCGCTACGCGCGCAGATCGATGTTCGGACGATCCTCCAGCGATTCGTCGCTGTGATCGTGCTCGGCGTCCGCCTCACCCGAGTCGCTGTGCGGAATTGGCCGCACCGCTTCGGATGCTTCGACGCCTGCCACCCGGAGCTCGACGAAGTCCTGTTGACGACGCGCGCGTTCGGTCGCCGCGCGTTCCTTGTCGCGAGCCTTGCCCGCGACCTGCTGCGCCTGTGCGGTCTGCAGCAGGGAGGTGTCGATTGGGGATCCGATCGAGCTCATCTCGATCGATATCGACCTGATCGTGGTCGGTCGTGAAAAGAGCGTCGGCCGCCGATAATCACGGCGAAACAAGGGCCAACGCGTGCTCGGCGAAAACGCTACTTGCCCGGCGCGGCGGGTTCGGGCTGCCAGATACGCTTGAGAAGGGGAAGCAGCGGATCGTCCGGAGCGGCCATCTCCATCACGCTCAGACCCTGACGCACGGCCGCTGCATCGTCGAGCAGGCGGCCGATGTAGGCATACAGGAACGCGTTGGTGGCGCGATCGCGCTCGATCTCGAGCCGCGGCGTGATCGTCTCGATCGCGCGAATCAGACGCGGCCGGCTGGGGACCAGCTCCGGCGTGTACTCGACGTCGATCATCTCCGGCTGGTAGGTGAACAAGCTGCGCAGCGTGAGCGCGGCCGAGAGGTTCAGCCCCGCGCCGATCTGCGCGTGCGCGAGACCCGCCGTCGCCATCGGATGCCCGGGAACGAAACGCAGCGCGCGATTGAATCGTCGCTCCGCCCAGAAGTAGTCACCGTCACGCAGGCTCTCCTCGCCCATGCCGAGCAGCTCGTCGAACCGGGTCTCGTCACCGCTGGCGAGCTGGCTGATCTGCTTGCCGTGCCGCAGGATGACGCCGAACTCTTCGAGGCTGGTCGGCGGCGTCGGAAGCGTCTGCTCCGCACCGGGACGGTCCGGCGTCGTTGGCGGGCGAATGGGGTCGAAATCGGTCGACTCGGGATCGGTCGTCTCGCCGTCCGGTGACGGCGCGTCCGGGTCTCGGCCCGCGAGCCGCGCCCGCAGCCGCGCGAGGTCTTCTTCAAGCTCTCGCATCTGCGCTTCGGGGTCGTCGGCCGTCTGATCGCCCGTCGTCCGCTCGGCGAAGCGGGTGGCCACCTCCGCTTGGATGGCCTCCAACGTCCGAACCGGCTCGCGCCCGACGACGGACGGACCAACGCGACCATCGATCCGCGGGTTGACGGCGCCCGTGGACTCGTCTTCGGGTGTTCTCAGCTGGTCGAGCCGTCCGGCGAGGTCCACGTAGTTCGCCTGGAATGCATCGCCGAGGGTCGAGACCTCCACCGTTCGGTTCGCCCGCACGTCCTCGTACACCCGCGCTTTGTCGAGGGTGCTCAAACCCATCAGCTGCGAGAGCTGGCTCACCGGGGTGCTGCCGACGCCGCTCAGGCTGGAGGCATGGACGAAGTGCGGGTTGCCTTCTTCGTCGACGAACGCGCCGACCATCGACGGTTCGACCGCGAGCATCTCGTGGCTGCGTGTCGTCGAGGCGGCGCTGATGCGATCGAGTCGCAAACGGGCCTCGATGAGCTGCGGTGCCTGGTAGATCTCCTGGCCCTCGAAACGAGCTTGAACATCGCGACCGACCCGCGGGTATTCCAGCAGGCCGACGTCCTGACCGAACCGGAGCTGCTCGTACGTGTTGCCGTAGTTGAGGAAGTTGACGCTCGACCAGGCGCTGTCGCGGCGAAAGCGACGCAACGTGTCGCTTCCGACCTCGCCGGCAAATTCGCCCGGGGAGCCGTAGCCGACGACGCCGCGGAATTCGCGGCCGGCGGTGACCGCGCGGGTGATGATGAGATTGCGGTCGCGAAACCGCTCGATGGGCGCGGCCGGATTCACCCCGCCGTACCGCGGGTCGAGATTCCGATCGAGCGCGTTCCCGGTGCCGAGGGCGTTCTGCCCCGCGGCCACGGGCACGACGCCGAGGGCGACCAGCACGGCCGGGATGGCGACGTGAATCGGACGGAGGCGGCGGAGCGTGGTCGGGGTGGGCATGACGGACCTCGGGGTGGCGGTGGGGGGTGGCAGTGGAGGGCGTCGGATCCGCCGCGCGGTCCCGGAGCCTCCATCGGCCTACCTTGACTATGCGCTTCAGCCCCGGTTGGTTCAATCGCCGTTCGCGAGACCCTGCGTGGAAATGAGGCCCGCCAGGCGGGGAAGCTGCGTCTCGTCGCATCCGACGAGGAAATAGGCGAGCGTCCCGTCGGTGCAGGCCGCCACGCGAGCCCGGCACTCCGGTTGTTCGCCCACGACGACCCACTCCCAGGGCGTGGGATCATTGCCGAGGGCCCACTCCAGGTCGGGCGGGTTGGGCAGGAGGAACAGGCTGAGCAGGGTCGTCGAGCACCCGTCCGGGGCCGGCCCCTCTCGGGCGTAGATCAAATGACCGGAGGGGCTCGGCGTCGGAAGCTGGCACGGTCCGGCGCCGACGAACCGGTAGCCGGCGTCGCTCAGGTCGAAGACCTCGACGGCTGCTTCCAACGCGATCGACAGCTCCGCCTGCGCTTCCGCGGCGGTCGTCCAACGCACGTGGGCATCGGCCGACACCGAACATCCCTCGTGCTCTGTCGACACGTGCTGCGCGATCTCGGAGATCAGCCCGCCGCCGACGCTGCGTTGAATCGAATCGATGGGCCGCCCGAAGATGCCGAACAACACCGCGCCGGCCACGAGCGCCAACGACGCGGCGACGGCGAACGCGTTCGCCCGCGGGGGGCCGGCCCACCAGCGGGCGACGCGGCTCGTCTCCGGCTCCGGCGTCGCTGCCGCTGCCTCCGCCGTTTCCGGGTCGGACGCCGGCTCGGCCGTGGCCATGATCTGACGCACCGACGCGGCCACCGCGGTCGGCGTGGCGACGGGGGTCATGGCCTCCGCCACGCCCTCCCGCAACCGCTCCTCGAACCGGACACGGGCGACGAGATCCGCGTCCGTCGCGAGCTTCTCCTCCAGCCGCGCAGCGTCGGCCGCCGGCAGCTCGCCGTCGACGTAGGCTCGGATGATCTGGGTGAGTTCGTTCATGAGTCCTGTTCTCGCCCGACGCCGGTCACGGTTGACAACCTCCGCGAATCCGCTTTTCTTCGGCCAATTCGATCAATTGCTTGGCGAGGATCTGCCGCGCCCGGTGCAGCCGGCTCATGACCGTCCCGATCGGGATGTCCTGCACTTCGGCGATCTCCCGGTACTTCATCCCCTCGACTCCCCAGAGCAGCAGCACGCTGCGGTACTCCGGCCGCAGCCCGTCGATTTCCGCCTTCAGCCGCTCGTCCACGTGCTCCCACGCGAGCGACTCGAGATCCCACGCCGGCGGCGGATCGTCCGGTCCGGGCTCATCGCTCGCGGCTGCGGGGAGATCGTCGACACCACGCGGCTCGCGTTTGGCCCGGCCCACCCGAGTGTAGAAGACGTTGTGCAGGATCTTGAACAACCACGGCCGGATGCCGCCGCCCCGCTCCTCGTATCGGTCCGCGGCTTTCAGCGCGCGAAGGTACGTTTCCTGCACGAGATCGGCTGCCTCGTCGGGATGTCGGGCAAGCTGCATCGCCATGCGATAGACCGCGTCGATGTGCTCGAGCGAACGCGCTTCGAAGAGGGTGCGGTCCAATGTGGCATCCGGCTGTCGAGGGGTGAACCGGGGATGATAGTGTGGGAAAAACCGAGGCGACGGTGTTTCCACCGAGATCGGGGGGCGGTGCCCGGATCGGGGGGTAGAAGACTCGCGACGTGCGTGTCTGGGCAGGCTCACTGATCGACGACGGTCCGGATCGACCGGCACCGATGACCACGCTGCTCGCCTGCGGAGTGTGCGGGATCGTCGGCGCCGACGCGTTGCCGGGCACTGCCTGGATGGTCACCGCGACGTTCCTCGTGCTCGTGACGACCGCCTTCCGCGGGCGTCGGGGACGCCGTCTCGCGCTGGTCGGTGCGACTATCGCGTTGGCGGCGACCGTCGCCAACGTGCGCACGGGTCGCACCCCCCGCGACGATCTCCGCGCGTTTCTCGACGACGCGTCTCAGCTCGTGACCGTCGAGGGCGCCGCGTTTGAAACGCCGACGCTCAGAGCGGCCGCGGGGTCGATGCGTCAGTTCGATCACCGCGGTCCGGCGACCGTCTTCCCCCTCGCGGTCGAGGCCCTGCGGGCGGAGGCGACGACGGTCCGCGTCCGCGGCGTGATCTGGGTGCGGGTCGGCGGGGTGATGCCGCCGCTGCGGCCCGGTCAACTCGTCACGGCGACGGGCACGCTCCGGGCGTTCCCGCCCCCGCCGAATCCGGGGTGGCCACGCGTGCGGCCGCGGCTCCGCCATGACGCCGCGGCGACCCTGTTCGTCGCCGACCGCGATCAGCTTGCGATCACGCCCGGCGTCGCCGATCGCGCGCACCGGTGGCGTCGGGTGCGCGCGGCCCTCCGCGCCCGCGTCGCCGCGGTCGTCACGCGGTCGGCGGGGCCCCGCCCGCCGCGAGCGCACTTGCTCGAGGCGCTCCTCCTCGGACGCCGAACGCGGGACGCGGCGGCGACCGACGACCGCTTTCGCCGCATCGGGCTCGCACATCTGCTGGCGATCTCCGGCATGCACCTCGGAATCGTCGTCGCCATGGTGCTCGGGCTGAGCCGTCTCGCCGGCGGCGGACCGCGGCTGGAGGGGCTGGTGATCCTTCTCGCGGTCGGCGGGTACCTTTTTCTCGTCGAGACGCGGTTGCCGGTGGTGCGGGCGGGGGTGATGGCGGCCTGCTTCGGCCTCGGACGACTGCTGGGACGCCGCGGGCGTCTGGACGGAATCGTCGCGTTCGGCGGCGTGGCGTTGCTGGCCGCGCGACCGGACGACCTCTTTCGCGCCGGCTTCCAGCTCAGCTTCGCCGTCGTCTTCGGTCTGGTGTACCTCACGCCGACGGTGCGTCGACGCTGGTTCGGCCCGCCGCGTCGCGACCTCGCGGGACCGGTGGCGATGCTGCGTGAACGGAGCCGGGATGCCATCGCCGCCGCCGTCGTCGCGTGGGTCGTCGCCACCCCGATCATCATGTACCACTTCGGCATCCTCTCGCCGCTGACGGTGCCGCTGTCGTTGATCGCGTTGCCCTTCGTCACCGCCGTCCTTGGTCTCGGGTACGCCGCGATGCTCCTCGATCCGCTGCTCCCGAGCGTGGCCGCGACGCTCGAGCCGGTGTTGCGGGGCGTGACGGACATGCTCTTGACGATCGCGCAGATCGCCGACGCGACGCCGGGCGCCTCCGTCAACGTCATTCCCCCGCCGGCGGTGTGGACGATCGGGATGGGCGTCTGGACGTGGGTGTGGGGACGCACGCCGAACGCGAGCAGCCGCCGGCGTCGACGCGTGGTGACCGTGACCGGGGCGATGCTCGTGGCCGGCTACGCGACCGTCGGCGTTCCGCACCCGTGGCGTCCCGCGTTGCGACTTGACATGCTCGCGGTCAGCGACGGCTCGTCGATTCTCCTCGGCTGCGGCCGCGAGCGGCTCCTGTTCGACGCGGGATCGATGTCACATCCCGACGCCGGACGCACCCGCATCGTGCCGGCGTTGCGACGCCTCGGCGTGCGGCGTCTGAACGCGATCGCCGTGAGCCACCCCGATCTCGATCACTACTCCGCCGTTCTGGAGGTGGTCGACGCGTTTCCCGTGGACGCCGTGCTCCTCACGCCGGCGTTCCGGCGGCACGCCCGCCGCGACACGAGTGGCCCGGAGGCGTTCCTGCTCGCAGCGCTCCGCCGGCGTGGGTGCCCCACCGAGACCATCGTCGCGGGCGACGCCCGCCGGCTCGGGGGCGCGACGCTCCGGTGGCGGCATCCGGATCGTGACGACGTCTTCGACGCCGACAACGACGGCTCGATGGTGGTGGACATCGACGTGGCGGGTCGCCGCGTGCTGCTCACGGGCGACCTCGATCGCGACGGCATCGCCACGCTCCTCTCGCGGCATCCCTTCCTGCGGGCCGACGTCGTGGAGCTGCCCCATCACGGCAGCGCCGGCCCGGCGGTGACCCGGTTGATCGAGCACGTCGATCCGCGGTACCTCCTGCAGTCGACCGGCCCCCGTCGCCTGCGGAAGGACGCCATCGCCGATGCGGTGGCGGGCCGCACGCGGCTGGTGACGGCGCGGGATGGCGCGTCGACGGTCATCATCGATTCGCGTGGACGCATCCGCGTTCGCACGCACCTCGGACGACCACGCGGACCGTGACCCCGCGGGACGGTGGAGCGACGGCGGGTGCTATGCTTGACCGCGTCGACCCGTCCCTTGGCCCCCGGAGTTCGCCATGCCCCGCGTCTTTCCTCCCGCGTTCCGTCGTGCGATGCTGTCGGTCGCGGGCGGCTCGGTCATCGCCACCGCGTCCTGCGGTGGATCCACCTCCGAGGCGGTCGAGGCGAACGCCCCGATCGTCGCGACCGGCATGCTCGGTGACACGGAAGACATCCCGACGATCGCGATCGGCCCCGCATTCCCCCGCCTCAGCTTCAACCGGCCGATCTTCCTCACCCACGCCGGCGACGAACGCCTCTTCGTCGTGGAGCAGGCGGGGCGCATCTTGGTCTTCGAGAATCGCGCCGACGTCGAACGCACGACCGAGTTCCTCGACATCCGCAAACGCGTCCGGATGCGTCACAACGAGGAGGGCCTGTTGGCGCTCGCCTTCGATCCCGCCTACGCGACGAGCGGTGCGTTCTACGTGTACTACACGGCCTCCAGCCCCCGCCGCGGAGTGCTGTCCCGGTTCCGCGTGAGCGGGGACGATCCGAACGCCGCCGATCCCGCCTCCGAGGAGGTGATCCTCGAAGTCGAGCAACCGTACGGCAACCACAACGGCGCGACCGTGCTGTTCGGTCCCGACGGGATGCTGTACCTGAGCCTGGGCGACGGCGGTTGGGCGAACGATCCGCACGAGCACTCCCAGAACCTCTCGACGCTCCTCGGCACGGTCCTGCGGCTCGACGTCGCCCGAACCGACGGCGACCAACGCTACGCGATCCCACCCGACAACCCCTTCGTCGGCCGCGACGACGCACGCGGGGAGATCTGGGCGTACGGACTCCGCAACGTCTGGCGGATGAGCTTCGACCGCGTCACCGGCGATCTGTGGGGTGGTGACGTCGGCCAGAACCGGTGGGAGGAGATCGATCTCATCGTACGGGGCGGAAACTACGGCTGGAATGCCCGCGAGGGCAAGCACCCGTTCGGCAACAGCCGGGCGACCGGCGACTTCATCGATCCCGTGGCCGAGTATCCACGAAGCGAAGGCATCTCCGTGACCGGCGGGTACGTGTATCGCGGCGTCAAGCACCCGGATCTCGTCGGCGTGTACCTCTACGCGGACTACAGCTCGGGCAAGGTCTGGGGACTGCGGTACGAGAACGACACGGTGACGGGACTGCGTCAGGTGTCGGAGACGGGCGGCCGCCGCGTCCACGTGGCGTCGTTCGGCGAGGATGTCGCGGGTGAGCTGTACATCTGCGGGTTCGACCGGCAGGACGGCCGGACGGGGAGGATCCACCGGGTGTCGGTGCGGTAGGGGACGCGGTCACGGACGCGGCCACGGACGCGGTCACGGACGCGGTCACGGACGCGGTCACGGACGCGGCCACGGACGCGGCCACGGACGCGGTCACGGTCGCGGCCACGGACGCGGACGCGGACGCGGACGCGGACGCGGGGGTCTGCGTGCGGGCGGGGGTCTTCTTTGTGAGTAGGTGAGCGTGTTGCGCGCAGGGGCGGTGCGCGCCGGAGCTTCTGTTCGGGCGGGCAGGTTCTGGGCTCGCCGGGCGGGCGGCACGGTAACGCCTCGCTTGTGCGTGTCAAGGGACTGCGCAACGCGGCTTCGCCGCCTTGCTAGGCCCTTGACACGCACGGGCGCGAGGCGTGCGGGCGGTGAATGCGCCCGGCTCGGGCCCGTTGGCCGGGTGGGCGCGTTCGTGTTCGTTCGTTGTCCTCTCGTACTGGAGTGTTGCCTATGTTGCGTATCTACCCTGTGGTCGTTGACTGGGTCGTTGATCTTCGTCCTTCGCTCGAGGCGATCGGTC
>JABDLI010000096.1 GCA_013003065.1 Phycisphaerales bacterium | reverse complement strand
GTGGACCCGGAGAGTGGGGACCCGGGGAATCGTGAATTGGAATTCGGAGGGCGGCAGGACGCCGCCCGTGGAAGCACAGGGCGTCCGGAGGTCACCGGCGTGTTCGTGCGGTTGGGGAGAGTTGGATTTGGAACGGGAAGGGGAACGGGAATGGGAGGGGGAATGGGAAGTGGAAGTGGAAGTGGACCCGGAGAGTGGGGACCCGGGGAAACGTGAATTGGAATTCGGAGGGCGGCAGGACGCCGCCCGTGAACGCGCAACACCCCGCCGCCCCCAGACGCGCAAGAACCGCCCCCCACCGCTCGACCGAGAATCAAACCCCTCTTCCCACGTCACCGCTCAGCCACCGCTCCTCCCTTGCCGACGACAGACGCAGCCGGCGAGCAAACCGCTCCGGCGTGGAGGCGACGGTACGCGATGCGCAGATTCCGGCGGACACTGATCGGTGCGATCACGGGGGCGTCGATCGTGGCGGCGTGCGCGACGCGGGCGTCGGCCGAGGTCGACTTCGAGACGACGATCGCGCCGATCCTCGAGCGTCACTGCGTGGAGTGTCACGGACCGGATCGTCAGTCCGGCGGTCTGCGGCTGGATACGCGGGAGTTCGCGATGCTCGGGGGTGTCACCGGTCTGCCGATTCTCGGCGGCGGGATCGCGATGAACGAGCTGTACCGACGGGTGAGCGCAACGGATGCCGAGTACCGGATGCCGCGGTTCGCCGATCCCCTCGCCCCGGAGGAGCTGCTCGCCATACGACGCTGGGTCGAGGCGGACGCGCCGTGGCCGGCGAACGCGACGGTCACTGCTGCGACGCCCCCGCCGCCGCTGCCCGCCCACCTCCGGCCCTCGCTGGTCCGCACCTGGGCCTGGTCGTTCCGGCAGTTCGTCGAGCCGATTCTCCCCGTCGTGCTGGTCATCGCCGTGGCGGCCCTTGTCGTCGAGCGGTTGCGACGCCGGGGCGTCACGCGGGTGACACACGTTCGCTTCAGCCACTCGATGTTGCTGATCGCCGCGTTGCTCGTCATCCATCAGCTCTGGCGAACGGGCGATCTGCACGCGCAGCTCCTCGACGCCGAGCGGATCACGGGCGGCGGCGATGGCCACTTCGGCCATCCTCCGGTGCCCCGTCGCCCCGACCACGTGCGGCGTCTCGCCGGCACGTACTACCGCGGCAACTGCGAGCGGGACGAGCGGCTCTTCAACGGCGGCAATTACCGCACGTGCACGTTCCACCTCGACCTCTGTGCGCTCGACGGCACGCCGGTGACCGCCGGGGACCCTGTTCCCCCGGGCGGCCTGTTCGTCCGGCTGGAGCTGGAACGCGCACCCGGGACCGCCGAGCAGCTCTTCTCCGACGCCATCATGGGGTCGATGTTCCTCAGCGAGGACGTCTACACCAACACGCCGATCCGTCCGGCGGACGGTCCCCTCGTCCACTTCGACACCGTCCGCCCCGACTGGAGGTGGCGTGCCCGCCACGCGATCGGCGGCCCCACCCATTCCGATGACGTCGTCTCCGGGCTCATCTACTTCTACCGACGCTCGCACAGCCCGACCATCCCCGACGGGGAAGTCGCCGCGGTGCCGCACTACGGTCTGCGGTATCAGATCGAGGTCACCGACGGTGTCATCGGAGCGGGGTCGGACCTCTGGATGGGGGCGTTGTTCACGACCGCGGTCGTCGCATCGCCGCCGGAGCCGGGAAAGGTGCCCTTCGATCACTGGTTCGACGATCGGCCGTTGCCGGTGATCACGGAGGAGAACACGGACGATCCGGTGCTGCTGGGGTTGGAGGAGCATCTGGGGGATCGGTGAGGCGGGAGCACGCACACGCGCACGTCGGTGCCACGGACAGCGAAGCGTCCGTGCCGTCATGCGTCCACATGCAAATGGGAGTGTGACTCCCCGGCGCGACGGGTGACGCACGGCACGGACGTTGTCCGTGGCACCGACCCCGTGTCCGCGTCCGTGTCCGTGTCCGCGTCCGTGTCCGTGCCCGCGTCCGCGTCCGTGGCCGGGTCCGCGTCCGCGTCCGTGTCCGTGTCCGCGTCCGTGTCCGCGTCCGTGTCCGGGTCCGTGTCCGGGTCCGGGTCCGGGTCCGGGTCCGGGTCCGGGTCCGGGTCCGGGTCCGTGCCCGCGTTCGCGCCCGCGTTCTCACCCTCCCAACGCCTCCACCGCCTCCATCACCCCCCCCGCATACCCCCGCCCGAACAGGTTCAGGTGGTTCAGCAGGTGATAGAGCTGATACACCCGCACCCGCCGCTCGACATCGTCCGGTCGCCCCGCCGCCTGCTCGTAGGCCGCGAAGCACGCCTCCGGGAAGCCGCCGAACAGACGCATCATCGCGATGTCCGCCCAGCCGTCGCCGACGGAGCACGCCGGATCGATCACGGCCACGCGAACCCCGTCGTCGTCGTCGCGAGTGACGAGCGCGTTGCCCGACCAGAGATCTCCGTGCAGGAGCGCCGGGGTGGGCTCGGGCGGGAGGAGCGAGTCGAGACGGTCGAGCAGACGACGCAACCGGTCGTGTTCGCGGGGTTCGAGGCGGCCCGCGTCCGCCGCGCGATCGATCTGCGGGCCAAGGCGGCAGAGCCGGTTGAACGCGATCCAGTCGTCGTGCCAATCGTTCTTCTGCGGCGTTCGGCCGAGATGGTTGTCGGCTTCGAATCCGTATCGCGCGCCGGCCGGTGTCGCGTGCAGGCGAGCGAGGTCGCTGCCGAGGCGGGACCACGCTGCCGCGGTTGCGGGCGCCGCCGGCAGGAATTCGAGCAGCAACACGGGCGTCTCGGCTGTCGGGGGCGGCCCGAGGACCGCCGGCACGCGGACGCATCCGGTCATGGCAAGCCGCTCGAGACCCAGCTGCTCCTCGCGGAGCATCGGGTGCTCGTTCGCGCTCGCGCACTTGGCCACCACGCGTTCCCCGCCGTCGAGCGTGACCGCGCAGACGCGGTGGATACAACCCCCGCCGAGCGTCGTCATCCGATCTGCCGCCGGCCGGCCGGCGGCGGCGAGGGCACGGGCAACGTCATCCATGCGACGCGGAGGATCCGTCGATGAACGTCGCGAGCAACGCGTCGCACGCTCCCTCGACGAGCTTGAACACGGTCTCGAACCCGTCGTCGCCACCGTAGTACGGGTCCGGCACCTCACGCTCGGGGCTGTCCCGGCAGTACTCGAGCAGCAGCCCCGTCTTCGCCGGCGGGGCGCCCATCGCGAGCAGATCTTCGAGGTTGTCGTCGTCGGCGCAGAGGATGTGATCGAAGGCTTCGAAATCTTCGACACGAACCTGCCGCGCCGATCCGGTCACGGGAATGCCCCGCCGCCCCGCCACCATTCGCACCCGCGGATCCGGCGCCGCCCCCGCGTGCCACCCGCCCGTGCCCGCGGAGTCGATCCGAAACCGACCGTCGAGGCCCCGTTCCTCCACCATGTGGCGGAAGATGTTCTCCGCGAGCGGGCTGCGACAGATGTTGCCCATGCAGACGAAGAGAATGCTGGTGGGGGCGGACATCGTGGGGATTGTAGCGGACACGAACGCGGACGCGGACACGGACGCGTCAGCGCGATCAACGCCCATCGCGCAACCCCCGGACCCAACCTGCCCGAGGCGGCATGGACGCCGCCGGTCCCCACGCAGCCTGCACCCGCCGGAGGCGGTGCGAAAAATAGTCCGAACCCACGCTGAACCATCCGAACGCTAGCCCGCAGGATGCGGGCGGTGTCTTTGGGCGCTCCGCAGTCCTGTGCCTCGCCGCAGGATGCGGCGGATCGAGCGTGGGTCGGTTGCGCGCCGGACGACACTGCGTTCAGCGAACGACCAACTGAGGCCGAGGGCGGCAGGACGCCGCCCGTGGAAGCACAGGGCGTCCGGACGTCACCGGCGTGCTTGCGCGGTTGGGGGAGAATTGGACTTGGAATGGGAATGGGAATGGGAAGGGGAAGGGGAAGTGGAATGGGAATGGGAATTGGAAGTGGAATTGGACCCGGAGAACGGGGACCCGATGAATCGCGAAGTGGAATTCGCCGCGCAACCCCCAGAGTCCCTACGCCTTCGGCACCGCCGCCCCCGCGTTCTCCCGCGGCGTCTCCTCGCCGCTCGCCGCCGGCGTCGTCGCCGGCGGTGTCGCCGGCCGCGGAGTCGCGGCCAGGCGGAGCTGTTGGCGTCGCGCCGCCTTCACGGCGGTCACGCCGATGAAGCTGAAGAGCACGAGCGCGATGGCGTACACGACCCGCACCCGGAGCTGCGTGAGCACGAGGGCGACGAGCGTGACGCCGACGACGGCGAACAACGCGCTGATTCCGTAGAGTGCGAACACCGCCCGCTTCACGCCTCCGAGCGAGCGTTTGAGCTGGTGGTGGATGTGCTGGTCGTCGGCCGCGGACATCGGCGTGCCGGCGAGACGCCGGCGGATGATGGCCAGCGTCGTGTCGATGATGGGCAACGAGAAGACGATCAGCCCCGCGAAGACGAGGTGGGTCTGGCCGCGGTCGCCGAGCATGAGGATGATGACGACGCACATGTAGCCGAGCAGGAGGCTGCCGCAGTCGCCGAGGAAGATCGACGCTGGATTGAAGTTGTGCGGAAGAAATCCGAGCACGGCGCCGAGCAACGCGACGCTCAACACGATGCGTGCGCCGGCGAGGCTCACCTCGCCTTCCGGCAACGCGCCCGCCACCGGCGCCAGCAGGAGGCAGATCGCGAGCAGCCCGATCGCAACCACGCCCACGACACCGGACAGCAGTCCGTCGAGCCCGTCGATCAGGTTGGCCGAATTGCAGCCGCCAAGGACGAAGATGGCGATGAGCGCCGTCCCGACCCAGTACACGGTGTCGAAGCTCGCGACCCCGAGCGGCGTGTTGAAGGTGAAGACGAGCTCCTGGGAGCCCAGGAGCGGGTCCACCCACCGCGCGACCGGCGTGAGCAGGCCGGCGGCGACCTTGACGCCCACCGACTCCATGGCCAGCGCCGCGGCCGCAACGAGCTGACCCGCGATCTTCAGCCGCGGGTCCCAGCCCCAGACGTCGTCCGCCAGGCCGGTGAACGTGATGGCAACCATCCCGATGACCACGGCGAAGGGAACGGGCAGGAAGCCGGCCGGGAGATGGGTCCCGGTGAAGTAGCTCATGCCGATCGCGACGATCAGCCCGAGAAACACCGCCATGCCGCCGAGATAGGCGACGGGGTAGGCGTGCATCTTGCGATCGGAGTCCGGGTGATCGACGACCCCCGCGGCGATCGCGAGGCGGCGGATGATCGGCGTGGCGAGCAGCGTCACCAGAAACGCCCCGACGAACAGATGGGCGTAGGCGTTCAGGAGGTCGATCGCCCCACCGGGCTGGACGACGCTCACGAGCGGCTCCAGCGTCATCGGCTCGTCGGATCCCAGCGGCAGCGGCGATCTCGTCATCACGCGCGCTCCGGGGAGACGGGGGCGAGGCTCGCCGCCAGGTCGCGGATCGTGGTCTGGAGATCGATGCGGGGCGTGAACCCGGTGACCGAACGAAGACGCGTGAGATCGGGACGACGATCACGCAGATCGTCGAAACCGGCGCCGAAGGCCTTGTCGTACGGAACCTTCTCGATCGCAGAGTCGCTGCCGAGCGTCCGGATGACCAGCATCGCGAGCGATTCGATGTCGATCGGCTCGTCGTTCCCGACGTTGAAGACACGCCCGTAGCACTCGGTGCGCTCCACGATCTCCAGGAGCTGCTCGACGACGTCACGCACGTCGCAGAAGCAACGCGTCTGCTTGCCGTCGCCGTGCACCTGGAGCGGTTGTCCCTCGAGTGCGGCAGCAGTGAAACGCGGGAGCACCATTCCGTAGGCGCCGACCTGTCGTGGCCCCACGGTGTTGAACAGCCGGGCGATCGTGACCGGCAACCCCTGCTCGCGGTGGTAGGCGAGCGCGAGGTACTCGTCGATGGCCTTCGAGCAGGCGTACGACCAGCGGTGCAGGGTGGTCGGACCGTAGACGACGTCATCGTCCTCAGCGAACGGCGTCTTGGTGGATTTGCCGTAGACCTCCGAGGTCGAAGCCAGCAGAAGCGGCGTCGCGCGGGTGGCCGCGAAGCGGAGGATCGCGCTCGTCTCGTGAACGTTGGTCTCGATCGTGCGAATCGGCTCTTCGATGACGAGCCGGACGCCGACGGCGGCCGCGAGGTGGAAGATGGCGTCGAAGGCGTCGGGATCGAGATCCGGCAACGCGGTCGAGACATCGGCATCGATGATCTGCACGCGTTCGCTCGGCACCGCCGCGAGGTTCACGCGTCGACCGGTCGAAAAATTGTCGACGACGACGACCGACGCACCCTCCGCGGTCAGACGCTCCACCAGATGGGATCCGATGAATCCACCACCGCCGGTCACGAGCACGGTGCGAGGTGTGGGCTTGGCGGTCATCGGACGGGCTCCGGCGAATCGTGAACGGGGCGCACCTCCGTGGCGCTTTCAGCGGTCCATCGTCGCCGGGGCAACGCCGGCGTACCAGTGTCCCCCGACGCATCGGGAGGACACGCGGTCTCTCTCAGGACTTCTTCGCGTAGCCGGCCATGGCCGCGAAGTTCTTCTTGAAGTAGCCCCCGGCGGTGCCACGCGGGCGGTTCAGGACGATTCCCAGCAGCTCACACTGCGTATCGGCGAGCTGGCGGATCAGCCGCGAGACGAGCCCTCGTTGCTCCTGGTTCGCGCGGACCACGAGCACGGCCGCGTCGACCTTGTTGGCGATGATCATGGCGTCACCCGCCACGACGGCGGGCGCCGCGTCGAAGATGATCACGTCGAACTGATCACGCGCCTCCGCGACAACGCTGTCGAACTTCACCGTGTTGAGCCGCTCGATGAGCCGGTTCGGCGGCGAGCCCGCGGCGATCACGCTGACGCCCATGTCGGTCTCCGTCACCGCCTCCTCCAGACGGGCGTCGCCGGAGAGGAGATCGCCGAGACCGACCTGGTCGTTGGAGAGACCCATCACCTCACCCAGCCGCGGGCGCCGGAAGTTGGCGTCGACGAGCAGGACCTTGCGGCCCGTGCCGGCGAGCCCGGCGGCGATGTTCGTCGCCGCGGTCGTGGTGCCCGCACCGGGAAGCCCGCCCATGAGCACGAGCGTCTGGTGACCGGCCCGGTCGATCGCCTTGCCGAGCGGAGTGCACGTCTGGCGGTAGGACTCGGCCAGGACGCTCATCGGCAGACGTCGCAGCACCATCTCCGCCGACTTGACCTTCGTCGGATCGTCTTCGCGATCGGGAATGACGCCGAGCACCCGCGCGCCCGGCAGGACGGCGAGATCGCTGGCCGTCTTCACCCGCTGATCGGAGATCTCACGCAGGAAGATGATGCCGACGACGAAGCCGAAGACGAGCAGCACGCCCAGCGGCATGATCAGCTCGGGCCGCGGGAAGGACATCTCCCGGGGCGTGAGCGCCTCCTGCACGACCGAGACCTGCTCGGCATCCGCCCGCAGCCGCATGAGCTGCACTTCGCGAATGAGCTGCCGGTCGGCGTCACGCGAGGCTTCGAGGTACTCCCGCTGACCACGCAGGGCGTCGAACTTCGACTGCTGGGCGGCCAGCTCGCTGAGCTTGGCGCCCTTGATTTCGCTCTCGGCCTCGAGCTCGTCGAGCATCGTCGTGTAGCTCTGGATCTCGGAGGCGTGGCGCTTGAGCTGGGCCTCCAGGTTCCGCTGCACCACCTCGTCGCGTTTGGCCATCTTTTCCGCTTCGGCCGCCCGGAGGAGCGTCTCGGCCTGGATGACCGAAGAGTGCTCGGCGCCGAACTTCTCGCGGTTGACGCGAAGCTGGAACTTGAGGTTCTCCTCCGCCCGGATGTGCGAGGCGACGGCAAAGTCCATCTCGGCGGTCAGGATGTCCTCCGCGGAGGGCTCCATCTCGCCCTCGAGCTTGGCCGCCGTGAGCTGATACTGCGACTGGGAGATGCTCAACGCCTGCTGCGCCATGGTGATCTGCTGAATCAGCGCCTGCACCGCGATCGCCGCTTCGTTGTAGCGGGGGTCATCGAGGCTGGTGATGTTCGTGTCGCGAATGAACGTGGAGATCTCCTGGTCGAGATCCTGGATGTCCAGATCGGTGCTCGCGAGCTGCCGGTTGAAGATGTCGAGGTTCTGGTTGAAGACACGATTGTGCTGCTTCTGCCGCTTGTCCATGTACGCGCGGGCGACCGCGTTGAGGACGATCGGCACGTCGCGTTGCTCGTGGGCGGACCACCGCACCTCGAAGAGCTGCGTGCCGCGGAGCACGGTCGCCTTCAGGTCCTCCTCCAGCTCGTCGACCGCTTCGGCGACGAGCGGGGCCCCCCCTTCCATGAAGTTGTCCTGGAACCACGCCGTCTTCGACTGCACGTCCGGATCGCTCACGGCGTTCGTCAGCACGTCGCGGTCCATGAGGAGCACCAGCTCGGTGTTCTGGATACGCAACACTTCTTCGTCGCTGATCGCCTGCTGGGTCGTGATCTCACCCGCTTCCGCGATACCGGCGCTGACCTCGAAGACGACCTGGCTCGTGTAGAGCGGGTAGACCTTGAGCAGTCCGAAGTAGGCACCCACGCCGACGCCGGCGCCGAGGAAGACGGCGGCGATGAGCGCGAGGATGTGCCGCCGCAGCACGCGGAACGGGTCGATCGTCGTCGCCCGGGCGGGACCGGCCGAGGGCCGGGGCCGGGAAGGGCCGGGACGGGCCGGGGCGGGACGAGGGGGGGTCGCTCTGGTCATTGACTCGATTCCTGTTCTCGGACGTGGTGGGCGCGTAGGAGGCGGAGGATCGGCGGGGATCCCCCTCAGCTTCCGCGACGCTTGCTCCGTATATCGTCAGCCAGACGATCGATCTGCTCACGAGTGTCGGCATCGGGTCGTGAATTCGCGGCCCGCTCGACGTACTGCTGCGCCCGATCGAGCTCGCCCAGATCGGCGTAGACGTGGGCGATGTGGACGAGGTTGAGGGCGTTCGGCGTGATATCCACGCTCTTGCGGAGCGTGCTGAGCGCTTCGTCGAGGTTGCCGAGGCGGTACTGGATCCACCCGACCGTATCGAGGACGGACCAGGAGTTCGGACGCAGGGCGGCCGCCCGCTCCGCGTACGGCAAGGCCGCGCTCGGATCGTCGAGCCCGTCCGCGAGCAGGTACGCGAGGTTGTTGAGCGCCTCGCCGTGATCGGGCTCCAGCTCGAGGACCTTCTCGAGCGCTTCGCGGGAAAGCTCGTGCTGCTTGAGGACCAGCAGCGTCACGCCGAGATCCGCATACACGCGGACCCGCAGATCGCGATCCTGTTCGTCGGCGATCTCGATCGCTTCCTGCAGGAGCTCGACCGAGCGGAGGATGCCCTCCTGGTCCCCCCGCGCACGCCAGAAGCTGCCGAGGACGCGAAGATCGTGAGCGGTGATCGCGTCCCCCGCCACCTCCCGCGCGAACGCCTCGGCTTCCGCGGCCTCGGCGACGGTGTACAACGACCGCAGACCGACGTACCACGCGGAAATCGACGGCCGCTTGTCGATCCCGCTGTTGATCCGCTCGCGGTGCATGCGGTAGGCGATCCGCATCTGCTCCATCGCCTTGTCCCGCTCTTCGTCCATGGCGAGGGCGCGAGCGTAGACCCCGCGCAAGGCCGGGCTCTCGTTCATTTCGTCGGCGTGAGACTCGAGCAGCTCCACGACCTCCTCGGCGAACGGCGGGTCGGCGCTGAGCATCGACTCCGCCCGCTTCCCGAGAAGATCGATGGTGGGTCGCATCTCCATCGCGATCGTGTAGTGCCGGTTCGCCTTGTCACGGAGCTGCGAGATCAGGCGACGCTTCTGTCCGGCCTGACGGCTGTTCTGCGGCATCTGATCGAGCTCGCGTCGTGTCTGACGCAGCGGGATCATCGTGATGTCGCCGAGCACCTCGTGCCACATGGGCGACGAAGGCTTGAGCTGGACGGCCTCTTCCACGAGCTGATTGGCGGCATCGGTGCGACCGGACTTGAGCAGGAGCTGCACCAGGTGCTGTCGCGGACGGTCGAGCATGGGCGATCGTTCCACGACGCGGGTGAGCTCGTTGATCGCCCCCCGCTCGTCACCACGCGCCTGGAGAATCGCGACGCGGGTGAGCCCGGTGCGTTGAAAGTCCTTGCGGACTTCGTCGGCGCGGCTCAGCTCGACCATCGCATCCTCGAGAAGGACCGTCTCGCCGGTCCGCTTGAACTCTTCGTACATCGTCACCGCCAGCAGGACGTGCGGGAGCGGGTCGGCCGGGTCGAGCTCTTCCGCCATCTCCAGAAAACGCCGTTGCTCGTCGTACTTCGCGTTCGCGCCGTCCACGTCGCCGGCGGCGAGAAGCTCGTCGCCCTCGCCCTTGGCGATCGTGGCTTCGAGAAGCGCGACCGGCGCGTCTCGGTCGACGGTCGCGGTCTCCTTGTCGAGCCACGCCCGGGCCTTCTCGAAGCGTCCGATCTTGGCGTAGCACTCGACGAGCTGGAGTCCGATCCGGCGTCGGGGGTCCGCCTGGTAGACGGCTTCGAAGTACGGCGTGGCCTCCTCGAAGCGTTCGAGGTTGAAGTACAGTTCGGCCAGGGCGGCGTCCGCGGAGTGGTTCGTCGCCGTCTGGTACTGGCGACCGGCCTCGAACGCGGCGATCGCTTCGTCGCTGCGACCGAGCTGGGCCAGGTAGACGCCGATGGCGAGCTGGGTTCGGAGCAGCTCGATCGGATCGTCGCCGACCCGGGCCCGGTAGTCGCGGAGCGTCTGCTCGCCCTCGGCCACGTCGCCCCGCGCCCGCTGGAGGTCCGCGTAGAGCATGTGCCAGTCGAGATCACGCTCTTCCGGCTCCATGAGCCGCTGGACGATCGAGTCGGCCGCCTGCCGCCACTCCGTGCGAGTCTGCGCGATGATGGCCTGGCGGCTGCCGGGACCCGTCTCCGGCAACCGATTCCAACGCTCGATCGAGTACCGTTCCTCGCTTCCGCGGTCGAGCAGCAGCTCACGCGACGGCTCTTCCTTGCCGAGGAATCGCGCGAGCGCCGCGGCGTTCCGCTTGTACTCGTCGGAGTCCCGGTCCGGCGCCATCTGGTGCATCTCGTACCGCTCGCGGAGCACTGTGGCGAGGTTGTCCGCCTGCGTCTCCAGGGCCAGCCACTGTTCGCGGAGGGTCCCATCGCCCGGGGCCAGGCGTCGGGCGGTGCGGAGCACCGCGATGGCCCGCGTCAGGTTGCCGGTGCGTGCGAGCAGCTCGCCGTAGACCCGCGCCGTCGCGATGTCGTTGGGGTTGTTGTCATAGGAACGCGCAAACGCGTTCACCGCGCCGGTGATGTTGCCGACCCGCTGGTAGGCAAGACCGAGGAACCGCCAGGTGGCGGCCGAATAGGGGATCCGCTCGGTCGCGATCTGGAGTGCGGCGATCGCCTCGGGGAGGTTGCCGCGCGCCGCCTGGTACCGACCCTGGAAGAGCGCGCCACCGGCCTGGTCGAGGTTCAGTCGCCCCGCCATCGCCACGACCTCTTCGGCCGCGGACCAGTCCTCCGCCGTCACTGCCGACATGAACTTGTAATCGGCGAACCGCGGATGCTCGGGCGCCAGTGACTCCGCCACCTGCCGCGTCTCGGCCTCCGCCGCTCGCACCCGCGCGACCCGCTCGCGGGCCTGCCCCGCCAGCGTCGCATCGCCCGCCTCTTCGGCGCGGGCGGCGACCTCTTCCTGGCGAAGCGCCAGCTCACGCAGGCTCATGACCTTGGCGATCGCGCGATCCACGTCGTTGTCGTAGGCCTGGTCGACGAAGTCGTTGATCGCGTCGATGGGATCCTGCGTCTCGAGCATCGATCGCAGCGAGAGAAAACGGCGGTTGCGGGGCACCCGCTCCAGGACTTCCTCCACCAGCGTGAGCGCTTCCTCGGTGCGTCCCCCGGCGATCTCCACTCGAATGAGTGCGTCCATGACCCGCAGGTCATCCGGCTCGCTCTCACGGACGGCGAGCAGCGCCGCCCGGGCCGCCTCGAACTCGCCGTCGAGGGCGGCCGCCTGGGCGACCCGGATGGCCACGACGACGGGATCGGTGGCGCCGGCATCTCCCCGCTCGATGTTCTCGGCGATCTTCTCACGCATTGCGATCGCGGTCTCGTTGCCGGCGTCGAGCTCGAGCACTTTGTCGAGCGTTTCCGCCGCCGTCTCGTAGCGACCGCTCTGACCGAGCAGACGCGCCTTGTGGAGCATCACGGCCGTGTTGAGCGGTTGCTGCTCCAACGCCTCGTCCACCCGGGTGATCGCCGCGCCGATCTCGCCGCGTTGCTCGAGCGCGAGGGCGATGTACATCAGCGTCTCGAAGTCGGTGACGGACACCTGCGCGAGCACATCGGAAAAGTGACGAACCGCACCGGCGTAGTCGCGACGGGCAAAGGCGAGCTTGCCGTCGGCGAGCACGACCGACGGGGCTTCGGAGTCGTTCAGCAGGGCCGCGAGGGCGTCCCGCGCCTGCTGGATGCCATCCAACGCGGCGCGTTTCTCCTCGGCGGGCGCGTTCTCCCAGCGTCGCATGGCGATGTCCACGTCCAACGCGGCCGCTCGCTCGCGGATGGCGAACTGGGCCTGGGAGAGGAAACCGACGTGCAGCAGCTCCGCCTCCTGGACCTCACGGGTCGCGGCGTTGGCCTTGTCGAGGTCGCCGGCGTAGTAGTGAAGCGTGGCCCGCACGAATCGCAGATCGTGCGCTTCGGGATGCCGGGCGAGGAAGTCGTCGGCAAGGGAGCCGGCGTTCGGAAGGTCGCCGACGCTGGCAAACGAGTCGAGCATCTGCGCCGCTTCGGCAATGAGCCAGGTCTCGTCCCGCGACTCGACGAGCGAGACCAGCCGCAACGCGTCGGCGCGGACGGCATCGCGATCGAGCGGACGCTTGTCGTTGACCGCTTCGTACCGGTCGATCCAGAGACTGGACAGGAGCACCTCGGGTCCGTCCGGCACCTTCTGTTTCGCCTCGGCGAGCATGGTCTTGACCTCGTCCAGCAGGGCATCGGCCCGCTGGATCTGACCGGCGTCCTGTTCACGGCTCAGCTCGATCAGGCGGCTGCGGATGAGGGCCGCCCACGCGGCATCGCGATCCGGAACCTCCGCGAGATACGCACGCAGATCATCACGCCCGGCCTGCCGATCTTCCGGCGTCTGGCGATCGAAGAGATCCGGGCTCGTCTGCGCGAAGCCGCGGTAGAAGAGCGCTTCGATCCGCTGGGGGTTCGTCGCGGGAAGGTGGCTCCACATGTCGTCGGCGGCTTCCACCATGAGGTCGGCGTACCACCACGATCGACTCCGACGCGCCGCGGTGTACAGCTCGTTCATGAGCGCCAGGTGGCGGTTCGCATCGCTGGGGTGGTGCGTCGCGGCGTGCTTGAGCACGCTGAGGTACGACTGGTAGAGCTCCTTCGCCTCGTCCGCCGTGTCGGGCTGGATCTTGAGAAGCGCGTCCTCCAGCGAGGCCAGGTAGGCGACGTTGGTCGGCTCCTTGCCGACGGCGCGGGAGTAGAAGCGGCGGGCGGAGCGGTAATCGCCCTGGGCCAGATACCCCTCGGCCGCCTCGATGTGGCGGCTGGCGTCCGTCTTCATCTTGTAGAACCACAACGCGCCCACGGCCGCCGCGGCGGACGACGCCACGATGAACAGGACGAGGACGAGCTTGGTGTTGATGCGTGAGGCCATGGGGTTGCTCTCAGTTGGTTCGCGACACGCTCGCCACCGGCGTGGTGGCGGAGCGGGATTGCACTTCGGCCCAGTCGGGCAGGCAGCGCATGAGTTCGGGAAGGAGATGCTCGGCGAAGTCCGCACTTCGCGCGACGAAGTCATCGACGGTGAAGTCGAGCGGGCCTTCGGTAAAGAACTGGACCTTGCAGTAGTAGGCGTAGCGTTCGGATTTTCGGAACGCCGCCATCTTCACCGCCTCGGGCGTCGGCGCGATGCGGCCGTTGGCGACGAAGAAGTACCCCGCGTACATCCGCGAATCGGGACGCTTCTTGTGGCTGAAGCCCGTCGCGCGAAGCTGGGTCTCGCCCACGGGCATGCGGACGACCACGGGCCGGCGGGTGATCGAGTCGATGATCGTGACATTCTCGAATGGAACATCGGCGGAAAGGTGTCGGTGCTCGGGGTCCTCACGCCAGCGATCACGCGGGAGCGGCAATGCGAAGTTGGCCGCCGGCTCGCGGGTGTTGAACCCGCCCGCCACGAGACACCGGTCCGGCACGTGCGGCACCGCGTCGATGATGCCGGTGTAGTAGGCGATGTGCAGGCCGAGCCACTGATCGGGATCGTCGGCCCGCCGGTAGCGGCGATCGAGGTACAGGTTGGTGCCGAGCTCCTCCACCATCTCCGCCGTCAGCTTCTCGCCCTCGGCGACCAGCTCCCACGGTCCGAGCTGGCTGGGGATCGTGGCGAAGTGATCGCGAAGCTCGACCGGCTCCTTCTTGAGGTAGACGTTGAGGACGCCGACCGCAGATCGGAACCCGATGCCGCACGCCGCCAGCACGACGCACGCGGCGATGAACGCGACCTTCGCGTGGCGATCGAACAAGGTGGAGGCATCCGACCCGCTCACGCCCGACCCTCCACCGGCACTTCGGTGACGAGGTTCCGGACGATCCAGATGACGCCGAGGAAGATCAGGAAGGCCGGTACGAGCCAGACGAGACCGATGAACGAGTGGAAGTCGCCGGCCGCAAAGTCGGAGTTGACGATCGCGAGAAGGCTGAGCGTCACGACCCGCAGGATGTTGACGAAGATCGCCGTGGGAACGCCCATGAGCACGACGACCACGCGTTGCCACGTGCGTTGCAGACCCGTGTAGGCCATGGCGATGCCGAGCGCGAGGAACGCCATCAGCATCCGCATGCCGGAGCACGCTTCGGCGATGTTGAGCGGTCGCGGCTCGCCCGCGCGGTCGAACAGGTGCAGCGTGTTTCCCTCGAGTTCGACATCCAGACCGAACGCGCCGAGCATCAGGTACGCACCCCGCGCCGTGATGTCCTGGAGCCGAAACGTGATGATCTGCATGAACCGCTCGGAGATCGTCTGCCCGAAGAAGAAGACGTAGAGAAACGGAAACAGCAGCACCGCTGCCGCGCGAAAGCCGAGGAACAGCAGCATCAGCCCGAAGAAGGTGACCGCCACGCCGACACTGCGCAGGTTGTGGTGGCCGAGAAACTCGGGCCCGAAAACGCAGACCGAGTACATCGCGACGCCAAGCACGACCGGGACGAACCCGATCCACGTCGTTCGAAAGGGCCGGGCCAGCAGCCGCTCTCGATTGAGATAGACGAAGTAGCCGGCGATCAGCGGGATCACCAGCGTGTGACCCCAGTCGGCCTGCTGGTTGATCGCGAAACGGACCTGGCGGAAGAAGAAGTCCCAGAAGATCCCGACGCACAGCAGCGTCAGGACGGCCGCTCCCAGCAGGGGGATCCGCCAGTCGGGCGATGTCCGGGCGATCGGGTTTGGTCCGGTGCCTCCGCTCATCGTTCCTGAGATCGACCGCACCGATCACCCGCTTCAACGGCGATACGAGCGAGCCCGCACCCGGCGGGACATCCACCGGGGCGGGTCGGGGGGGTCTGGGCTCCTCCTGCGCGGCAGCCGCGCGAGGAATCTGTACGCCCTCACCCTGCGGCGGGGTTCGCACATTCTCTAAGGATGTGCCGCCACGGCCGGAGCCGAGCGGGCTCGGTCGCCTTACTGGAAGTCGCGGTTGACCGGCGGAGCACCAAAGACGTCGTTGCCGAAGTTGCGATCCAGGAGGAAGCCGAACCCGTACGTGGCCCGAAAACCGTTGCGCATGATGGCCAGCGGCGTCGCGGCCCAGTTGGTTCCGATAATCACGTGGTCGTCGGGCTTCAGGAGAATGTCCGGCTCCGTCCGGTGCCGGATTGCTCCGAGGTTGACGCTGATCGCCGCCTCACGGTTGACGGAGACGCGTCGAATCAGGTCAACCCGCTCCGGAATCGCCAACTGCCCGAGCCCGCCGGCCGCGGCGACCAGACGGCTGAGCGTGATCCCGCTCGGCGGCAGGTTGAAGGTGCCCGGCCGGTTGATCTGCCCGTCGATGTACACGACACCGACCGGTGGCGGCTGGACGAAGATCCGGTCCTTGGGCCGAACGACGATGTTGAACTTGCTCTGCCCGCGGTTCAGGCCGTCGACCGGCACCTCGATGATCCGCTCGACGTAGAACGGCACTTCCTCGGCCGTGGCGGTCCCGGCGGCGTCATCGGCCCCGGCCACCCGCACCCACTCGCCACGCTCTTCCACGTAGACCCACGACCCGGTGGCCCCCGGCGGCTGCTGCCGCTGGAGCTGGTCGATGTCCACCGACGGCTGGGCCGTCGAACGCACCGGCTGCAGGTCCTCGATGTCGATGATTGGCTCGCCGTCCTGGCGGAGCACGCCGGGGTTGAAGTCCGGCTGGGACGCGGGATCCTCGAGCTGATCGATCAGGTCTTCGATGTCGACGGGCGGATCGTCCGCTGGTCGCGTGGGCGACGAGGCATCGCCGCTCCCCCTCTGGCGATACCGCGGAATGACCTCGTCGCTCAGCTCGACCTGCCGGATGACGTAGACGTTCTCGACGCCGTTGGGAATGCCGCCGGCGATCGCAAGGGCATCGAGCAGACGCAAGTCGGGGTTCTGGAGCTGGTAGAGACCGGGACCGGCCACCAGCCCGTACACGGTGTAGTTGAACGCCCCGCCCTGCTCGACCACGACCTGCACCTGCGGCCGTGCAATGAGATCACCCCGCAGTATCGTCTCGATGTCGTCCTCGATCTCCTGCGCGGTGCGGCCGGCGGCCGGAATGTCGCCCAACTCGGGCACCCGCAGCAGGCCACCGGCGTCGATCCGCCGCGTCGCACCCGACCACTCCCCGGTCGCGTACAGCTCGAAGATCTGGACGGTCACGATGTCGCCGGGCGAGATCTTGTACGCGAGATCGCTGGGGATGAGGTCCTCCGGCGTCACGGCCGTGGT
This sequence comes from Phycisphaerales bacterium, assembly GCA_013003065.1. GTDB lineage: Bacteria > Planctomycetota > Phycisphaerae > Phycisphaerales > SM1A02 > JABDLI01. Next base: position 3,853 of record JABDLI010000096.1, on the reverse strand, counting down.
CTGCCCCCAGGCGTCGTCGGACTTCTCGATCACGTCGATCCGCTCGAGGATCGGGATCGTCGTCGGCTGCGCTTCCCAGTAGCCGGTCACCGACGGATTGAAGAACGAGTCCACGTGACAACCCCCGAGCACGCCAAGTGACGCAAGCAGGGTCAGGGAGGTCGCGGAGCGGACCGATTTTCGTGCAGGGTTCATCGTGCCATCGTCCCGTTCGAGTGGGTTCGTCGAAGCGCACGGTTTGCGCAGCTCAACGCCACGCACACGCACCGCGCGCAGTTGGCCGTGACGCCACGTCCTTATCGGTTCATCCCGGGAGTGCGGTTTCGGCAAAGTGGCGGGAACTTCTCGGACGGTGGGAGCGGGCGCGGACCCGGGACCCGGAAGCGGACACGGACACGGACCCGGCCCCGGACTCGGACGCGGCCGCGGACACGGGCACGGACACGGGCACGGGCACGGACACGGCCCCCGACGCGGCCCCGGGCACGGACACGGACGCGGACGCGGACACGGACACGGACGCGGACGCGGACACGGACGCGGACACGGACACGGACGCGGACACGGACGCGGACACGAATGCCACGTAGTTAGACGTAAGCCGTTTTGTCAGCGCGCCTTATGAGGACTTGCGCGAAAAGGACCTCCTGTTTTAAATGGTGGTGCGAACCAAAGCATCAAAACAGGAGGTCACGGATGACCCGCAGTATCGCCTCGATCGTCGACGAACTCAAGCTGGACATCGGCGCGTCGATGAGCGCTGGCATCATCGAGAAGGCCTGTCAGCTCGGTAACCATCAGTGGCGTGAACGAACACTCGGGCCGACTCCGACCGTGTGGATGTTCGCGCTGCAGATCCTCAATCGGACCGCCTGCACTGAGGCAGTACGCCTCCTGTCCGACGTCAAGGTCACGGATGGGGGTTACTGCCAAGCTCGCAAGCGGATTCCCCTTCGCGTCTTTCAGTCGCTTGCGAAGCTGGTCGTACGTCGGCTGCTGGATTCGATGGACCACGCATGCGAACGGTGGCGTGGCCATCGTGTCTTTCTCGCCGACGGGTCTTCGTTTTCGATGCCAGATACGCCGGATCTCCAACGCGGCTTTGGCCAGCCATCGGGTCAGGCGAAAGGGTGTGGCTTCCCGGTCGCAAATGTCGTCGGGCTCTTCCATCGCCCCAGTGGGCTCTTGCTCGAGTTGCTCGTCAATCCGCTGTACACGAGCGAAATGCGTGTCGTGCGTCAGTTGTTCCGGTGGTTGCGACGCGGCGATGTGCTCGTTGGGGACCGTGCCTACGCGTCCTACTCACTGTTCGTCCTCCTTGGCCAGCATGGCGTCGATGTCGTCACGAGGTTGCATCAATCGCGGAGGGCCGACTTCCGTCGGGGTCGACGGATTGATAAGGACGACCGAATCGTTGAGCTGAAGAAACCACGGAACCGTCCCCCGTGGATGAGCCTTGCCGAGTTCGTTGCACTCCCAAAGTCGCTGACCGTTCGGATGATCCGGTACCAGGTCGTTGCCAACGGGTATCGCACGCAGACCATCACGCTCATGACGACTCTGCTCGATCCAGGCGAGTATCCCGTTGCCGATGTCGCCGATCTCTACGGCGATCGGTGGGAGGTCGAGACGTGCTATCGGCATCTCAAAGACACGCTGCGGATGGACGTGTTGCGGTGCAGATCAGAGGACATGATCCGCAGGGAACTGCTCATGCACTGCATCGTCTACAACCTTGTTCGAGCCGTCATGGTCCAGGCGGGCCTCCAGCAAGGCGTCCCTCCGGATCGCATTGGTCTTCTCGATGTCGTACGGCATCTGGCCCGGTCCGGTTGGAACCTCGATGAGCTTCCCGTATTCGTTGTCAACGCAAAGCGGAACCGGCATCCATACGAACGCGCCGTAAAGAGGCGGCCCAAGCACTACCGCCTCCTCACGTCGCCACGACGGCGACAACGTCGTGCCGTGGCAGAGCTTGTGAGCTAACTACGTGGCATTCGTGTCCGCGTCCGTGTCCGTGTCCGCGTCCGCGTCCGTGTCCGCGTCCGTGTCCGCGTCCGTGTCCGCGTCCGTGTCCGTGTCCGTGTCCGCGTCCGCGTTTGCGTCCGCGTCCGTGTCCGTGTCCGCGTCCGTGGGTCGGGTCAGCGTGTTCGCGTACGCGTACGCGGGCGGTGCTCTCGCCGCGGCGTGTAACGCAAGAACGTGCCCGTTGCTTCCCACAGCGTCTCGAGCTGGTCGATACGCTCGCGGGCGGTGTCGCCGAGCTGGTGGACGACCTCTGCGACGATCAGCTCCGCGGCGATGACGGCCGGGACCGAGCTGTCGAACGGGCCGACCGCCGGGACGCCGAGGCCGACCCACGTCCGCGCGAGCGAGGCGAGCGGGGAGAGCGGGCCGTCGGTGATCGCGATGATCTCCACGTCGAGCTTTGCCAGCATGCGGGCCGCGGTCGTCGAGCTGCGGCGGTAGCGGGCGAAGTCGAAGACGACCGCCGCGTCGTCCGAGTCGGCGTCGCTGAGGTCGCGGCCGACGTCGTGCTCTTCGACCAGCGTCACGTGCGGCCGGACCATGGCCAGGCCGCTCCGGAGCGTCTGGGCGCCCACCCGCGCCGTCTCGCCGGAGAGGATCCAGACGTTCCGAGCCTGCACCAGGCGTTGGGCGATCGCTTCCAGCGTCGGCTCGTCGAGCGTCTCGAACGTCGCCTGGACGGCGTCCAGGACCGCACCGCGGACCGGGGCCACCGACCCGTGGGGCTGTCGGACGCGGTGCCCGGGGCGAGACGCCAGCTGCCGTGACACGCCGTCCCGGGCCCGGCTCTGGAGATCCCGGAAGCCGCCGAATCCAAGTTTTGCCGCGAAACGGACGATGGAGGGGGGGCTCGCCCCCACCCGGTCGGCCAGGTCCGAGACGGTCCCGAACGCGAGCAGCGAGGGGTCGGCGGCGACTGCCTCGGCGATCCGCCGTTCGGTCGGCGTCAGCCGGTCATTCACGGAGGCGATCAGTTCTTCGATGGACACCGTTGGCCTCTCCTGGACGTTTTGTTACAATAACACCGATCGACTGTACGTGCACTTACAAAATGCCGGGCCCGTGATGGAGCTTCGACCGTGATCAAGCGACCGGATTACGTCCGCACCGACCGCGAACAGGCCTTTCTCGACGGCGTCGAGAACACGAAGCACGAGCGTCAGATCATCAATGGACTGAAGCCCTTCTTCGACGAGAAGGCGCCGCAGGACATGCTCGACTTCTACGGCGGCGACGAGATCGTCGCGCTCCGCGTGCTGAAGGGCGGCGAGCGTGATGTCGAGAACCGGATGCCGGTCAAGGTCACGCGTCATTACTACGAGCTGGCCCAGCGGAGCCCGGCGCTCCAGCGCATCGTCAAGGCCAGCCCGGCCGAGACGAACGACCTCCAGGGCTCCGAGGACCCGGGCTACCAGATGGACTACAGCCCGGTCGAGGGCCTGCTCCACAAATACGAGATGGGTCTCATGTACGTCATCTCGACGTGCTCGGCCCACTGCCGGTTCTGCTACCGCGAGGAGCTCATCGCGCGGAAGGAGATCGAGCGGCAGGACGGCACGGTCGCGAAGAAGGGGCTCGCGCAGATCCCCGAGATCACGGCGTACATCCGCGCCCACAACGAGCTGGTCGCCGGCAACGGCGGCGTCCACCCCGAGAGCGGTCGGGAGAAGCTGCGGGAGATTCTCCTCTCCGGCGGCGATCCGATGGTGCTCAACAACGACAAGATCGCCGCCTGGCTCGCGGCGCTGGCCGAGGCCGGCGTCGAGTCGATCCGCATCGGCACGAAGGAGATGGCCTTCTACCCGAAGCGTTTCGACGACGCGTT
>JABDLI010000079.1 GCA_013003065.1 Phycisphaerales bacterium | reverse complement strand
CCGCGATGGACGCTGACGGCACGGACGCTTCGCTGTCCGTGGCACCCGGACGTAGTCCTCTGCTGCGTGGGGACCGGCGGCGTCCATGCCGCTCGTGCAGGTTGGGTCGGGCGCTCGCGCGCTGGTCCGCTCCCTTACTCAACCTGGCTGGGGCGGTGGGCCGATACCACAGGGATGCCCGCCGACCTTCAAGCCATCCTCAAGATCGAGGTGCCCGTGAGCGTCCAGATCGCCTCCCGGTCGATGCCGGTGGGGGATGTGCTGAACCTCGCCCCCGGAGCCATCATCGAGTTGCCCAAGCACGCCGAGGAGGAGCTGGAGATCCTGGTGAGCAACAAGCCCGTCGGGCTGGGCCGGGCGGTCAAGGTGGGTGAGAACTTCGGCATCCGAGTGACCTTCGTCGGCGACGTCCGGGACCGGATCGCCGCCCTCGGCGGGGCCGACGACGGCGTCGGAAGCCGGCCCGTGCCCGCGATGGCCGGCTGATCCGGCCTACGGTAGGGACGGAGACCGCCATGCCCCGCAACATTCCCGTCGGCAACGGCTCGTTGCTGATCGCTTTCGACCAGGACTACCGGCTGCGTGACGTCTATTACCCGTGGGTTGGCTTGCCCAACCACACGGGGGGCCACGTGCAGCGGTTCGGGGTCTGGGTCGACGGCAAGTTCGCCTGGATCGAAGACGCCGACTGGCAACGCGATCTGCGTTACAAGCCCGACACGATGGTGACGGAGGTCACGCTGCGTCACGAGAAGCTCGGGCTCGAGCTCATCTGTCACGACGCCGTCGACTACCACAGCCCGGTGTACTTTCGTCGCATCGTCGTGACGGATCTCACGGACACCGCCCGCGACGTGCGTGTGTTCTTTCATCACGATCTGTCCTTGGGCGGATCGCCCGTCGGCGATACGGTCGCGTACGACCCCGACCTCGGCGGTCTCGTCCACTACAAGGACGACGTGTATTTCCTCATCAACGGGTGCGACGAACGCAAGTGCGGGATCGACCACTTCGCGACGGGCGCCAAACGCATCGGTGGCGCCGAGGGCACGTGGCGGGACGCGGAGGACGGTCACCTCAGCCACAACGCGATCGCGCAGGGCTCGGTCGACTCGACGGTGGGGTTCAACCTGCACCTCTCCGCCGGCGGCTCCTCCCACGTGATCTACTGGCTGGCCGCCGGCGACTCCTACGAGGAAATCCAGGCCCTCAACCAGAAGATCCTCACCAAGACGGCCGAGCGGATGATGACCCGCACGGAGGCCTACTGGCGGTTGTGGGCCTGCAAGGAGCCGGTGGACTTCTCGCCGCTGCCCGAGCCCATCCGCGATCTCTACATGCGCAGTCAGCTCATCATGCGCACGCAGATCGACAACGGCGGGGCGATCATCGCCGCGAACGACTCGGACATCACGCACTTTGCCGGCGACACGTACTCCTACGTCTGGCCCCGCGACGGTGCCCTGGTCGCCTATGCCCTCGTGCTGGCCGGCCACGGCGAGCTGAGCCGGGCCTTCTTCCGCTTCTGCGAGCGGGTGATCGGCGACCGCGGGTACTTCCTGCACAAGTATCACCCCACGGGAACGCTCGCCTCCAGCTGGCACCCGCGTATCCTCGACGGGCAGACGGTGCTGCCGATCCAGCAGGACGAGACGGCGCTCGTGATCTGGGCGCTCCGCGAGCACTTCCTGGTCTTTCGCGACGTCGAGTTCATCAAGTCCCTGTACAACCCGTTGGTCGTCGATCCCGCGAACTGGATGCTCGAGCATCAGGATCACAACGGGTTGCCGCGGCCGAGCTGGGATCTCTGGGAAGAGCGGCGCGGCGTCCACACGTTCACGGTCGGCGCCACGATCGGCGCGCTCGACGCCGCGGCGGGGTTCGCACGCGACATGGGGGCGATGGACAACGCCGCCCGGTTCAAGGAAGGCGCGGAACGCATGCGGGGCGCGCTCATGCGGCACCTGTGGGTGCCCGAGCAGCAGCGGTTCGCGCGGATGGCCACGCCGACGGAGGACGGCACCTACCGCCTCGACATGACGGTGGACGCCGCAAACTACGGGGTTTTCGCGTTCGGAGCGTTGCCGGCCGATGACCCCGCGGTCGTCGCCGAGATGAAGGCGATTCGCGACCGCCTCTGGATCGATACGCCCATCGGCGGCGTGGCCCGCTACGAACGCGACTACTACCAGCAGGTCGAACGCGAGGACATCGAGCGAATCCCCGGCAACCCCTGGGTGATCTGCACGCTCTGGCTCGCGCAGCATGCGATCGAGGTCGCGAAAACCGAGGAAGAGCTCGCCCCGGCCCTCGAGTACCTCCAGTGGACGCAGCAACGCGCGTTGTCCTCCGGCGTCCTGGCGGAGCAGTATCACCCCACGACGGGCGAGCCGTATTCGGTGAGTCCGCTCACGTGGTCGCACGCGGTCGTGATCACCACGGTGATGCAGTACCTGATGAAGCACGCCGAGCTCACCGGAAGGCGGGTGGGCGCGTTGGCGGAGCTCATCAATCCCGATCTGGAGTAGCCACGGCCCCCGCCCGCCCGGCGGGGGGACGCCGGCCGTCCGCCAGCCAGAGGAATGCGAGCGCCCCCGACAGCCGAACCGGCAGCAACCCGCGCACGAGGGTCCGCGTCAGCGGCCGGCCGAAGAGCAGGCCGGCGGCCAGCGGCAACGACAGGTACGCGAGCACGATCCCGGCGACGGGAGGCGCGATCGCCGACCGCGCCGCCCGCCATGCCCGTGTCGGCGGGTCGTCCAGCCAGTCGACGCACTCGACGCCGACGATCACCGCCGCGAACGCGAGGACGATCAGCCCGAAGAGAAGCAACCATTTTCGCCGCAGCCCGAGCAACGCGATCGACCAGAACCAGCCGAGGGCGAAGAGGACGAGCGACGCCGGGAAGAGCACCACGCCGATCTGCCAGTCGATGGCGTGTTGCCACGGCATGCGCCGGTCGTGATGCGTCGTCCACCACGTCCGGAACTGCGTGTCGGCCGCGGTGATCTCGCCCGCCGTGACGCGTTGCTCGAACTGTGTGTGCTCGACCTCCAGGAATCGCTCGTACGAACGGGCCGAACCCTCCGCGATCGCGAGCGGAAACGCGATGGTCGCCGCGCCGGTGGGAAACAGCATGCCGACCAACGCGATGAACCAGAACGCGATCAGCAGGGTCGTGCACCGCGCCGCCCATCGTCCGAGCGTCGGGTATTCCAGCACGTCCGCCACCTGACCGCACTCGGGGCACCGCGCCACCAGAAGCCCGTAGTGCGGCTCCCGGCTCACGCCCTGGCCAACGAGGTTGTACCCGCAGCGGCGGCAGAGACGATCGGTGGCGATGATCGACAGGATCTCACCGGGTTTCGAATCGGAGTCGTGTCGGTCGTTCACGCGACGGCCCTCCGTCGTCGCCGCCAGCGTCGTCGCCACCGCATGCCGTCACGACGCAGGCGGTTGAAGAGGGCGTGAAGCAGTCGCGCCACGGGCGTCGCCCACCACGACACCACGATGATGACCCCCAGCGCGACGAACCGACCGGCGATCTCGGGGCTGGGAAGTGCGCCGGGCCCGGCCCATTGGGAACCGGCGACGAGCAGCGAGTTGCCCAGGAGCAGAAACGCGAGCAGCGTCGCGACGGCTCCCCGCGCGACGCCGCGGGGAACGTGCCCGAGCCCGAGCGTCGTCCAGACGCCCAGCGTCACCGGCAACGCCACGAACGCGACCGGCGCGAAGAACAGGTGCGCACGCAGCATCTCCCTCGTGCCGGCGAGGACCGAGGCGTATTCGAAGCAGGTCAGAAGGATGATCGTGCTCAGTCCGCAAAAGAGGACGAGCTGGGCCGCCAGGGCGAGCAACGCGATCGCGACGCGGGTCCGCCTGCGGCGATGCGTGCGTCGTTCCACGCTCGATCGGGTCACGACGGCATCGCACGCGGGACACCGCACCATCCACAGGCCATAGCGGGGCTCCCTCGTCGCGCGCACGCGCGCAAGCTCCGATCCGCACCGACAAATGTGGCTCACTGCCATGGGCGTTCGCGATGGCTTGTTCGGGCCGAGCGTCCGGTCGTTTCCCGGAATCCGCCGCAATCGGTCGAGAACGGCACATCCGCTTCGTCCGGGGAGGAATCCGCGCTCCCTAGAATGTCGCGTGAACAGGTACGAACGGCTCCGGCTCCGAATGGTGGACGAGCAACTGCACGCCCGCGGCATCCGCGACGCGGCGGTGCTCGAGGCCATGAAGACCATACCACGCGAGGCGTTCCTGCCCGTCGATCTGGCCCACGCGGCCTATCGCGACACCCCACTGCCGATCGGCGACGGTCAGACGATTTCCCAGCCGTACGTCGTGGCGCTGATGGCGTCGGCCCTGTGTCTGCGCCCCGGTGATCGCGCGCTCGAGATCGGCACCGGGTCCGGCTACGCCGCCGCGATCCTCAGCCTCGTGGCCGGGCAGGTCTACACCGTCGAACGCAACCCCCGTCTCGCGACGGAGGCCGAGGAGCGTTTCCACGCGCTCGGGTTGTCCAACATCGCGCTTCGCTGCGGTGACGGCTCGCTCGGCTGGCCCGACGCGGCGCCGTTCGAAGGCATCATGGTGTCGGCCAGCGGCCCCCGCGTACCCCCGGAGCTGCGCGAGCAGCTCACGGTCGGCGGCCGGCTCGTGATCCCGGTTGCGCACCGGCGTCAGCAACGGCTCTCGTGCGTGCGTCGTCTCGCGGATGATGAGTTCCGCGAACGCGATCTCGGCCCGGTGCGGTTCGTGCCGCTCGTGGGAGCGGGGGGGTGGCCGGTGACGGAGGCGGTACGGGTGTAGAGGCGTCCGTGTCCGCGGCCGTGGCCGCGTCCGTGGCCGTGACCGTGTCCGCGTCCGTGGCCGCGTCC
>JABDLI010000073.1 GCA_013003065.1 Phycisphaerales bacterium | reverse complement strand
GCGGAGGGGAGCGTGACGCCCCTTTGCGACGGGCGACGCACGGCACGGACGCTTCGCTGTCCGTGGCACCGGTCCGCTGGCGCTTCTGTCTCGCTAGCTGCGTCCCCGCTTGAGCCAGCCGAACGGTCCCTTCACGTCCGCCCCGCCTCCGTCGGTCGGCACGCCCCGCCACGGGCGGGGCGCCTCGATCGGGCCGGCAGTGCGGGCGAGCTGCGCGAGGGTCGCCTCGAGCGCGTTCGTCGCCTCCTCGCGATCCTCGTGCGCGTTCTCCAGCTCGGTCGCCAGCGTCGCGTGACGCGCGAGCAGGTCCGAGTCGGGCGTTGCTCCCGCGGCGTCGACGGCGTTCATCGCTTCGTCGGTGTCGATCCACCGCGTCTCCAGCTGACGCACGCGGTGCCGCGTGGCCTGGAGACGCTGGGCCGCCTGGACGACCGTGGCGATCGCCGACCGCAGCTCCGTGATCGCGGTCGCCAGATGGGACCGCTCCTCGAGCAACGCCTTGCGCTCGGCGTCGAGGCGGCCGATGCTTTGCTGCTGGGACGCGACGTGGGACTGCAACGCGGTCAGTTCCGCCGCCGTCGATGCCTGCTCCGCCCGCAACGACTCGATCTCCGGCTGAAGCGTTTCTCGTTCCCGCACCGCGGAGGCCGCCCGTTCGACGCTCTCTGCCCGCGTGACCTCGGCTGCCTCGAGCCGCGAGACCAGCTCGGCCGCCTCCGCTTCCCGAGCCCGCGTTCGGGCGTCGAGCGTTTCCCGCTCCGCGGCCAACGCCCGCTCGCGTTGCTCCAGCTCGGCCTGACGCGCCTCGAGCGCAGCGCCCGCCGCCGCGGCCGCCGCCTGGACCGACTCGAGCTCCTGCCGCTCGCTCTCACGCTTCTGCCGATCGGCCTCGAGCCGCTTGTTTTCTTCGTCGATTGCGACGCGATCGGCCGCGATCTCCTCCTCCCGAGCCGCGAGCATCTCTTCCTGCGCCTCCAGTCGCGCCTCGGCGTCGGCGGCGAGCGCCGCCCGCTGCTCGTCGAGCTCGCGCCGCGTGTCGTCGAGCGTGCCTTCCAGCGTGGCCACGGCCTCTTCGCGCGCCGCGATGGCGTCCAGACGTGTCTGGAGCGCCGATGCCTCCGCGGCCTGGCGGTCCGGATCGGGGGTGCGTTCGTCAGCGACGCGGCGGGCCGTCTCCAGCGTCTCTTCCCGGGACGCGACGGCGTCCTCACGGGCGGCGACTTCGGCCACGCGTCGGTCGAGATCGCCTTGGAGCGTCTCCAGCTCGACCCGACGCTCGTCGATCTCGGCCCGGGCCGACGCGAGGGCCGCGGAGTCGGGGTGGACGTCGGGAGTCGCGTCGGAGTCGGTGTCCGTGTCGACGGGCGCCGCCGGGTCCGAGATGGAGATCGCCTCCGGGGTCGGCGGCGATGCCGCGTCGGGATCCTCGTAGACCAGCTCGAAGCGTCCGATCACGATGACGTCACCGTTCGCGAGCCAGGCTTCCTTGACGGTCTCGCCGTTGACCCGCGTTCCGCCGCGGGAGCCAAGGTCACGCAGACGCGGGCGGCCGTCGGCCAGCTCGATCACGCAGTGTTTCCGGCTCACCGCGTTGGAGGGCAACACGATCCGGTTGCTCGACGACCGCCCGATCGTGATGGGCGTACCACCGACCAGCGAGATCGGGTCGACGTTTCGAAGACGCTTTCTGACGTGCAGTTCGCCCACCGGAGCTCCCGTGTCCCGGGTCCATTGCAGCCCCCGGCCGGGCGGCGGTCAAGCCGGAGCATCGAATTCCGGCCCGGTCCGTTGCGGACGCTGTCCGCGGGCGGACGCTGATTCACCGGAACAGATAGGGATTCTGCTTCTTGATACCCGACATGTGCCGGCGCAGGGCGGTCAACGCCTCGTCCGTGGGCAGGAAGGTGTCACGCACCAGCTCCGAGTCCTCGGAAGAGAACCCTCCCTCGTCGAGGAAGGTGCGAACGATGCAACGAACCCCGTGTTCGTACGGCGAGATCGTCGCCCCGGGAAACAGCAGCGGGTCCTCGGTGGTCAGCAGCGTGTCGACCCGGGCCGTGATCCACGCCACGCGGCGGTGGGCCTCGGCCGGTGTGTTGAAACGCAGGCCGTTCCGGATTCCGGCATCCAGCCGCTCGACGAAGCGACGTGAGAAGATCTCACGCGCCACGGAGAGGTACATGTACACGAGGGCCGATTCCAGCAGGTGCGGCTGGACCTCGCCGGGGAAGATGCGTTTCACCGCGGGGATGAACTGATGCATCGACGAGCACGCCGCCTTGATCTTTCGCTCATCCACGAACAGTGCCACAGCGTGCTCCTTGGGCCTCAGCGGGTCAGGTTGGCCAGCATGTTGGCCAGATTGGGATCGAGCGCTCGGAGCCGCTCGGTTTCGCGTCGTGCGTCGTCGTGCCGGCCGAGCCGGACGTACGCCAGGCCGAGGTTGTAGTGGGCGTCGGAGGACGCGGGATCCCGGGTGACCGCGTCCTCGAGATGCGGCAACGCGTCGGCGTACCGGCCGACGGCCATCATCTCACGCGCCTGGTCCACCGCCTCCCGCGCCTGCGCGGACTTGTGCAGACGCGTCCACCCCTCCGCCGGCGCGGGAATCGGGCCCGCGTAGAGCGGGTCCGCTGTCACCGCCGGCGCGGGCGTGGTGGCGACGGCGCGGGAGGCGCGAAGCGGTTCGAGCAGCGGGTGGTCGGGAGGCGCCGTGATCCAGAACCAACCGGCCCCGGCGCCCAGCAGCACGACGAATCCCAGCAGGAGGGGGCCCCAGGGGAACCCACCGTCCGGCGGCGTCTGGGTGGCAATCGCGGGATCCGTGTCCGGCACTCGGTTGGATTGCGGGTCGAACTTCATACGCCGTTGATCGAACCGCCCCCGGACGGTCAACGGCGAATTCGGCGCCCCCGGCGTCAAGCTCGTGAAGCTGTAGGGGTTGTTCGATCTGACGCGGTGCCCGAGGTCCGAGCATCCCGCGGGCAGCCGGTCGCTCAGCCCTCCGCGTCCAGAGGACGCTTCCATCGACCGCCCCGCCCCAGCGAGTGTGCGTGCCGAGCGTCCAGAGGACGGATACCGCGACCGCCACGCCACAGCGAGTGTGCGGCGCAGCCGCTACGGAGCGCTCAAAACTACCTCGCGTCGCGGGGCATCACCCGATACCGCTCGCGTTCCCCCCGCCCCCGCAACGGGTAATCTTTCCGGAGCGGGAACGCCGGATATGTTTCCCACGTGAGGATCCGGCGGTGATCGGGATGATCGCGGAACTGGATGCCGTACATGTCGAACACCTCACGCTCCCGCCACTCGGCCCCGGGCCAGATGTCGGTGACGGACGGCACGATCAACGCCGGGTCGAGCTCGTTCCCGAGCGTGTCGACCGACGGATCGAGGTAGGTCTTGATGGTCAGCCGACGCCCGTGATTCGTGCTGAGCAACAAATACACGACCGCGAAACGCCCCGGCGTCCGGGATGGGTACCCGAGGTAGTCGGCCGCCGTGACGTCGCTGAGGAAGTCGTAGTTGCACGCCGGATCATCGTGCAGCAAACGCATCACGCGATGCAGCGCGTCCGCCGGAACGACGACCGTCGTCTGGCCGCGGTACTCGCTCGCCAGGAACTTCACATCGGGGAACGCCGCCTTGAGCCGCGGCAGGTCGGGATGGTCGAGCACGGGGGTGGCCATGGAGCGTATTGGAGCCGATCCCCGGCGACCTCACAACCCACCCGCCCCCGAGAGCCACGCAACCTGACCGGCGACGTCCTCCCCCTCGATGACGATCGGAGTCCCGGCTGCCACGAACGGCGCCAGGTGACGCCGGACCGTCTCCCGAGGGAGCGTCCCGGACCCGAGCGGCCCGGCTTCGATCACGCCGCCGCTCGGACAGCGGACGTCGGAGAGAAACACCATCGACCACAGATCGGGACCGGGAGCGAAGAGCCGTTCGAGATGTTCGTCGAGATCGTCCACCATCGACGGCTCGAGCATCGCCGCCGGCGCGAGGGCAACCCCGATCCTGTCCGGCGCATGGTCGTTCTGAAACGCCCGGCAGGAGGGAAGATCGCTGAGAACCTGCCGGCAGTGCGGGCGAAGACAGAGCCGCTCCGCGTTCATCTCCGCCACCGTGCGGGCGACGACGGCGTCGAGGGCGGCCCGCCCGGGACGCAGCCAGTTCGCAGGATGCGGCGTGAGCGGGTCGTCTGCCAGCGAACCGGCGTCCATCACCAGGATCGGCGTCGCGGTGGCGTCCGGCGTCCAGCCGTCCGCAAGCGGATTGCCCGTGGCCCAGACGCCCTGCCGCGTCCCGCCAGAGTGCGGCATGAGATCGATCGTCGCCGGCGTCGGCCCCGGCCGCGTCACCCAGATGTTCATGAAACGCGGGGCCCCCGGTATTCGCAGCGGTTCGTGCACGTCTCGTGCACGTGGATCTCCGCGAGCAGCGGCAGGCTGGGGGCGAGCCGCTCCCAGATCCACGCGGCGATCACCTCGCTCGTGGGATGTTCGAGTCCGGGGATCTCGTTGAGCAGGTAGTGGTCGAGCTGGGCGCGGATCGGACGGATGGCGTCCTTGATCTCGCCGTAGTCCACGAGGTGGTGCTGGCCATCGGGGATCCGCCCCTCGACGAAGACGTCGACACGGAAGGAGTGACCGTGCATCCGGCGACACTTGTGCCCGTCGGGGAAGCCGGGGAGGAAGTGGGCGGCTTCGAACGAGAACGACTTCATCAGACGGACGTGCATGCGGTGGATGATATGGACTCACGCCGCCAGCGCGGGCGCGGCCACGGCCACGGACACGGACACGGACACGGACACGGACACGGACGCGGCCACGGCCACGGCCACGGCCACGGACGCGGACACGGACGCGGATACGGTCACGGACGCGGCCCCGGCCCCGGCCCCGGCCCCGGTCACGCTACTCCTCCCGGCGTTTCCGTCGTCGCCGTCGCCGACGCCGTTTCCGTTTCGGCGCGTCGCCCTCAACCGTCTTCGGCGGGCGTCCCGCGGTCGGGGGCTTCGCATCCCCGGTCGCGCCGCGACGCCGTCGCCGTCGCCGTCTCTTCTTCTTTCCATCCGTCTCGACGCCGGGCGGGCTCGCGGAGTCGCGGGGCTTGACGCGGCCGTCGCGGGGCTTGACGTGGCCGTCGCGGGCCGGCCGTCGGCCACGTCGTCGGCGTCGTCGCCCGCCACCACCTCGCCCGGTCTTCGGCTTGCCGTCGTCGAGGTCGAAGTAGTGGTTGACGAAAGCCCGGAGGTCGTCGCTCTTGGCCATCTTCACGACGTCGAGCAGACGCCGCAGGTCATGCTGCTTCTTTCGCTCGAGCGCCTTGGGGTCGACCTCGGCGTGGTGCAACGTTCGGACGAAGCGGTAGCGGCTGATCCGCCGGGTGGGCTCGACGACGCCGCGTTTGGCGAGCGCGGTGAGCGCGTACTCGAGCTGGCCGCGGGCGTCCGTCCGCGCCCGGCCGGAGACGAGAAGCTGCAGCTCTTCGACGTCGAAGTCCGCGTGCGGGCTGTGCTCGATGGCGTTGGCGACGCGAACGAGCAGATCCGCCGACGGGTTCGCCCACTCGACGAACTGCTGCTGGATAGCCAGATCGTCGGGCGCGTAGAGAAGCACGCAGCGGGAGGGTCGGCCATCGCGACCGGCCCGGCCGACTTCCTGGTAGTACGCCTCGACGCTGCCCGGAAGCTGCGCGTGGATGATGAAGCGAATGTCCGGCTTGTCGACGCCCATGCCGAAGGCGTTCGTCGCAAACAGGATGAGCCCGTCGGCGGGGGTTGCCTCGATGAACTCCTCGTAGATGAGCTTCTTGTCGCGGGCGGCGAGCTGCCCGTGGTAGATCGCGAACTGACGCTTGGGGAGCAGCGGGCGGACGCGGGCGATCATCGCGTCGAGATCCTTGATTCGCGCGAAGTAGACGATGCCGGTGCCCCGCGACCGCGTCGCGGTGCCGGCGATCGCCTTGATCTCCTCGACCTTGTTGTCCTCGTCCCACACCGGGATGACGCTCATCGCGAGGTTCGGTCGTTCGATTCCGGTTGCGAAAAGCGGCATCGACTCCGGCCGCCGCCCGAGAGAACGCAGAATGTCCCGCCGCACCCGAGCGGTCGCGGTGGCGGTGAGCGCAATCGTCGGGGGGGCACCCAGCTGCTTGCGAAACTCGCCGACCCGCTGGTACGCCGGTCGCAGATCGTGGCCCCACTTGGAGATGCAGTGGGCCTCGTCGACCGCGAGCAGCTTCACGCCGCCCTCGACCGCGGCGAGCGCCTCGACGAATTCGGGTTTCGTCATGCGTTCGGGCGTGGCGTAGATGAGCTCGTACTCACCGGCGGCGAGCCGCTTGCCCCGCCGCTCCCGCTCGCGTTTCGAGAGCGTGCTGTTGATGTACTCCGCTTCGATGCCCTTGCTCTTGAGCGCCGCGACCTGATCTTCCATCAGCGCGATGAGCGGGCTGAAGACCAGCGTGACGCCGGGGCCGGGCATGGCGAGGGCGGGAAGCTGGTAGCAGAGGCTCTTGCCCGAACCGGTGGGCATCACCACCAGCGCATCGCCGCCCCCCATGACGCGCTCGATGATCTGCTTCTGCATCGGGCGAAGCCGGTGCAGTCCGAATCGTTCCTTGAGGATGCTCGTCACGGACTCGGACACCACTGACTCCCCGGGAGAGACAAACCGCCTGTGGAGCGGCCGTACGGTAGCACGCACGATGCCGGTCCGCTCCGTGCGACGCCGGGGGGCCGGACACCGTCGCGCTCGAGGCGCGGAGCGCCGGAACGACGGACGGCTTCGTCGAGATCCGGCGGTACGCGTCACGCCCCCCGAGCCCCTGACCGCGGCCTCGGCACGGGCCGGTATACTCCCGGCCCGGAGGTCGCGTGTGAGTCGGACCGTCTGCATCATCGGCATTCCCATGGACCTCGGGCAATCACGTCGCGGCGTCGACATGGGCCCGAGCGCGGTGCGGTACGCGGGCCTCGACAACCACCTTCGGGGCCTCGGGTATACCGTCGAGGATTGCGGCAACCTCAAGATCCCCGTCCGCGATCAGCTTCCGGGCGACGGGGGCATGGACTTCCTCCCGGCCGTCGTCGAGACCTGTGAAGCGGTGTACGCGGAGGGGCAACGGGTCATCGACGCGGGGGCCATTCCGCTCTTCCTCGGGGGCGATCACTCGATCGCCCTCGGAACGGTGGCGGCGGCCACGCGGGGTGACGGTTCGACCGGTGTCCTCTGGATCGACGCGCACGGCGACTTCAACACACCCCAGACGTCGCCCACCGGCAACCTGCACGGGATGCCCCTCGCCGCCCTGACCGGTCGAGGGGATCCGGCGATGGTCGACCTCGGCCGCCCCGGAGCAAAGGTGCGAGCGCAGGACGTCATGCTCATCGGGATCCGGAGTCTCGATCCGCAGGAGCAGGTGGAGCTCGGCGAGAGCGGCGCCGGCATCTACTCGATGCGTGAGATCGACGAGCGGGGAATCGCCAAGGTGGCCAACGAGGCGCTCGATCGCCTTCGTCACTGCGCGCGGATTCACGTCAGCCTCGACATGGACTGCCTCGACCCCCGCGAAGCGCCGGGGGTGGGCACACCGGTCCGTGGTGGCGTGACGTATCGCGAGGCGCACCTGCTCATGGAGATCATCGCCGAGCGCGCGCTGATCGCTTCGGCCGACGTCGTCGAGATCAATCCGATCCTCGACGAACGCAATCGCACGGCGACGCTCGCGATCGATCTCGTCGCCTCGCTCCTCGGGCGGGACCGGGCCTCGGCCTAGCAGCCCATGACCGGGGGCGAGCTCAAGAAATCGAGGGCGCGATCGACCCCGACCGTGAGCAGCCAGCGGGTGGAGGCGACGGTCACCGCGCCGGCCGCGGCGACGACGGGAATCCACAGCGTGGCCAGGATGCCGCGTTGCATTCGTCGTTCCTGCGCCCACGCCTCGGGCAGATCGGTGGCGAGCCACGGGCGGCCGCAGGCCGGGCAGCGACCGCGTCCCGCCGATTGCTGCCGCCGCAGATCACACGTACAGTCTGGACACCGAAAGACGAGTTCGGACGCGGTCATCACGAAGCTCATTGGGGAGTCGCCGGGCTCCGTTGCATCACGCGCCGGGCAACGCCGTCGCTTCTGTCGCAAGGACGTCGCTGGTGACGACCCCGCGGTCGATCGTGACCACGCGATCCGCGAGACGCGCGAGCTCCTGATCGTGGGTGATGACGAGGACGGTGCGTCCCTGCATCCGGTCGAAGACGCGTTCCAGGACATCCGCCGACGCCGAGGCGTCGAGCGATGCCGTTGCCTCGTCGAGGATCAGCACCTGGGGGTTCTTGATGAGGGCGCGGGCGAGCGTCAGACGCTGCCGTTCGCCCCGAGAGAACCGGCCGCCCAGTTCGTTGGGAGTCGAGCCGTAGCCGACCGGAAGTCGATCGATGAACTCGTGCGCTCCGGTCAGTTTGCACGCGTCGATGATTTCCTCGACGGTCGCGTCGTACCGGCCGTAGAGCACGTTCTCGAGAATCGAGCGGTTGAACAGGAAGACCTCCTGGAACGCGATGCCGATGGCCGTTCGCAGCGGGCCGACCGGCCACCGGGCGACGTCGACGCCGTCCACCAGGACCCGGCCGGACGTCGGGTCGTTGAAGCGGGGGATCATGCTGGCGAGGGTCGTCTTGCCCGCGCCGCTGGGGCCGATGATCGCGACCCGCTCGCCGGGGTCGATCTCCAGGGAGACACCGGCGAGCACCGGATCGGCGCCGGCGTAGGCGAAATGAACGTCCTCGAAGACGATCGCGCCGCGCACCACGCTGACCGGCGCGGCCGCGGTCGTGTCGAAGACGCCGGCGTCGGATGCGTGCGTCCCGGCAATCTCGGCGACGCGATCGATGCTCGCACGCGCCCGGGTGAGGTGGCCGCTGCCGCTCAGCGTCTCGAGGACGGTCGGGTAGAGCATCATGACGTAGCCGAAGAACATGAAGAAGTCGCCGGTCGTCATCACGCCGACCGTCACGTGCCAGGCGCCGAACCCGAGCAGGCCGATCGTCGCGATGCCGATGAGCAGGTCGGCGGCGACCTTCTGGGCGAAGAGGTACTTGTGCGAGCGAAGAAACGAACGCTTGGCGGACGCAATCGTGCTGTCGAAGGTCGCGCACTCGCGTTTTTCGGCGACGAAGCTCTTGACGACCTCCATTCCCAGCAGACGCTCGATGAGGGAGCCGTAGGCGGTCGCGAGCGTGTCCTGCGCGGTCGCGTGGCTCTGTTTGATCGGCCCGAGGAAGTGGCGGTACGTCAGGAAGTGCAGCGGCAGGACCAGGCTGCTGACGATCGCCAGCTGCCAGTTGACGACGAAGAGCACCGTCAACAGCACGCAGAGCATGATGCCGTTCAGGATCAACGCCGGAAGCCGCTGCTGGATGAACATCAGGATCGTCTGCGTGTCGTCCATCACCCGCGAGCCGAGGTTGCCCACCTGCCGCGACTGGTAGAACGAGAAGCTCATCTGCTGAAGATGCTCGTAGAGTCGGCTCCGCATTCGGAAGCAGACGTCCTCGCCCGCGGTGGCGGAGAGCAACCGACTCGCGAAGAACAACGCGTTCCGCAGCACGTAGATCACGGCCAGCCCGGGAAGGATGTACCAGATCAGCTCCCATCGCCCGCCTGCGTCGGCGCCGGGGAACACGTCGTCCACGAGGATCTTCAGGCAGAACGGCAACGCCATGTTGGCGCACGCCAGGAGCGCGAGGAGCAGCACGACGACGATCAACGCGCCACGGTGCGGGCGCAGGAGGCGTGGCAGCGTCCAGCGTCGAGAAGGAGTCGTGGTTGCCCGCTCCGTCGCCATCGTTCGATTGTAATGGGAGGCGGGGAGAGCGCAGGGGTGAAGTGGAGATTGGGGGGTTGGGGGAGTTGGACGCGGTCGAGGACGCGGTGAACGGCGGTGCCACGGACAGCGAAGCGTCCGTGCCGTGCGTCGACCCTTGCGCAGCGGCGTGTAACTCCCCGGCGCGATGGGCGCTGATGGCACGGACGCTGCGCTGTCCGTGGCACGCCGTCGTGCGTGCTGAAGACGACGAGTCGCGGTAACGTATCACGAGCGGCGGCACCGATCGCCGATCGCGTTTGATGAGCGGAGCGCACCGTGACAGCCAAGATCAACCTCGCCGAGAAGTTCGAGCACGTCCCCGATCCCTGGGTGCCCAAGGTGGTCGGCGCGCTGAATGGCCAGCTCGTCAAGATCGCGCGCGCCGAGGGGGCGTACGTGTGGCACCGGCACGAAGGGGAAGATGAGCTGTTCCTCGTGCTCGAGGGGCGGCTGGCGATTCACTTGCGGACGGAGGTCGTCGAGCTTGCCGCGGGCGAGTGTTTCATCGTTCCGCGTGGGGTCGAGCACAAACCAGTCGCAGAGCCGGGGACCCGCCTCCTCCTGTTCGAGCCGGCGTCGACCCGCAACACGGGTGACCTCGATCACGCGTACACGATCGAGCCCGATGCGTTGGAGCGGATCTGAGCCCGCCGCTAGCTGTGATTCCCACGGACGTTGTTCATTCGAGGGCCTCTGAGACAATCGGCTGAGTAACCACACTCACCAACGTCTCAAGAGGACCCACGAATGAAGCTGCATTCTAACGCCAAGACCACTCCGTACAGCCGTCGCCTCGTCGTTCACCGAGTGCTCCGGAAAGGCTGGACCCAAGCGGAGGCCGCCGAAGCCGCCGGGGTCTCCGTTCGCACGGTTGCGAAGTGGATCGACAGGTACCGCTCCGAGGGAACCGCTGGGCTGCTCGACAGATCCTCAGCTCCACAACGGTCACCGCACCGCACGTCATCGCGCATCGTGCGGCGGATTGAGAGCCTGCGCCGAAGACGCTGGACGGCGGAGCGGATCGCTGGCGTGCTCCGTATGGCCCTCTCGACGGTCAGCAGCATCCTCAAACGCATCGGGCTTGGTCGCCTGCGCGATCTGGAGCCCAAGGAAGATCCTCAACGCTACGAGCGATCTCGGCCTGGCGAGCTTCTTCACATCGACACGAAGAAACTCGGGCGAATCGGGCGTGTTGGACATCGGATCAACCGTGATCGAACCACGAGGTCACGCGGCATCGGATGGGAGTTTGCACACGTCTGCGTCGACGATGCCACACGCCTTGCGTACGTGGAAGTACTGCCCGATGAGCGACGCGAGTCTGCTCTGGCGTTCCTTCGCCGAGCGGTCGCCTGGTTCAAACGCAAGGGGTTGATGATCGATCAGGTCATGACCGACAACGGTTCGGCGTACATCTCTCGAGATCACGCCGATCTCTGCAACGAGTTGGGCATTCGACACCTTCGCACCCGTCCCTACACGCCACAGACAAACGGCAAGGCCGAACGCTTCATCCAGACGCTCCAGCGTGAATGGGCGTACGCCAAGCCCTACCGCAGCTCCTCGCTCCGGCAGAGAGCACTCGCTCCATGGATCCGTCAATACAATCACTCCAGGCCGCATCGCGGCCTTGCCAGATCAACTCCGGCTCAGCGTCTCAGAGACCTTCGATGAACAACGTCGATGGAACCCACACCTAGCGTCGTCCGGCAAGAAACGGGGTCGCGACGAGCAGGGAGCCGACGGCCAGAAGGGCCGCGACCGAGGGGATCACGTAGGGGCACGCGATCAACCCGACGCCGGCGAGCATGTGGAGCAGCCGCTCCGAGCGTTTGCCGTAGGTCAACAGGCCGACGCCGATCGCACCGAACAAGACCGATAAGAAGAGCGTGGTCGTGTCCATCGACATGGGGAGCTCCTTCCCTGGCCTGATCGACGTGATGAACACGTCGGTTCGGTCGGTCGAGCGCTGACGGGTTGTGAAGGCGAAGCCTGACGCGTCTGGGTAGCATGGCAGGCGTGAATCCCGCCAAGGCCATCGTGCTGCTCGCCACCCGCTACCTCACCGGTCTGCGGTTTCCGGTCCTCCTCGCCATCACGGCGACCCTGTTCCTCGTCGACCTCGTGATCCCGGACTTCGTGCCATTGGTCGACGAGATTCTGCTCGGGCTGCTCACCTCGATCCTGGCCCTCTGGCGGACCCGCCGCGGCAAGACCGAGGAGCGTGTCGAGGGGACGGACGAAATCCCGGACGAAGCGTGAACCACCCCGTCGGGAGCGGGTATACGTGAGAGCCCCGACCGGAAGGAACACCATGTCGATCATCTCGCGTCGCGTGTTCGTCGCCTCTTCGTCCGCCGCCGGGATGCTGTCCCTGACGCCGGTCGTCGCCGCCACCGTCGAGCCGGAAGCCTCCGGTCTCCCACCCTTTTATCCCGCGCACAGTCGCGATGACGTGCGCACCGTCGTCGGCAAGAGCCACGTCGACTACGACACGGTGCGGGCCATGGTGACGGAGCGCCCGGAGCTTGCCAAAGCCGCCTGGGACTGGGGGTTCGGTGACTGGGAGAGCGCGCTCGGCGCTGCGTCCCACATGGGGCGACGCGACATCGCCGAGGTGCTGATGGAGAACGGGGCGCGACCGAACCTGTTCACGTTCGCCATGATGGGGCAGCGGACGGCGGTCGAGGCGATCTGCGATGCCAACCCGGGCATCCAACGCACCGCCGGGCCCCACGGGATCTCGCTGCTGCAGCATGCGCGACGCGGCGGCAAGGACGCAGCGGGCGTGGTTGCGTACCTCGAGGGACTGGGCGACGCCGACGGGGGACCGGCGACGCAACCGCTCTCCGCGGACGACGGTCGCCGGTACGTCGGCGTCTACGGTCCGGAGGCCGCGCCCGACGTCCGGTTCAACGTCGGGTGGCACGAGCGTCGCGGGGGACTCACGCTGCGTCGCGACGAGGAGCAGTTCCGCTTCCTGCTTCACCACGGGAGCCATCGTTTCAGCCCCGGCGGCGCCCCGTCGGTCCGTGTCGTCTTCGGCACGCGGGGCGATGCGGTGGCGGGCATGACGAT
Source organism: Phycisphaerales bacterium (assembly GCA_013003065.1). Lineage (GTDB taxonomy): Bacteria > Planctomycetota > Phycisphaerae > Phycisphaerales > SM1A02 > JABDLI01. The sequence continues at coordinate 17,553 of JABDLI010000073.1, read as the reverse complement.
TCACGACGGACCGTTCGTCATCGCAACGCGTCGGCTCGGTTCGTGAGCGGCGGCGCCGCAAGCGCAAACACCACCATCAGAATGCCGAACGTCTGTCCGCTGACGTGAAAGGTGTCGAACGCGCCGGCGACCGTCCACAGGAGCAACGCGTAGAACGTGCCGTCCGCCCAGGGCGGCGGCCGGACGACACCCCACGCCCGTGCGCCGTACGCTGCGAGCGTGGCCAGCATCAGCCCCAGCCCGACGAGGCCGGTGCACCCGAGCGCGTGGAAGAAGATGGAGTGGGCGTGACCGGCGGAGATGTTCGTCCTGGTGTTGCGGACGAGCTCGGTTTCGACGTAGAACGCCCCGACCCCGGATCCGTGGAGCGGGCGATCGCGAAACATCCGCCAGCTCGTTCGCCAGCACAAGAGCCGGAAGCCGACGTCGGTGCCGTATGCGTCATCCTGCGCGACCCGGAGGTCCTCGAGGGCGCGTTCGACGCGATTCTCGACCATCGGCCGCGCGATCGGCCAGCTCGCGGCGGCGGCGATGACCACGAGCGTCGTCACGATCAGTGCGACGCGGCGCGTGGGCGGACGCCGTACGGCGATCACGATGACCTCGAGGGGCAGCACGAGGGCCGCCGCGATCCAGGGACCACGGCTGCCGGAAAAGACCATGCCCCCCGCGGCGGCGAAGAATCCGACGACACCGATCCAACGCCACGCGGACCGGGAGGCCAGAACGGCGGCGAGATGCCAGCACATCGCCATGCCGCAGATGAGACCGGCCGTAATGGGGCTCGTGAGACCGCCCAGACGATTCTGGGCGCCCGGCTCGAGACCGAAGAGCTGCAGCCCCTGGCCGAGCTGAACTCCGTTTTGCACGAAGACGCCGAGCAGGAACGCGACGATGAGCCACGCCGCACGATCGAGCACGGGCGCGAGCACGAACCCGGTCAGCAGGAAGCGGAAGGCGGCGAGCTCCTCCACGCCGTGAGCCGGGTCCTGACTCCAGGCGAGGCTGAGCGCGGTCCATGACGCCCAGATGACGAGCAGCCAACCCGGGCGATCGCGAGACAGGTCCACGCACGTGCGCCAGATGGAACGAATACGAATCAGCGACCACAGCACGAGCAACGCGAATGCGATCTCCTTCGGCGCTGTTTGCAGCGGCAAGGTGAACACGTAGAATGCCGCCAGCCACTGATGGACGACATGCGGCGTCGAACCGTTGAACGCAACCGCCCCGGTCGGGTTGGCCCGGCCGGCCAATGGGCCGGACGACGGGCCGGGCGATGGATCACTCGGTGGAATCAGTGCTGTCGGCACCGGTTTCTCTCTTGCGGCAGGAGCACGTCGACGTCACACGATGACGCATGACGAGGTGAGACGGTGGAAACGCTTGGTCCGGATTGCGGTCGGGTGCTCGTCGTGATGACGGACCATCATATCGGCAACTTCGCGATCTCTGCGCCCGTGATCCGGCGACTCATCGAGCACTTCGACGAGCCGGTCGACACGATGGTCGACGGGAGTCTGGTCGAGCTTGCTCGCCTCCTTCTCGATACCGAACGTGTGCTGCCGGCTCGCCGCCGACGCGGCGTCGGCGGGATCGCGGAGATGACGAGACTCGGCGCCGCCGTCGCCGGCCGGTATCACGCGGTGATCGACGTCGGCAGTGGCGTGCGATCCTCCGCGGTGGTGGCGTGTTCGCTCGCCCGTCGTCGGATCGGACTCGATTCCTATCGACGGGGGTGGGCCTACAACCACCGACTTCCTGATCATGCCCCGGACCACGTCTTCGATCGGTACGCACAGATGCTCGCCGCCATCGGTGAGACGACACGCCCCGACTTCCTGTCGATCGACGCGCCCGCCGCGGCGCGGACGGCGGCGGCGGATGCCCTGTCGGGTGCGTTCGCGTCCAACGAGCCGTACGCCGTCGTCCACGCCGGGGCCGGGAAGCCCCACCGGATCTGGCCGGCGGAGCGTTTCTCGGCGGTGGCCGACCGGATCGTGCGCGAGCACGGGTTGCCGGTCTGTTTCATCGGCACTCCTCAGGAACGGGAACGCGTCGAGCGAGTCCGGGCGGGGATGCGATCGGCGGACCAGACCGCGTTCGTCAGCGTCGGCATCCTGCCGCTCATCGCATTGCTGGAGCGAGCCGCACTGCTCTTCTGCAACGAGAGCGGACCGATGCATCTGGCCGCGTTGACGCGATGCCCGATCGTCGCGATCTACGGTCCGACCTCGATGGCTCACTGGTCGCCACTCCGCGAGCAGGGGATTACGATGCTCACCGGTCACGCCTGTCCCGCCGGGTGCACCGGTGGGCGTTGCGTGGCCGAGTCCCGGTGCCTGACCGGGGTTTCGATCGACGACGCCGCGGACGCCGTCGCCGTGGCCCTCGGCCGAGCGTCCGGGAACGCGACCGGACGACCCCGGGAAGCAAGGATGACCGGAACATGACGAGCGAAGACCAGGCAGCTGCGCCGGCACCACCGGCCTCACCAGAACCGCCGGCGTCACCGCCGAAGGCCCCGTCGCAACCGCGTCGCACGCTGCTGATCCTCGCGATCGTGGCCGTGGCGATCGCCGCGCCGATCACCTGGCACAAGCAGATCCGATTTCGAATCTCGCCGAAGAACTTCGGCGCGGTCGTGCCGGGCGCGATCTATCGGGGGGCGGATCAGCACATCAACGTCCTTCGCAAAATCTGCGACGAGCACGCGATCCGGACGGTCGTCGATCTCTCGGGTCCCGATGCGGAGGAAGATGCGCTCTGTCGCGAGCTTGGGATCGATCGCTACGCATTCGATCTCCCCGGGGACGGGCGGGGTGATCCGGCGCAGTGGGCGGCCGTGCTCGAGCTGGTCGCCGATCCGGCGCGCCAGCCGATCTTCGTGCACTGCGCGGCGGGAGCCCAACGCACGACGACGGCCATGCTGCTCTATCGCCGGTACGTCGAAGGCGGGAGCTTCCAGGCCGCGTACCCGGAGTCGTTCGACTTCCGGCACGAGCCCGGCGATGACTGGGTTCTCATGGCGTTCCTCGCCGATCACGCCGAGCAGATCGAAGCCATCCGACGCAGCGGGCGGGTCGACCGCGACGGCACAGAGGTCTCGCTCGATCAGATCGTCGGTCAGGCGCTCGCGACGACGCCGGGACGTCCGTGAGCGGCGTCGGGTTCCGCAAGGGAAGAGCGACCGGATCATGACCGATCGACTGCCGGTCTCGGTGTGCATGATCGTGCGAAACGAGGCGGACCGTCTGCCCCGCACGTTGGCGGCATTGCAGGATGGCGGTCCGGTCTTCGAGGAGATCGTCGTCCTCGACACCGGCAGCACCGACGAGACAATGGCGATCTGCCGGGACGCGGGGTGCCGCGTCGAGTCCGCGGCCTGGGAGGGCTTCGCGGTGATGCGCAAACGCTCCTTCGCGCTCGCACGGTGTCCGTGGATCCTCTGGCTCGACGCCGACGAGGTCATGACCGATGACCTGCGTCGCGAGATCCGGTCGCAGTTCGCGGATGGTGAGCCGTCGTGCGCAGGCTTCCTCATCAATCGGATGGTGCAGCTCGAGGGCCGGTGGGTGCGGCACGGCGATTGGTTTCCGGACTGGAACCTGCGTCTGTTTCGATCCGGCGACTGGTCGATGGACGACCGGCTCGTGCACGAGTCGATTCGGGTGACGGGCGAGGTGCGTCGGCTCGGCGGGCTGCTCGAGCATCACAGCTTCCGCAACTGGGCCGACCTGCGGGAGCGATCGGACCGGTACGCTCGGCTGTGGGCCGAGCAAGAACGGGGCCGGGGCCGGCGCGCGTGGCCGGGCGTACCCGTGGCGCGGGCCGCCCACCGTTTCGTACGCGGCTACCTCTTGCGACGGGGCTTCCTCGACGGCGTGACCGGCCTGCGGGTCGCCTGGCAGATCGCCCGCGAGGTTCGGCTCAAGCACACGCTGCTGGGTGAGAAACGTCGAGAGGGTGCGCGGCCCTCGGACCGATGACGAGGGACAGTCGCCGGCGGCGACCGAGGGAGTGACGCACCAGCGAAGTCGGGTTCCGTGATCAACTCGCGAATCGAATTACGGGCACGGCCCCCAATTCGCCAGGACGCTCAGCAGGTCGGCAAAGCCGACGTCGCCGGATCCGTCGAGATCCTCCGGGCAGCCCGGGCAAGGGCCCCAGTTCGCCAACACGGCCAGGAGATCGCTGAATCCGACATCGCCCGAATCGTCGAGATCCTCGGGGCACGGATCCACGCTCGGCCCGCAGGCCAGCGTCAGTTCGTAGCCGGCGTGATCGTCGCAGGGCACCGCGAGGTCGCCAAAGGGCTGCGCCGCGAAGACCCACCACGTGCCCGGTTCGAGCGTGGTCGTGACCGTGGCGGCCGCCTCGAAGCACGGCTGGCTCGTCGCGAAGGGCGTGATCGCGGTCGCGTCGGCGCAGTTGCCGCTCCCGCCGGTGTTGACCAGGCCGAAGACGGTGCCGTCCGACTCCGACTGACCGGTGATGGTGACTTCAGCCGGCTCCGTGAGAATCAGCTCGTACCAGTCCGTGTCGCGGGTGCCGCCCGATGCCTCACGCCACGCCGTTCCGCGGTAGACGTCACCGCACTCGATCGCCGTGAACATGGGGACCGCCATGTTGCACCCGCCGTTCTCGTCGTCACCGCACGGCTCGGGTTCGTCGAGGGCCTTCGGGTTGTCGCTCAGGAGCGGGCAGAGCTCGATGATCTGGAGGGTGAACTCGCCGCAGTCACCCCCGCCGAATCCCTCCAGCGTGAGGTAGTAGGGGCCGCCGTCAGCCGTCAGCTCGACGCGAAACTCGCTCGCGGTGCCGCAGCCCAGGGCATCGTCGCTCACGGCGATGTCGTCGGTGCACGGGGTGGAGCCCAGTGCGAGCACCGTGTCGAACGCCGCGCCGCACACGGAGAAGATGTACTCGCGATCCCGCGGCACCGTCACCACCCACTGGATGTCGTTGGAGGAGGAGAGGTCGCAGTCGCCGGTCTCGTCGCACGTGTCCGCGTGACCGGTCACGGCATCCCACACGAGGGGGGCCTCGACGAGCCAGCCGTCGGCGCTCAGCTCGTAGCAGGTGACGGCCGCACAGCTCGAGCCGAAGCCGGCGAAGACGCCGCCGGCGGTCTCGCAATCATCGGTGCCCGCGTCGTCCAGGCACGTTCCGTCCGGGAGGCAACAGCCGCCGATCGGCGGCACGCGTTCGAACGTCATGTCGTCGTAGTACCCGTTGAAGTCCGCGTCCCAGCCGAATGGGGTCATCGCGGCCAGCTCGGTGATGCCGGGGTTGCCGAGGAAGTTGCCGTCCGTCCACAAACGCGAGTCGATGATCTCGTCGTTGAGGAAGACGTCCACGTGATCGGAATCGAGGTTGATGCGGAGGCGAATCTGATTCCACTGGCCCACGGGATAGGGGTGGATCTCGCCCTTGAACTGGCTCTCGATCGTGCCCGCGGCGGCGTCGACGACGATCTGGGCCGACCAGTTGCACGTCGTGCACCCGTGGTCGTATTGATTGAGCAGGATGAAACCGTTGCGGCCGAACGACGCGTCTTCGGGAATGAACTGCCAGATCGCCAGATCCCAGATGCCCTCGGTGATGGCGAACTGCCGCAGCGGGGCGTCGTTGTCTCCGGCCCCGCTGGGATCGCCGGTGACGACGAGCGCCTGCGGGCCACTCCGCACGGTCGCATCCGTGACCCGGGCGCCGAACGATTCGGGATCGTCGGCCCAATGCTCCCAGCCTCCGATCCCGACGATGTCGACACCCAGCTCGTAGGTGTCGAACCCATCGGACCAGTCGGTCGTGATGGGGCCACCCGCCAGCGCGGTGGTCCCGGTGGTGGCGGCGAGTGCGATGACGCTGAGGCCGGTGAGTCGCTTCATTCGTTCATTCCCGTTCCGGTGGATGTGCGGGCAGTTCGGGCCCAGTGGTCTATTCAGAGCGGAGAAGCCGGTTGCGGTCAATGACCAAATGGCCGAGCCGATGCGTCAACGTGCCTGAGGGAGCAAGGAGCGGGACACGGTCCAAAAAAAAAGGGGGGCCAGCCGAGTAGGCTGGCCCCCGTCAGATCGTTCAGATCATTGGACCTTACCAGCGGTTGCGACCACCGGCGGGCCGATCGGTCTTGGCCCGCGCCTCGTTGACCTTGAGCTGGCGACCGCCGAACTCCTTGCCATCGAGCGCGCTGATGGCCTCGCGGCCGGCCTGGTCGCTGCCGAGCTCGACGAAGCCGAATCCGCGGGGACGACCGGTGTCGCGGTCGGTGATGAGGGCCACGTCGTTGACCTCGCCGTATTGGCTGAAGAGCTCACGGAGCTCGGCTTCGGACGTGCTAAACGAAAGATTTCCAACGTACAACTTCACTGTTGTCATTCCTATGTCCCGAGATGCAGAGTCGAACGGGGATCCTCGGGCGCGATCAACGTCGAACGGATAACGGGTATCTCCAGGCCACGCGGCCTGGTTGCGGGTGAGCCCGCGATCCCGATATGTGTGTGTGGGGGTGACCCGAGGCGGGTCATGTTGCGGCAAAGGTCGTGGTGGACGACCTCCGGGTTGCTGCGTCGGGTGGTGTCTGCGGCCGTCAACTCGAGGCCGGGAGTGGAAATCAGGCTCCACCGCATTCCGCACAACCGGGATGGGAACAGATTATACCCCTTCTCGGCAATTCATGCCGGGAGCATGGGCATTATCCGCTCAAATCCGCACCCCGGCGACCCGCGCGAGACATCGGGGCCCTTCGGAACCGAAGCCGGTGGGCAAGGCCGGAGGTTGAATCCTCGGCCCGGCCTCTTCAATATCTACCATCATCGCGTCCCCGGGCCGGTGCCGGTTCCGACGCCGGGCTCGCGTCAACCACGGTTCAGCGAGGGGTTGCATGGCCACGCTCTTGATCGTCGAAGGACCGGCCTCCGGACGCAGCTTTGCGCTCGGCTACCACCCCAAGGTGCTGGTCGGCCGCGACGAGTATTGCTCCTTCCAGGTGACCGACGACCAGGTCTCCCGCCGGCACCTCCAGATCCGGCACGCCGAGTCGGAGCTGCGTCACTACGCCCGCGACGCCGGCAGCGCGAACGGCGTCTATCTCAACGACGAGCGGCTGGCCGATGCCGAGGAACGTGTGCTCAAGGAGGGAGACATGATCCGCATCGGGCAGACCGTGATCATGTACCACCTCGGCGACTCGGCCGCGGCGGAGTCGGCGCTCAAGGGGCTCCGGGCGAAGGGCGAGCGACGGCGGGGGACCATTGCGATGGATGAGCGGGAGGGGTGAGGCCGGGGTCCGCGGCCGGGGCCGTGGCCGTGTCCGCGTCCGTGTCCGTGGCCGTGTCCGCGTCCGTGTCCGCGGCCGTGTCCGCGTCCGTGTCCGTGTCCGTGTCCGTGTCCGGGTCCGCGTCCGTGTCCGCGTCCGTGTCCGTGTCCGGGTCCGCGACCGTGACCGCGTCCGTGTCCGTCTCCGTGTCCGCGTCCGTGTCCGCGTCCGTGCCCGTGCCCGTGTCCGCGTCCGTGCCCGCGCCCGTGTCCGCGGTGCCGTACACTGCCTCCATGAACATCCGCTCACTCCTCCTCCTCCCGCTCACGATCTTCGCCCTTGCGGCGGGTTGCGCGTCCTCCTCCAGCCCGGTCGCAAGCGACGATCTTCCGGCCAGCGGCGTCCTCCCGCCGCCGTACACCGCGGCCGAGCTGCGAGCCGCGAATCCGGCGGGGACGCGGCTTGCGTTTCGGCTGGAGCCGGTCGGCGCGGCGGCCGTCGAGCAGGTCATCGAGTTCGTCTCGGTGGATCGCGATCACGCGATGATGCAGAGCCACGCGCGGGATGCCGCGGGCGTCATGACCGGGAGCGTCGAGCGATCCCAGGCGACCTGGTCCGAGCTGCGTGATCACGCGGCCTTCTCCGCCGAGCGGGCGCGGCGGGTGCGGGCGGTGCGGCCAACGCCGTTCGGGGCGTTGCCCGGTTGGGAGTACACCGTCGAGGAAGAGCCGATCGAGGGGCTTGCCGTCGTAAGCACCTACCACTTCGCCGACGGTCGTCCGGGACCGCCGGTGGCCATGGAGGTGCGGCACGGCGACGCCGTCACGCTGCGGATGACCATGATCGCCGACTCCCGGGCCACCGTCGCGGGGCGGTGAAGATCGCTACGGCTGCTCCGCCAGGCTCTCGTGGAGCATGAGCGTGTTGCCATCCGGGTCGTAGAAGGTCGCGAGCTTGACCATCTCCGGAATCTCTCGCGTTGCGCCGTCGAACCGCACGCCCTTGGCCTCGAGCTGACGGCGGGCCTCGTCGATGTCCTTGACGCCGAATGTCGGGACGGGGCCGCCGGCGACCTTCGGTTCTTCGACCTGGCTGAGGCCGACCAAGATGTTGCGATCGGCGGTCGAGAGCTCGCACCAACCCATCTCGTCGAGCTTGTACATCAGCTTGAAGCCGAGTGTGTCCTGGTACCAGTCGATCGCCTTGGCCATGTCCATGACTTGAAAGGCGAGGGTCATGCTGCCCGTGTACCCGAGCGAGTGTCCGGCGGCGGTGAGGGTGTCGGTCGTCGTTGCCATCTCGATGCTCCTGAAGGTGAACTCCATCGTGCGGGGGGCGTCGTCGTCCCCACGCCCCTCGAGGCGTGCGACCAGCGAGTGGGGCGTGGGCCGATGGTAGATGATTCGTTTCGGAAACGGGACCGTGTCATGCTCGAACACGGCGCGGTTGTTCTCGGCGGCGACGAGGCGGAACGCCATGGGGCCTTGCGTCTCCTGCTCCCACGGAATGCTGCCGGGGTTGAAGTGCCGCAGGAAGAGGTGGACGCCGTCCTCGCGGGCCTCGATCACCATGTGCTCGGTGAAACGCGTCGCGTTGTCGCTGCACCAGCGAAACATGCCGATCATCGAGCCGGCGCGCGGGGTCGCGAAGTGCTCCTCGAGCTCGTTTCCGTTCCAGTCGGCGCGCCACTGGCCGGTCATGAACGCGAGATCATCGAGGGTCGGATGGGCCGCGACGGGCGTCTCGCCCCCGGCCGTGATCGTGACGAGCGTCAACGCGGTTGCAGCGAGTGTCAGTGGCATGATCGGGGCCTCTCGGGGGTTGACCGAAGAATGAACTGTTTTTATACTAAGGCGAAAACACTGTCAAGCGTTCAACCGCACATTCTCAACCCGCCGGCCAATTTCGTATGCCCGAGTCCCTCGACCGATTCATCGCGCTCTTTCACCGCCGGTGGGCCGTGCCGGTCCTGGTGGCCCTCGCCGAGGGGCAGGGGGCCAAGTTCGTCACCCTCGCCAGCCGGCTGGGGGTGGGCCGGCCCACCCTCCGGGCCACGCTCGACGATCTCGTCGCCCTCGGCCTGGTGGAGCGCAACCCGGGGTACGGGCACCCGATGCGGCCGGAGTACCTCCTCACGGCGGAGGGGGCACGCCTGGCCCCTTCCTCCGGCCGCCTGCTGGCAACGGTGAGGCGGCTGGACATTGAGCCCCTGGCGTTTCGCAAGTGGTCCATGCCCCTTACCTACGTGCTCGGCGCGGAGCCGCGACGGTTCCGCGAACTGCGGGAGGAGCTGCCGCAGATCACGCCCCGCGCGTTGACGCTCTCCCTGAAGGATCTGGGCGAAGCCGCACTCGTCCGCCGCGCCGTCCACGACGAATTCCCGCCGATCACGAGCTACCGGTTGGAGCGGCGGGCCCGGTCGCTCCTCGCGGCATTGACGCCGCTCGCCGCCGCCGTGTGACGGAATCGGTCGTCAATCGGGGCCGCCTTCCAATAGCCGCGGCGACAAACGCACGAGAGAATCGCAGCCATCAGGACATGAGCGGTTTTGGAGGTGCGGTGATGCTGACGATCAAGGGAATCGGTTGGTCGGTCCTCGCGACGGTCGGTCTTGCGACGATGGCCTCGGGTCAGGAGTACGTGGGCGACGCGCTCTGCTCGGGATGTCACGCGGACTCTCCGTCGGCGGACTTCTTCGCCGGGTACATGCGTTCGGGCCACCCGTGGAAGCTCTTCCACACGGCCGGGGAGACGCCAGCGCCCGACACCTGGCCCCACACGGTCGTGCCGCCGCTGCCCGTGATCGAGGGGACGCAGCTGGCATGGTCGGACGTCGAGTACGTGATCGGGAACTACTTCTGGAAGGCCCGCTACGTTGCCCGTGACGGGTACATCCACACCGGACTCGAGGGCGAGACCGCGCAGTGGAACCTTGCGACCGAGGAGTTCGTTCCGTACCACCCGGGTGAGCTGCGGTCGTACAACTGCGGCAGATGCCACACCACCGGGTTCGATCCCGATGGGCAGCAGGGCGGCTTGGAGGGCATCGCCGGCACCTGGGCGCAGCCGGGCATTCGGTGCGAAGCGTGCCACGGGCCGGCCAGCGAGCACGTTGTCGATCCGACCGGCACGCCTCCTCCGGGCGGCAAGACGTGTGCCGAGTGCCACTTCCGTGACGCGGAGTTCCGCATGCCGTGGAAGAGCGGCTTCATGCGGCACCACCAGCAGTCCGAAGACCTGAGCCACTCGCCGCACTCGGCGGCCCTGGACTGCATGAGCTGCCACAACCCGCACCGATCGGTGGTCTACGACGACGGCGGCAACATCGCCCACTGCACCGATTGTCACGGCGGGAACCCCGACAACGGCTACTTCCGCGTCTCCGGCATGGCAAGCATCGACTGCAAGGAATGCCACATGCCGTACATGGGCAAGTCGGCGGTCGCGTTCAACGAGTTCACCGGCGACATCCGCGGCCACATCTTCAGTGTGTCCACCGAGGCCATCGCCGCCGCGGACAACGTCTACGACGTCGACGGGACGCTCTTCTGGAACCAGGACGCGGAAGGGCAGTCCATCGTGACGCTCGACTACGCGTGCCTGGGCTGCCATGCCGACATCCCGGACGTGCCGATCACGCTCGAGGGCGCCGCCGCCTACTCGGTCGACATCCACACGACGCACGCCGTTCCCGCCGGTGACGTCGACGACGACGGCGTCATCGACTTCGTCGATCTGCTGACGGTGCTTGCGAACTGGGGTCCGTGCGATCCGCCGCCGCCGGCCGAGTGCGCCGGTGATGCGAACTACGACGGAGCGGTGGACTTCGTCGATCTGCTGCTCGTGCTCGCGAACTGGACGTGAGCAAACGGGGGTTCGTCGCCGGTCAGTACCCCGCCTCCTTGTCGACGACGTTGAGGAGGGACTGACCGGTGGCGAAGCGGCGGAGGTTCTCGAGGTACATGCCGCGGCGACGCGTCTCGGTCAACGCCGATCGGCCCGAGACGTGCGGCGTGATGATGACGTTGGGCATCGACCAGAGCGGATGATCGGCGGGCAGCGGCTCGGGGTCCGTCACGTCGAGTGCGGCCCCGGCGAGATGACCGGATTCCAGCGCCGCGAGCAACGCGGCGGTCCGGACCACTTTCCCGCGTGCGACGTTGACGACGTACGAGCCGGCCGGCATGAGCGCCAGCTCGTCCGCGTCGATCATGCCCTCGGTTTGCGGCGTGAGCGGCACGCACAGGACGACGACATCGGCGCGGGGGAGGAACCGGTGCAGGTCGCCGGCCGTTCCCTGCTCGTCCACGTACGGCGGCGGCGGCACGAGACTCCGCCGGGTGGCCAGGACGTGCATCCCGAAGCCCTTCGCCCGCTTGGCAACCTCCGACCCGATGCCGCCGAGCCCGACCACCAGCATCGTCCGGTCGGCGAGCGCCGTGGGTTCGCGTCCCGACCCCCGACGATTCCAGGTGCCACGCTGCGCCGGATCGACGTAGTAGGCAAGGTCCCGCGTCAGCGTGAGCAGCATGGCGAGCGCGTGGTCGGCGATCGTCGGGCCGTGCATGCCCCGCATGTTCGTGAGGACGATCTCGTCGCGTTCGCGGATCGCCGAGCGGGCGAGGTACCGCTCGACCCCGGCGCTCGGTGACTGCACCCAACGCAGCCGCGTCGCCGCCGCGAGGAAGTCGTCGGTGGCATACCGGCCGTCGATGCCGTCCACCTCCGGCGCGCGTCGCAACGCCTCCGATCGGTCGAGCCCCGTCACGATCCGCAACGTCGGATGCGTCCGGCGCAGCTCCGCTCGGTCTTCTTCGTTCAGAGACGGGATCAGAAACGTGCGGGTGGCAACCTCGGGGACCACGCGTTCGGGCGGCGCCGCCGTCACGCCGCCGTTGGGAACGCTCGTGCAGCCCACGAGCAGCGTGATCGTCAGCAGTCCGAGCAGGCGGGTCAGCGTGTGCATGGGGGCTCCTCGACGGGACAGCATACCCCCGGATCGCACGAACGCCGGGCAGATCGTGGTCGGTGGCGGGCCGCGGGCGTGTACAATCCTGAGGGTCCAGCGTCCCGGGGGGGAGAGCGAAAAGACATGCGCGACGGAACGATCGAACGAGTCGGTGGAATCGCCCTCGTGCTTGCCGCCGCCGGCGTCCTCACGAACGTGACCTCCGGCCAGGGAGGGGAAGACGCCTCCACCGCAACCGACATCCCCGGAATGCCGTTCCTGGACACGGGCACCACCGTCGGCTTTGCCGACGACACCGACGAGGTGTGCCCGTTCACCGGATCGACGTCACCGGACGTGTGGTACCGGTACATCCCGGAGGCCTCCGGTCGCATCGATCTCACGTTGTGCAACTCCGACTACGACACCAAGGTCTACATCTACGACAACGAGTTCAACCTGATCGCGTGCAACGACGACGCGTGCTCCGACGCGGCGGGCAATCCCTTCCGATCCCGGCTGGATCTCGTCGAGCTGACGGGCGGCGTCAAGTACTTTATCGTCATCGACGGGTGGGAGGGCGACGCGGGCGACTACACGCTCGAGATGGACGACTCGGACTTCTGCGAGACGCTTCCGCCGTTCCTCGACGACGTGAACGCGCTCGACTTCGACGGCGCCGACGGGACGCACGTCAACGTGGGTGTCTTCGACGACCTCGACTTCGACCCGCCGTTCACGCTCGAGGCGTGGGTGCGGCCCTACTCGACCGACGGCTGGGCCCGCATCGCCTCGACGCGGGGCGACGACGTGGTCACCGGCTCCGGCTTCGGGCAGCTCAACGGCGGTCTCGTCTTCACGACCTTCGGCATCCTCGACTACTACGCGCCGAGCGCGGCGTTGGTCGTCGGGCAGTGGACGCATGTCGCCGTGGTGTTCGACGAGTCGTTCGACGCGCACTTCTACATCGACGGCGTGCTCGCCCAGACGATCACGGGCTCCACGCCGCAGAATCCCAGCGTCAACTCGTTCGACCTCGGTCGCAATCCCAGCATCGATCAGCAGGTGTGGGACGGACTGATCGACGAGGTGCGGTACTGGAGCCGGGTGCGAACGCAGGAGGAGATCGCCGCCGATCGCGACGCCGTCCTCACGGGCACCGAGCCGGATCTCGTCGGCTACTGGCGATTCGAAGAGGGCGAGGGCAAGACGGCCAGCGACAGCGCGGGCGACCACGACGGCACGCTCGTCGGTCCGACGTGGCTCGGGCTGGTCGAGTGCGGGCCCCCGTGTCCGCAGGACGTGGACGCGTCGGGCGACGTCGGCTTCAGCGATCTGCTCGCGATCCTCGCGAACTGGGGACCGTGCGCGGGCTGCTCCGAGGACCTCGACGGCAGCGGTGACGTCGGCTTCGCCGACTTGCTCGCCGTGCTCGCGAACTGGGGACCGTGCCCGGTCGCCACCGGCGCGTGCTGCCTTCCCGGCGAATGCCAGGATCTGACCGCGGCCGACTGCGCGGCGATGGGCGGCTCGTACACGACCGGCACGAGCTGCGCGGACGTGGGATGCCCATCGGACGACGGGTGGCTCGTCACCGCGCCGATCGTCTGGCCGGGCGACACGTGCGCCGGGGCGTCCGATTGCGATCTCGAACTGTCCTCCGACGAGCGGTGGGTCGTCACGATTCCCACCGCGGGGGTCTGGACCTTCTCGGTCTGCGGCGCCGGCTTCGACACCTTGCTCTATCTGGGCAGCACTCCGTGCGGCGACCAGATCGCGTTGTCCGACGACGACTGCGACGCAGCGTCGGAGATCACGATGAAGCTGGACGCGGGGACGTACTACCTGACGCTCGAGGGGTTTTCGTCGGGTGAGTGCGGGGGGTATACGTTGACGGTGGAGTGAGGGGTCGCGAGGGATGGTGCCACGGCGGCGGCGAGCGCTCCCGCGTCCGTGTGCGTGTCCGTTGCCGCGGGGGTGTTCGCCCTACGTTCCCCACGCCGCCAGCAGCGTCAGCAGATCGGTGAACCCCACGATCCCGTCGCCGTCCAAGTCGGCCACGCACGCCCCGGTACACGGACCCCACGACGCCAGCAGCGTCAGCAGATCGCCGAAGCCCACCGTGCCGTCACCGTCGAGATCCGGATCCGGCGTGATGTGAATGATCCAGCCCATGCTGAACGCGTTGTGACCGATGATCACGCGGCCGTTCGTGCTGATGGCCTGGGCCACCTCGAGCAGTGACGGATGTCCTTCCGTCCCCAGAAGCGTGAGGTAGTTGGAGAGCATGATCGCATCTTCACCCGGATGCTTGATCCACGCTCGCCGGCTGGTGAGCTGGATGTCGAACCCGACGATCGTGCCGTCGTCGGCGAGATCGCAGGGGACGCCCGTCCAGCTCGCGAAGAGCGTCGGGAACGTGACGACGCCCTCTTCTTCGGTGCGGTAGAACGCGTCGCCGTTCCACTCGCCGAGGACGGTCAGTCCGTCGTCGCTGATCGCGTGGACTTCGCCGACGACGTCGCCGTTCGGCGGATCCAGGAGTTCACCCGTCCCGTCCGCATGCCAGATGGCCGGCGTGCGGCTGAAGCTGCCCTGCGCGAACCCGCCGATGAGCGTGCCGTCGGCGGACACCACGGAGGCCCGGTTGTTGCCCTGGGCCAGATGCTCGAGACCCTCGAGCTCGGCCTCCGGCGTCGATCGGACGGCATGAGCGTTGCACCCGATCCAGCCCAACCCCACGGCCACGGCGCCGTCGGCCGAAAGCTCGTAGGGGCTGCTGAGGCTCCCGCACGGATCGCCGAGGCCTCCGAGACTCTGCCATCCCGCGTCCGCGGTCCAGATCCCGGCGGCCTGAGCCCCCGTCTTGGGATCTTCGACCGCTCCGAGCACGACCGATCCGTCGTCGGAGACGGCGACGGCGCCCATGCCGCCGATGAACGTGTACCCATCCTCCTGGGACCAGATGTACCCGCCACTGGCGCTGTCGCCGACGACGATCCGGCCATCGGGGGTCATGTCGTTCGCGCTGAACGACTGATCGAGCCACGTGAAGGTCGCGGTCTGCGCCGACGCGAGCGGCGTCAGGAGCGCCAACGCGATTGGCGACAGAAGGAGGGTCTTGATCGTCATCGGGAACTCCGGGGTTGGATGAGGATGTCTGTCGGAGGGTGAGATCAGTCTCGGCGTCGACGACGACCGCAGCCCGCCAGCGCCAGCAACGCGAGCGCACCGGGGGCGGGAATCGCATTCCAGGAGTAGTTGTCGGTGATGATGCCGACGGACGCGAAGTCGAAGTCGATGACCCGCACCTCGTCGAAGACGTCGCCGCCGCTGGTGGTGATGTCGAATGCCGCGTCACCGACGCCCGCCCACGATGGAATCGTGAAGAAGCTTCCGACCTCGACGCCGTCGTCGAAGAGGAAGATGCCGATGCCGCCGAAGAACGGGTCGGTGCCGTTGTTCCAAACCTCGATCGACATCTCGGTGAGGTCCTGCGTGAAGGTCAGGAACGTGCCGAACGCGCCGAGGTGCGAGTTGCCGTCACCGATGCCGAACGGACCGAAGACGGCATCCCAGTCGTCCACGGCGCCGCCGTCGCCGACGCCGCTTCCGATCGTGATTCCGTCGGACGCGAGCCACTCGGTGCCGGTGATCGCGCCGGTCGGGTCGCCGGGTTGATCGAAGTCGATCTGGTGCCCGGCGTACGTGGGAGCGGTGGGCGCTTGCGTGATCGAGTAGTCGGCGAAGGCGGTCGCGGTCAGCGTCGCCGCAGCGACGCCGGTGATCATCAGGTCTCTCATCGTGGATCCTCCTCGAGCAACGAGCCGCGTTTTCCGCGAACGGAAGACGCATCGGGACATCGAATGTCTGCTCTCTTCTCGTCACCGCTCGGCAACCGGCGTCGCGGCCGCGGGCCAATCTAGCGGGCCTCCATCCCGTTCGCAAGTTTCCCCAGGGAAATCCCTGGCGAAACTTTGACGGGCCGACCGGGTGTCCTGTATCCTTTGGTTGGGGGACGGGCCGCAGCCCCGGAATGCCACGTAAATCATGCACAATAAAGCAGTTCCATCTCCAGAGACGCCGCCGCGACAGTTCCCGGAGCACCTCCTGACGGCGCTTCAGCAGCTCCGCGCGGCGATTCTGGAGACGCTCCTGGCCGTCGACGCGGAACCGGCCAAACCACAGGAGCTGGCCCGCCGTTTCGACCTCAACAAGAACCTGACCTGGAAGATCTCCAAGGTCGTGGGGGCCGCCGATCCCTACGAGGCGGTGCCCCACATCCCGGGCGCCGCGGGGCTCCGGATCTTCCTCCGCGCTCTCCAGAACGGCGGGGCGCCGGCGGCCCTGGTCGAGGAAGCCTCGCGGGCGGCACGTGAGTTCGATCGCGTCGTCAAGGTGCACACGGGTGATCGCGACACGCTCGACATCATGGTCGGCGGGCTCCTGCCCGCGGCCCAGCAGCACGAGCAGATCGCGCAGAGCCGAAAGCTGGCCTACCGCGGCAACAGCGGCACGCTCGGTGTTCGCGCGAAGGCGCAGCTGATGCTCGCCGTGCTGGCGCCGAATGAGGCCGACCCCGATCGTGCGGATCTCGTGCAGGTCGGTGGCCTGGTCGGTCTCCGCCGTTTGCGCCCCGACGTGCGGTGGCTGCTCTTTCGCCGCGAGCGGTGGGACGACGACGGCCCGCATCCGGCTCGCGACGAAGTCGAGCCGCTGGACCCCGCGTTCTCGAGTGGCGTTCCGCTTCTCGGCGACTTCTGCTCGAAACCGATTCCCGACATCGATTTCGTCGCCGGCGCGAGCGAGGACCAATACGAGCTTCCCCCCGGTCCGGTGGGCAACACGGCAGCCTTCACCTGCATCTACGGCCAGGTCTCCCGTCGCGTCGGCGATGCGTTCGCCCGCAGCGAAGGCGAATACAGCGAGATCGGCTGCAACGTGATCACCCCGGCCGAACGTCTCGGCGTCGACCTGCTCGTCCACCGTTCGTACGAGTGGGCGATGGAGCCCGAGCTCGTGATGTACAGCCGCCTCGACGGCGGCGCGATCCACCCGACCGCCCGGCGGGACCGCAACGTGCTTCCCGTCACCGAACGGGTCAACGATCTCGGCTGGGGCATCACCGCCCTCGCCACCCCGATCCTCCCCACCTACGGGACCCTCGCGCGGATGGTGTTCGATCGGATGGGTTGGGATCCGGAGGAGTTCCGTGCGTTGCGGTTCTCGATGGCGTATCCGCCGATTCCGGCGGTCGCGTTGCTGCGGTCGGCATTGCCCGTGCGGTAGGACGCGGACGCGGACCCGGACACGGACCCGGACACGGCCCCGGACGCGGACACGG
>JABDLI010000072.1 GCA_013003065.1 Phycisphaerales bacterium | reverse complement strand
ATCTTCACTGACCAGCTCGCAGGATGCGAGCGTCACATGAGACCCACTGCAACTGGGGTCGAGCCGCACGACGCGGCGTGAACAACGCGGCCACCGGCGTCCGGCAAGCACCACCACCGTCCACTGGCAGGATGCCAGCGCAGAGGTCCACGTCCAACTCTTCCCAGGCGAGGCGGCAGGACGCCGCCGGTCGTACGACACGCAACGCGTCAGGCCCGACGACGACGCCCATTCCAACGGTGCCACGGACGGAGTCCGTGCCGTGCATCGTCCGCCACGCGGGGGAGTCGGACTCCCCCTCGGAATGGACGCTGACGGCACGGACGCTTCGCTGTCCGTGGCACCCGGACGCGTGCGAGTCGATCGACGAAGGTGGTGCCACGGACGGAGTCCGTGCCGTGCGTCGTCCGCCACGCGGGGGAGTCGGATTCCCCCTCGCAATGGACGCTCACGGCACGGACGCCCATCGCCCAATCGCCCGACCCAACTTGTGCGAGGCGGCACGGATGCCGCCGGTCCCCGCGCAGCCCTGCACCGCCGGATAGCGGTGCGAAAAACAGTCCGAACCCACGTCCAGATCTTCACTGACCAGCTCGCAGGATGCGAGCATCATTTGAGACCCACTGCAACTGGGGTCGAGCCGCAGGACGCGGCGTCAACAACGCGACCACCGGCCTCCGGCGAACGCAGCCGCCGTCCACTGGCAGGATGCCAGTGCAGGGGTCCACGTCCATTTCTTCCCACGCGAGGCGGCACGGACGCCGCCGGTCGTGCGCGGTTGGGGGAGAATTGGATTTGGGAGCGGAATGGGAATGGGAAGGGGAATTGGACTCCAACGGTGCCACGGACGGAGTCCGTGCCGTGCGTCGTCCGCCGCGCGGGGGAGTCGGATTCCCTCTCGGAATGGACGCTCACGGCGCGGACGCTTCGCTGTCCGTGGCACCCGGAGGTTCCCCGGCCTACGCCGCATGCGCAGACTGCGCCGCATGCCGGTCGATCATCGAGTCGTACTTCGAGAAGTCGAGCTTGAGGAACGCTTTGACGAGCTCGGCATCCCACTGGGTTCCGGCTCCGCTGCGCATCTCCATCAGCACCTTCTCCCGAGCAATCCGGGGCCGGTACGCGCGGTCGGAGCTCATGGCGTCGAACGCGTCCGCGACGGCCAGGATACGCCCGAGCAGCGGGATGTTTGCGCCCCGGAGGCCATGCGGGTAGCCGCGGCCGTCCCAACGCTCGTGGTGGTACAGCACGCCGGGAAGGACGTCCTCGAGCGGCTCGATGTCCTTCAGGATGTTGTAGCCGATCGTGGGGTGACGCTTGATCGCGTCGAACTCCTCGTCGGTCAGCTTGCCCGGCTTGAGGAGCACCGCCTCCGGCACGCCGATCTTGCCCATGTCGTGGAGGATGCCGGCGAGACGCACGCGTTCCGCCTGTTCCTCGGTGAATCCGGTGGCCAACGCGAGCTCCGTCGCCAGGTGGGCGACGCGTTCGGAGTGACCGCGGGTGTACCGGTCCTTCGCGTCGATCGAGGCACTGAGCGCCCGGACGATACCCAGGAACATCGTTCGCTGCTCGCTGTACAGCGACGAGTTGTGGACGAATGCCCCGACATAGTCGGCGGTGGCGCTGACGAGCTGCATGTCGACGCTGCTGATGTCCGGATCTTCACCGCCCTTGTTCCCCGCGAGCAGGAGACCCGCGAGGTTGTTGTTGCAGATCAGGGGGTTGACGAACGTCTCGGAGTTGACGAGCGCCGCCAGCTCGTGCGCGTGCGGTTCGAGGATGATCGGCCGATCATCGATGCCGGGCATGAGCGCGAGCTCGCCGGCCAGGCGGTCGAATCGCGTGTGCGAGCACGGGATCTCGCCGGAGAGGATCAGCTCGTTCGTCATGCCGCGGCCGAGCGTGCGGAGCGACGTGAATCGGATGCCGATCCAGCGAAATTCGAGCGTGTCCTGCAGCAGGTCGCAGGCCATGTGCACGAAACCACGCGGATCTTCGAGCCCGTTCATGCATTCGGCGATGCGATACAGCAGGCTCATCTGCTCGTACGTGTCGACAAGCTGCTTGCTGAAGTTCTCGATGGCGTGGGCGCCGTGGACCACCTCGACCAGATCGCGTTGCATCCACGCCAGAACCTTGGCGAGGTGCTCCGCCTCCGTGCGGCCCGATCGCACGATCGGCCCGAGGGCCGCCCGCATGATGACCTCGCTCGCCCCCCCGGATCGGCAGATCGACGCGAAGAGGGGTGATCGTAGAAACTCCTCGGTGAAGACGAGCGTCACGCATCGGTGGTCGTCGGAGCGGTTCTGATTCGCGGGAAGAACGACGAGCCAGCAGCCGGGCGACAGCTCGCACACTTCCGACTCGTCGCCGCAGGACGCCGCGGCCGCCATCATGGACTCCGTGAGCGCCGGCGCGTGCAGCCACGGCTCGAGCGCATTCCACCCGGCGGCCTTGGACACGACTGACCCCGCGCCGTCGATCCACCAGATCGGGAGCATGAGGCTGCGCGCACGCTCCTCGAGGAGCTGACGCGGATCGGCGTGGTTCGTCCGTGCGATCATGCGGCGGCGGAGCCCGTGTCCTTCGATGTCGCGTCGCGGTCGGCCGTGGGAATCGCGGCGAGGAGCTCGTGCACCTTGGCCAGAAGGTGACGCGGGCTGAACGGCTTCGCGAGCAGCGAGCGGACGTTCGTTCGCGCCAAGTCCGAAAGCGGCGCCCGATGACCCCGCGCCGTCAGCATGATCAGCGGGATCTGGTTGGTCTCGGGATTCCGCGACATCTGCGTCGCAAGATCGAGACCGCTGCCGCCCGGCATCTGGAAGTCCGTCACCACGAGCGCCGGCTTGCGTTTCTGGGCGAGCTCGAACGCCACCTTGCCGTTGTTGGCGACGATCACCTCGAACCCGGCCTGCTCGAGCTTGAAACGCACGACGTGAACGACGTGCGGCTCGTCATCGACCAACAAGATCGTTTGAGAAGGGGTGCTCATGCGATCGCCCTCGCTGCGTGAAGGAAGCGGTAACCCCTTTGGGATCGGCTGTTTCGTGTGATCACTTGCGGGAGCGTGCGGCGATCCGACGATCCGCCGGGCGGATCCGATCGGCCGATAAGAACCACGCGCGGCCGGCCGTCAGCGGCCGATCTGAACCGGACGAACCTCGTCGGAGGTGTGGACGGCGTCGCCGCCTCCCGCGGGTTCGAAACGCCCCCGCAGATCGGCGGCAAGCGCGGGTCCCCGGTCGCGTCCGTCTTCGAGCAGGCTCAGATCGAAGCGGTAACAGAGTCCGTACATCGCCCGCGTCTCCGCGGCCGCGAGCCGCTCCCCTTCCCGCCGCCACACCCGCACCGGCCGTGCGTCCGGCTTGCTCGACTCACCCCGCCGGTACAGCGTAAAGACGAAGACGCCGTCCGCCCGCATCGCCGTCGGATGGTCCGGGAACGAGAACAGGGCCGCTTCGACGCGAAGCAGGTCCGGATAACCGTTTCCGTCGGCGTCCTCGGGGGGTCGGACCACGAGCGCCATCCGCGTCGGCGTCGCGTCCTGCGGCACGGTCGGCGCCGGACGCGGCGTTGCGGGCATGGGACGGCCATCGCTCGTCACCACCCGTTCCGTCACGCACCCGGCGCTCACGAGGAGCGCCGCGACGACGCAGCTCCGACCCCAGCGAGCCGGGACGCGACGCAGAGATCGGGGGCGATGCCTCACCGATCCCACGCGTCCGCCGGCCTCACATCCACCGGGATCGGGTTGCCGTCGGCGTCGTACAGACCATCGCCGAGATCGAATCGACCCTCGAGCATCCGCTGCTTGAGCCGGTCTGGCAGCGTAAGCCGGTCGATCTCGCCGGTCATCAGCTCGTCCACGCGGCCAAACTCCGCGGGGCTCTGCACGACGTGCGGGGTCAAGACGATGAGCAGCTCGGTCTTGACGCTTTCCTCGGACTCGCTGCGGAACAGCTCGCCCACGATCGGAATGTCGCCGAGCAGCGGCACTTTCCGGTCCCGGCGCTCGAAGCGATCGGAGATGAGACCACCGATCACTATGGTCTGGCCGTCGTGCACGGTGACCGTCGTGGAGGCGGTGCGCACGGTGATCACGGGCGACTCGAGGTTCTCGTTGATCTGCGTCGTCCGCTGGCTGAGTATCGAAATCTCCGGCGCCACCACCATGCGGACGAACCCATCGGGGTTGATCGTCGGCGTCACTTCGAGAATGACACCGACGTCTTCCTCGACGGTGTTCGTGTTCGAGTTGCCGGCGTCGGTGAACTGCGTGCTCTCCGGCACGCGGATCGTCTCGCCGACCTGGATTCGCGCCGGCTGGTTGTTGGCGGCCATCACCGACGGGTTGCTGAGAACCTGCAGCCGCCCCTGCGACTCCATCGCCCGGATGAGCAGGCTGAAGTCCTCGGATGCGATCGCCAGGTTGGGAACGCCGACGCCGCTGACGAAAGCCGTCGCAAATCCGAAGCCGCCGCTCACCGCCGCGTTGCCGATCCGCCCCATTGCGTCGAAGTCGACTCCCCACTCGCCCGTCGAATCGAGCGTCACCTCGGCGAGCATCACCTGGATCAGCACCTGCGGCGGATCGATGTCCAGCTGCTCGATCATCTGCCGCACCCGATCCATGTACCGCGGGCTGGCGCTGACGAGCACCGAGTTGGAGAGCGTGTCGCCCTGGATCGTCACCTCTCGTTCCAGGAGTCGGGCGGCGGAGCCGATCTGGTCGGCGCTGAGGGTGTCGACGAGCTTCCGTTGCTCTTCCTCGACGAACTCGCCGAGCACACGAGCAACCTCGTCCGCCTGGGCGTTGTGAAGCTGATACACGAGCACCTCGCGCTCGTTGGCCTTGAGCGCGTCGAGCTCGATGACGACTTCTTCGACGAGATCCAGATACGTCGGCGTCCCGGACACCAGCAGACTGTTGGTGCGGCTGTCGACGGTGATCGACAGCTGCTGCCGCTCGTCGGGCACCGCCGTGAGCTCCGTGCCGGCGAGGCCCTCGGAGACGCCCGACGCGATCTCGGACCCCGGGGCCGGATCCGGCAGCTCGCTCGGTTTCAGAACGAGCAGGTTGTTGCCCTGCCGGAGGTTGAACAGCTCGGTCAGGATCTCGGCCATCGCCGTGGCGTCGGCATTCTCCAGCTTGAAGATGCGAATGCTCTTGGCGCCGGTGCTCGAGGAATCGAGGTCGCGGATCATCCGTTCGATCATCGCCATCGACTGACGCGGGGCGGAGACGATGATCGTGTTGGTGCGCAGATCCGGGGTCAGCGAGATCGACTCCCGAATCGCCGCGCTGACCTCGATCTCGCTGAGACCGGTCTCGCCCTGCTCGCGGGCGAGCTCCTGCAGGTACTTGACGACGGTGGCGGGACGACGCCCCCGCCGCCCGTCGATCCCGCGCCCGCTGAGGACGTTCTCGATGAGGCTCACCGTCTCGAGCGCGTTCGCGGAGTCGAGCGGGATGTACTTGATCTCCACGACGGTGGCCGGCTTCGCGCCGTCGAGCTCGGCGGTGAGTTGCCGCACCGCCGCGACGTCGGCCTGGGTGCCGGAGACGAGCACGGCGTTGACGCGATCGTCGGCCGAGACCTGCACGGCGCCGGGCCCCCGCGTGCGATTCGCCTCGTCGACGTAGAGATCTTCGAGCAACTGCACGACGTCGTCCGCCTGCGACGCCCGAAGGGGGATCACCTCGAACCCGCGGCCGGCGACCGCCTGGGCCTCTGCCGCGATCAACACCTCGACCAGACCCTCGACCACGGCGAGCGACTCCACGCTGCCGGCGACGATCAGCGTGTTGCCGACCGGATCCGGCTCGACCGACACGGTGTCGCTGGGTTGACGCGCGTCGCCGAGCGATTGCTGACGCTCGCGCATCAGACGCTCGATCCGCGGGGCGAGCAGCTCGGCGCTGACCGACGGCGGCAAAGCGACCACGTGCAGCCCCACGGCCGGGTGCAGCGGCGTGCTCTCCAGCCTCTGGACAAGATCCTCGATGGCGGCGAGATCTTCCGCGTTCGCGGCCACGAGCAAGCTGCTCGTGCGGGGATCCGTGATCACGAGGGGCACCTGCGCACGCCGCAGCTCTTCGGGAAGATCGCTGTACCGCCGCTCCATCACGGCATCGATCGTCTCGGCGAGACGCTCCGCCCCGCCCTGGGTGACCGGGATCACCTGCACGAGCGACGTGTCCGACAGCGTCGATTCGTCGAGGTCATGCGTGAGGGTCTCGATGACCGCGAACGAGTCGTTGCCGGCAGCGACGATGAGCGCGTTGGTTCGCGGATCGGCCACGATCGTGGCGCGTTCCAAGTCCGCCGTCTCCGGCTGCACCTGACGCAACCGCTCCAGCCGGGCGTCCATGAGCTCCTGGATGAGCGGCGCCAGACGCGTCGCCGAAGCGTGGTTGACGTCGATCCGGCGGATCGCGCGAAGATCGGGCGCGACGTCCGCATCGAGCGTCCGGAGCAGGCCGTCCAGCACGGCGAAGCTGCGAGGGCTGGTCGTCACGATGAGTGCATTCGTACGCTCGTCGGCCTGCACGATGAGGCGATCCTCGGGCCGGATCGCCTTCGACTCGACCTGCTGGTCGAAGAGCCGCGTGATCGTGGACTGCAGCTGCGCTGCCGACGCATGCTCGATCGGGTAGATCCGCACGGTCGCATCCGGGGAGGCGGCCTCGACGTCGAGCATGGCGATGAGCTGGCCCACGACCTCGAGGTTCTCGGGCGCACCGAGCAGGATGATCGCGTTGAGCTGCGGCTCCGGGCGAATGACGAGCCGCCCCATCGGCTGGAAGACCTGCGACTCGATGACCGCGTCGTTGTGCAGCAGACGCAGGCGGCCGATCTGACGTTGGAGGGGCAACGCCTGTTCGATCTCGCCGGAGCCCCGAACCAGAATCGCCTCGAGGGTCTCGGCGAGATCGGTCGCATCGGCGAAGTCGAGCGAAAGCACCCGCGTCTCGACCCAACCGATCGCGACGTCACCGTCCAACCGCTGCGTCATCACCTCGACGAGCGCGACCGAGTCTTCCTTGCCCGCCACGACGACGGTGTTCGTGCGATCGTCGATCGTGAGCGCGATCTCGTCGAGAAGCGCCCGCCCGACCATGCCACCGGGCACGGCTTCACGCGTGGTGCCGGGCACCGAGCCCAGCTCCTTGCCCTGATCGAAGAGCTCCCGCACGATTCGAACGAAGTCGGCGGCAGCGATGTTCTCCAGCGGGAAGAGCTGGACGGTCACCGCGTCCGTGATCGGCAGCTCGTCGAACATCGCGACGACCTCGAGGAGTCCGGCGACGTTCTCCGGGGTCGAGCTGATCACGAGGGCGTTGAGATCGGCGTCCGGCACGACGCGAATCGGCTTGGTGAGATCCAGCCGGACGTCCGGTTCGTCGAGTCCGTTGCGGCGCACGGCGAGCCTGCGCACCTGCTCCTGGACGGCCCGGGCCAGCGGGGTCTGTGATTGTTGGTCACCCGGCGCGAGAACACCGGCGAGGATGTTGGCGAGCGCCGTCGCGTCCGCGTTCAGCAGCTTGACGACACGCATCTCGCTCTCCGCGAGCTCCGGCTCGCGGTCGAGGGCCTTGACCAGCCCGATGATCGTGTCCCGATCGATCGGGTTGGCCACGACGACGATGGCCTGCCGCCCGTCGAGCACGGTCACGGTGATCGATTCGCTGACGAGCCGCCCCGGACCGTCGTCGACATCAGCCTGGTCCAGCCCGATCGTCTCGATGACCTCGATGACCGACTCGGGCGCGACGTTCTCGAGCTCGATGATGAATATGCCGTGACCCGCGGCGGGAGCCAACGCGTCGAGCTGCTCGACCGTGGCCTCGATCTCCTGGAAGAGCCCGGCCGAGGCAGCTACCACCAGGTTGTTGCCGGCCGGGTCGACCTGGATCGACAGCGACTGCTGCGCCCGCTCCGCCTTCGCTTCGAAGGCCGTCCGAATTGCCTCGGCGACGCGTCGCGCCGGCACCGCACGCAGCGGCAGCACGCGGACGGCGAGCCCGCCCGCGGACGCCTCCTGCTGCAACGCTTCGGCCAGGGCCTGGATCTGCACGAACTCTTCTTCTTCCGCCCGCACGATCAGCGTGCCGGAGGTCGAGTCGCCGACGATCCGCAGCCCCTTTCTCCCACGCTCGTCACCTTCCTGCACGTAGAGCTGGTTGAGCGCGTCGGCGAGGGGAACGGGGTCACCCGCCGTCACGGGGATCAGCCGCGGGGGCGGCAGCTTGGCGTAGTCGGCGACGTCGAGCTGCTCGATGATCTGCTCGATCTTCCGAATGTTCTGACGGCTGGCGGAGACGATGACGGAGTTCGTCTGCTCTTCGGCCGACGCCCGCACCCATTCTTCCGCCTCGACGAGCACGGCCGGGGCATCCGGCTCGCGTCGTTCGTCGCCGTTGCCGCTCGGGGCCGGCGGGCGGGGACGCTCACGCTGGTTGCCGCCCCGCCGATTGCGGTCGATGCTGCCCTGGAAGGCGTCGTTGATCGCACGGGCCACGGAACGCGCGCTCGCATACGTGAGCGGAATGACCTGGAGCTGGAGCGACGCGTCGTACTCCTGGCTGTCCAGGTTGTCGAGGAGCGCGCGGATGTCCGCCCACTCCGCTTCGTCCGCGGAAATGACCAGGCTGTTCGTCGCCGGGTCGGCCACGATCCGCACGTTCCGTTTCGCCGGCGTGTCCGCCTCGAGCGCGTACGGGCCGTAGAACACAGAGAGCGCTTCCTGGATCTTCTCCGCTTCGGCGAACTGGAGCGGCACGAAGTCGGTAATACGGGTCTGATCGGAAGGCTGATCGAGCTCGCGGACGAGCTTCTCGATCTGCTCGAACTGATCGGTCCGGGCCGAGACGATGAGCTGATTCTCGCGCCGGTTGTAATCGAACCGCGGACGCGGCCCGTCCGCCTCCCGCCATCCTCCGATGAGACCCATCGTGAACGCGACGTCGTCGGCCATCGCGTGCTCGAGGGGCATGATGCGATACTCGACGGGGCTGACGGCGGGGATCTCGTCGAGCTGCTGGATGAGCGTGGCGATCACGGGAAACGACTCCGCCGTCGCGGTGACGATGAGGCTGTTGGACCGGGCATCCGCCACGATCTTTGCCCGCACCTCGACCGCGGGTGACTCGTCGTCGAGACGGATCGTGATGCCGCTCGTCTCCCCGGTCGGCGAAAGCTGGAGCGTCTCGCTGAGAATACGCACGGCCTCGTCCGCCCGCGCGCCGTCCAACGCGTAGGTCTTGATGATCGTCTCGTCGCTCGCGCCCGGCGTGTCGAGCTGGGCAACCAGGGCCTCGACCTGGGCCAGCTGGCGGCCGGGGGCGTTGATGATGAGGCTGTTCGTGCGGATGTCCGCCGTAACCACGACGCCCTGCCCGGACCGGCGGCCGAACTGCTCGCGGATGATCTGTGCGATCTCGTCGGCGTCGCCTTCCTGGAGGGCGATGATCTGGACATTGCGATCGCCGGAGACATCCGGCTGGTCGAGCTGCGTGAGCAGATCACGCATCGTGGCCAGCTCTTCGTCGGTGGCCGACACGATGAGCGAATTGGCCGACTCGCTCGCGGCGATGGTCGTCAGCGACCGCCCCTCTCCCATCGCGCGCGCGCGATCGCGAAGGAACTGGGTCAGCGTCCGGGCGAGGTCGGGCGCGGCGGCGAACTCGACCGGCAGCACGGTCATACGCTGGTCGGCGGTCGCCATCCCCTGGTCGATGTCCGCGAGCAACGCGGCGACTTCCTCGTGCTCGCGGACGGTGGCCGAGACGATCAGCGTGCGCGAACGCTCGTCGACACGCACCTTGATGTCGTCGGGACGGGCGGGCTCCCACCAGCGTCGCGATGCACCGGAATCCGTGTAGAGCTCTTCGATCAGGTCCCCGATGTCGCGGGGATCCGCCTGCTCGACCCGGTACAGCCGCACCGTGCGTTGATCACGCTCGGCCGGCGCCGCGTCGAGCATCGTCACCAGCTCTTCGACGAGGTCGAACTTGTCGCCCTCGCCGGTCACGATGAGGGCGTTCAGACGGGTGTCGGCGCGCACCGCGATCGATCCGCGGCTGCGTTGGCTGCTTCCCCCCCGGCGATTGAAGATGAACGGCCCCTGATTCCACGTCAGATCGCTGACGAGGTTCTCCACGGCGCTCTCGATGTCCGAGGCCCGGGCGTGGCGGAGCGGCAGCACCCGGAACGTCCACGCGTCCGTGGCCTGCGGGGTGTCGAACTGCGCGACGAGGGTTTCGACCTGGGCGAAGTCCTCGTCCGAGGCGGCGATGAGCAGCGTGCTGCTCGCCTCGTCGCCGATGATCGAAACCCGCCGGGCCTGTTGCCGCCGGCCGCGGCCGCTGGAGGCGATCTGTGCGCGATCATCGAAGAACCGTTGCACGGCACTCGCCACCGCGCTGGCGCTCGCGCGTTCGAGCGTGAGCGTGCGGACGGGAAACGCGCTCGACGCGTCCCGATCGATCTCGGCGAGGATGGCGTCGATCTCCGCGCTCACCTCCGGACTCGCCCGCACGAGCAGCACGCCCGAGTTGTCGTCGGGCACGATCGTCGTCTCCGCGCGGCGTTGCTGGTCCGTACCGAGGACGACCTGCTCGATCACCTGCGCCGCGGCGGTCGGCAACGCTGCCTGCATCTCGATGCTGCGGAGCGCGAAAAGCTCCTGCCCCTGATCGACGTCGAGCTCTCGCAGCAGACCGTCGACCTCGGCAAGCTGCTCGGGGCTTGCCGTCACGAGAAGCGTGTTCGTGCGTTCGTCGGCGGCAAACTCCGGCTCCAGCTTCGGTCCGCCGGGCTGGTTTCGCAGGCTTCGGTACCGGGCGGTGAACACGCGATCGAGCGTGCTTCTCAGATCGTTCGCCCGCGCGTGCTGCAGCGGGTAGAGCTTCATCGTCGATTGCACGTTGACGGGGGTTTGATCGATGAGCGCGATGTACTCGTCGATGAACCGCAACGCCTCACCCGGGGCGCGAACGACGAGCGTATTCGTCTGCGGGTCGGCGGCCACGTGCACCCGCTCGGGGTTCAACACCGCCTCGATCGGTTCGTCGCCGCTGAGCAGCGTGATTGCGAGCGCCCGCACGCGTTGCGCCTGCCGGCCGCGGCCGCGGCCGGGCGCCGGTCCGATCAGGTTCTGCACGGAACGCTCGGCCCGCTCGGCGGTGATCGTCTGGAGGGGATACACCTTGACCATCACCGCCTCGGGCGCGCCGGGCGTCGCCAACGCGGCGATCAAATCGCCGATCGTCTCGAAGTCCGCATCGCTTGCCGTGACGACGAGCGCATTGCTCGACTCGTCCGGGAGGACTGCCGTCCGCGACCGCAACGACCCGGGGGTTCCGCCCGGCGGCGTCAGACGACGCAAGGTCTGGTCGACGAGCCGAGCCAGAACGGTCGCGTTCGCTTCCGGGGGCAACGCGACGTACCGCACGCGGGCGGGCGCCGCGGGAAGCTGGGTCTCGACGACACGGGCGAGCTCGGTGATGCGTTCGATCGCGCGGGGCGAGCCGACGATGACAAGGCTGTTCGTTGCCTCGTCGACGGCGATCGTCACGCCCGCGGTCTCCGCCAGCGCCGACTCGAGGTTCGCCCGACCGTCGGCGACCGGGGGAGGAGGAAGCTGGGCCTCCGCCCGAGCCAGCGGCGGCGCCGACACGGGCGGCGGCGGGGCGGCCGGCGTCGTGATCCAGTCGATGAACGCGGTGACGGTAGGGTCGACGTCTCCCGGGGTGAGCGTCCTGAGGGCGATGAAGGGGAGCACCCATCGGGCCGGCGCGGCGGGCGCGTGGGAGCTCGTCTCCCCCGGCGACACCGGCGGGCGGGGCCGCCGGCGCTCGAGCAGCTCCTGAAGCGTCATGACCTCGACGCCGCCGGTGCTGCGGTCGAGCAGCTGCTCGAGTGTCCGAGCGATGTCGCGCGCGCTCGCCCGCGCCGGATCGATCGAGATCAGGCTCATCTGCCGCGTGCTGCCGAGCGTTGCGCGGTCGATCTTCGCGACCAGCTCGGCGATCGTGCGAAACTGCATGGTCGTCGCGCGGATGAGCAGGCTGTTGCTCGACTCGTCCACGCGGATCGTGGGCGGGATCTCCTCGGCGTCCGGCGTATCGAACATCGCGGTCAGCGACTCGGCGATCTCGCCGGCTTCGGCGTTCTCCACGAGCAGCATCTGCACCTGGCGACGCTGGGTCGGATCCTGGGCGGGGTCGGCGTCGAGCTGCTCGACCATCTGCTCCGCCACGTTGAGGATGCTCGGCGGCGCCGAGATCACGACGGCGTTCAGCCGGGTGTCGGCCGCGACCCGCACGTCGGGACCGGTATCGATGAGGGCGCCACGCGAGAACCGCATCCAGACGGGCAGCTCCTCGGCGGCGAGCAGCTCCTGCACGATGGGGGCCACCGATTCGGCCCGGGCGTGCTGAAGAAAGACGGTGCGCACCTGCGGCTGCTCGGACGAGTACGGCGAGTCGATCTGCGCGAGCATCGACTCGACGGCGGCAAGCTGCTCGGCCGCCGCCGTCACGACGAGCGTGCCGCTGCCCGGCTCGGGCACGACCGTGGCGGCGGGCAGCCCCGGCTGCCGGGTGGCCTCGGCGGCGAGCGCCGCGCGCACGGCCTCCGCCGCCGCGGTGGGGTCGGCGTGCGTCACGCGAAAGACGCGAACATCCATCGCGTCGAGACCGTCCCGCGGCTGGTCCAGCTCGCCGACGAGCTCGAGCGCGAGCGGCATGAGCTCCGCCGGCCCGCTCAGCAGAAGCCGGTTTGCTTCCGAATCGGCCGTGATCGATGGCGCCGCGACGCTGATCCCGGCGCGGGCCACGCGTTGCAGGGACGCGGGCCACCGCGCAGGATCGGAGACGAGCGGAGTCAGCATCCGCGCGACCACGTCGGCCTGCGCGTGGGCGAGGGGCACGATTCGAAGCTCGAGCGCCGGCGCGACGAGCGTCTCGGCGTCACGCTCCGCCAGCATCGACATCGCGTCGGCGACCGACTCGGCCGTCCCGGCGACCAGCACCGAGCCGCTCTCCGGCTCGGCCACGACGGTCGCCGGTCGGCTCCGGCCGCTCGCCCCGGTGGTGGCGAGCATCCGTTCGACGCGGCCGGCGAGCGCGGCGGGCTCCGCCCGCGCCGGCGTGAACGTCCGGACGATGCGTGGACCCGCTTCGTCGGGGCGATCCAATTCGACGATCAACGATTCGGCCAACGCGACCGACCGCTGCGGCCCCGACACGATGAGGCTGTTGGTGCGTTCGTCGGCTTCGACCCGAATCCGCGGGAGCGGATCGATGGCTCCCCGCGAACGGCGAATGCGTTCGAGCACGAAACGCGGATCACTGGCGATCTGATCGGTCAGCAGACGCTCGACGACCTTGGCGATCTCCGCGGCGGATGCGTGCGCGAGGGGGAAGGTGCGGGCGTCGATCGCGTCGGTGGCGGGTCGCGCATCGAGCGGCTCGATCAACGCTTCGACCTCGGCCAGATCTTCGGCGCTGCCGACGAGCACGATCGCGCTCGACTCGGCGGCCGGGATGAGCTTGACGTCCACGGGCTCGCCGGTCACCGGACTTCGCAGGTTCGGCAACGCCGGCGTGAGTGCGCGGGCGATCTGATCCGGGGCGGCGAACGTGAGCGTTCGCACGCGGATGATCGGTTCGCCGACGGCCGCGGTGTCGTCGTCGAGCTGCTCGATCAGCTCTTCGGCGACGGGCAGCACCGAGGCCGGGGCCGAGATGATGAGCGTGTTCGTCTTGCCGTCGGCCGTGACATCGAGCAGGGACGTCACGTTGCTGCCGGCATCCGGCACGTCCTGCCCGATCCGCACGAGCAGGATCTCGCGGAGCATGGGCGCGAGCGTCTCGGCCCGCGCGTGCCGCAACCGGAAGAAACGCAACGCGGTGGTCGGCCCGGCGCGTTTCACGTCCAGCTCGGCCAGCACCTGCTCGACGCGATCGAAGATGTCCAGTGGGCCGGCCACGATGAGCGTGTGGCTCACGGGCTCCGTGCGCACCGTGATCGGCACGCGGCGATCCTGGCTCGCCGGCGAGAGCGTTCCGCTGCTCGCCAGCTCCCGCAGGGTCAACGCCACCTGATCGAGCTCCGCGTGAAGGACCGGATACGTGCGGATCTCGGTCTCCTCGCCCATCTTGGCGCGGTCGAGCTGGGCAACGAGCTCTTCGAATCCGGCCATGCGTTGAATGGGCGCATCGACGATGAGGGCGTTCGTCTGCGAGTCGGCTCGCACCACGACCTCGCGGGGCTCCTGCAGGTGCGGCATCGGGTTCCCGCGTCGGTCGACCGGCACGGGCGGGGCGGGGAACATCTCGTCGATCGTTCGGGCCAGCTCCTCCGCTCGCGCGACCTGGAGCGGAAAAATACGAATTTCGCGTCCCTCGTCGTCGATTCGGTTGGTCGAGTTGAGCTCCTCGACGATCGCCTGAATCTCCGGCACGACGTCCGGGTGGGCGGCCACGATGAGCGCGTTCGTCTGCGCGTCGGCGGTGATCCGCACGGCCTTCGTATTGCGTTCTTCCAGCGGACGCTGGTTGTAGAGCTGCGTGAGCGCCGAGGCGAGGTTGGCGGCGTCCGCCGTCCGGAGCTGGAGGATCCGCAGCGGCGGCATCGCTCCCGGCTCCATCTGATCGAGCCCGTTCACGAGCGCATCGATGATGTCGTGCTGTTCGCGTTGCGCCGCGACGAGCACGGAATTCGTCCGCTCGATCGCTTCGAACTGCGGCGTCGGGCCCGCGCGGTCGCCGACGAGCGTGAGGTGGCTCTCGGCCAGGTCACGCAGGTACGCAACGACCTCGCTGGCGTCCGCGTGTTCGAGCGCGATCAGCCGCACGTCGGGGGCCGGCCCGACCGTCTCCTCGAGCTGGTCGAGAATTCCCGCGAACCGGATCATCGCCTCGTCCTCGGCCACGACCAGGAGCACGCCCTTGTCGCGATCGATCTCCACGCTCACCGGCGCGAGCCCGGACTCCCCGGCGGTCTGCTCGGCGTACAGCCGCTCCGCCTGCTCGGCGATCGCCTGCGGGTCGGCGCCGGCGATCTCGAAAACCCGCAGCGAGCGTCGCACGGGCACGGCCTCGAGATCGCGGAGCATCGACTCCGTCTGCGCGAACGTCACGTCGTCGCCCGCGACGATCAGCGTGCGCGAGGTCGGCTCGACCTCGATCATGACCTCCACCGGCTTGCTCCCGTCGGCGGGCTGCTCGCTCAGGACGCCCTTGCGGGCAAGCTCTTGCAGCGTGCGGGCGATGAGCTGCGGGTCGCCCCGCTCGAGCCGGAACGTGCGCAGCGTCGCGCGGGGCGGCAGCTCGACGCGGTCGAGCTGTTCGACGAGCGCGGTGAACGAGACCCGACGCTCCGCCGGCGCTTCGATGATGAGCGTGTTCGTGGCGGCGTCCGCCGACACGTAGACCTCCCGCGGCTCGCGCAGGTGCGGCAGCGGATTGCCGCGTCGATCGACCGGGGTCGGCGGCTCGGGGTACAGCTTCTCGAGGGCGGTCGCGAGGTCGGTTGCTCGCGCGCGTTTCAGCGCGAAGATCATCGTCTCCCGCTCGGCCGTGCCCGTCTCCGACTCGTTGATCGAGTCGATGAACGCTCGGATGTCCTGGTAGACCGTCTCGTGCGCGGTGACGATGAGCGTGTTCGTGGCCGGGTCGGCCTCGAGCGTGACCGGTTGCTCGCGACGCAGCTCGGCCGGTCGCGCGTCGTATCGGTTGCGAAGCAGCGTCGCCAGCTTGGCCGCATCGGCCGCACGCACCTGCAGCAGACGCAGCGGCGGAAGCTCGCCCGGCTCGAGGGTGTCGAGCTCGCGGACGAGCCGCTCGATGACGGTGTGCTGCGTGTCTTCGGCAACGACGTAGAGACTGTTGGTCCGCTCGATGACCTCGATGTCCGGGTCCCGCGTGACGCGGGCGTCGTCGAGCCCGGCCATTCGCGCCCAGAGATCACGCAGCGGACCGGCGACGTCCGCCGCGTTGGCCTGCCGCAGATCCAGCAGCCGCCCCCGCCGCGGGGGTGGCAGCAGCCGTCGCGCCTGGTCGAGCGCTTGCTCGTAGATCGCGACCGCCTCCGCCCGGCCCGACAGCGTCACGTTGCCGGTGACTTCGTCGAAGGAGACGTCGGGCATCTCTTCCGGCTTCGCCACGCCGCGTTGCAATCGATCGAATGCCGTGGTCGCCCGCTCGAGCAGCGTATCCACGCCATCGACTCCCGCGACGGAGACGATTCGGAACTCGAAATCACCGGGTCCCGGGCGGTCGAGCGTGGTGATGAGCGACTCGATCACCTCGAACTGCTCCGGCGGCGCCGTGACGAGGAGCAGATCCAATTCGTCCACCGCCTCGGCCGTCGGCGGTGTAAAGATCCGTCCGTCGCGCGGTTTCAGCAGCGGCGTCGCGAGCGTGATGAGCGGGCGGGTCACTTCGCTGGGCGTCGCGTGGGCGAGCTCGAACTGTCGCGTCTCCTGCGTCACGACGAGCTGCTGCTCGACCGAACGCATGGCCGCCTGAAAACGGTCGATCGCGGCGACCGGTCCGATCAGCGTCAACGTGCGGGACGCCGAATCAAGCTCGACGGTCAGGTCGAGCGTTGCACGCTCCGGCTCCGGGAGCACCGACACCTGCCGGTCGTAGAGCCGCTGCGCCCGCTCGACGGTCGTGGTCGGCTCCGCCGCGGTGAGCCGCACGAGCCGCACCTCGCTGGGCACGGGCCCGCGTCGATCGAGTGCGGGGATCATCGCCGCCACCGCTGCCACGTCGGACGCGGGACCGGAAAGGATGATCGACCGTCCGTCGGGACCGGGAAGGAGCTTCAGAACGCTCGCCTGCCGCGGCGTGAGCAGCCCTCGGATCGCCTCCAGAAGGATCGCGGGCGTGGCCTCGGACACCGGACGCACCACCATCTCTTCGGTCGTGTCCGCCGCCACGCCGACGCCGTCGATCTCCGCGAGCAACGCGGCGGCCTCGGCGATCGTCGTGGCGGGGCCGATGATGGTCATCCGCCCGGTGCGCTCGTGCGGAAGCAGGGTCGGACGTTGCTCTTCGGGCAGCCGGGCGTAGAGCTCGCCGAGTGTCCGCGCCGCTTCGGCCGGCGCCAACCTTCCGAGCGGGAACGTGCGCATGGAACGCCCGCTCGCGGCGGAGGGCACGTCGAGCAACGCGATCGTCTCCCGCAGCTTGGCGATGCGGCTCTGCACGCCCTTGGCGATGATCGTGTTCGTCCGCGGGTCGGCGGAGATGCTGAGACCGGTCATCTCCTGCTGCTGGACCTTCTGCGGCTTGTTCTTCTTGTCGAGGACGACCCGTTCGACCGTCTTGGACAGGAGCGCCTTCAGCGGCTCCATCAGGTCGGCGGCCTTCGTGTACCGGATCGGGATGATCTCGATCGCGCCCTCGGGATCCTCGCGGTCAAGCTCTTGGAGCATGCGGAGCAGCCGCCGCACCTGAGCGGCGGTCTCCGTGATGACGATTGCGTTCTGCTGCTCGAGCGCGGTGACGGAGCCGTACTCGGCCACCATCGTGGCGATCTTCTCGGCGATGTTCGTCGCGACGGCGATGTTGAGCGGGCAGACCACCGTGATGATCTGATCGCCGGTGATCTCCGCCGGCACTTCGCCGATGAAGGTGGGAATGTCTTCCCGCTGCATCTCCGAGAGCTTCTGCAGATACAGCATGTCGTCGCTCAGCCGCAGCATCACGCCACGCGACTGAAGGATGATGTTCAGGATCTGGAGCCCTTCCGCGAGCTCGTACGTCTCGGGGGAGAGATAGTCGAGCGTCCCCTCGGGGGGATCGGTCTCCCACACGACCGGCAACCCCGCCGTCCGCGCGAAGAACTCGACGACTTGCTCGAACGTCGCGTCCTTGAAGTTGAACTTGATCCGAGCCGGTTCGCTCGCCGCCGGCGTCTCACCGGTTGCGGGCGGCGACGTCTGACGGGCCGGGGCGTGCGTGTCGAGCGCCGCCAACAACAGCAGCAATGACAGCGCACCGAGACCCAGTTCTTTGCGACGCATCCTGCGCACCTCCACTTTCGTGGGCTGGCTCCGCCAGAGGGCTCAGCCGCAGTCTACTCCCTAAGTCGCTCCCTGTCGTTCAGGTTGCGTCCGACCTGGACCCGGAATCGCTGTTCGCCAAGCGCAAACTCGGCCCATTCCCCGCTGGCGGATGCGAGGACGGCGCGATCGATCTGTTCACCCACGGCCAGCCGCCGCGCATCGCCGGTCGCGCGATTGCGGAGCCACGCTTCCCGACCCGAGGGTCCTTCGGCGACGCCGGTGAGCTGCCAGTCCTCCCAAGGAAAGGAGGGAGCAGCCGGTGGCGGCGGCGGAGTCGGCACTTCTTGCGCGACCGTCTCGACGGGGGCCGGAGGCGGCGCGGGCACGGCGAACGGGTTTCGATCGAGGAGGCGAGCGAACCGGTCGAGCCGTCCGCGATCGTACGCGGCCACGGACGGGATCTCGGCGGGTCCCCGTCCCGGCACGAAGACCGTCGTGAGTCGCAGCGTGAGCGTGACCCGATCGCCGTTGTCCTTCGGGTCAAGCTTGACCTGCTGCACGCGTTTGATCCACGGCTCGGCGGCGACGGCGTCGACGAGCTCGACCGCCTGGGCCAGCGTGCCTTCCGCGGTGAGCCACCCCTCGATCTCGACGAAGTCGATGGCGTCACGCAGCTCCCGCCAGATGCCGCCGCGGGGAAACGCCGTTCGCGCCGGGGATCGACGGGCCGCCGGCCCGCCGGTGCCGACCGCGGCCCCCGCGAGCCCGGCCCGTTCGGCGAGGCGGTTGAGCCGCGTGCGGAGATGATGGTCGACGACCTCGACGTCACCCCCGAGCGTGCGGTCGGTGAGGGCATCCATCGCATCACGCACGCGACGCTCATCTTCGAGCGCGGTGCGGTACCCCGCCACCCGCTCGCCGAGCGCCGCGACGTCGGCGCGAACGGCATCCCGCGGCGCCAGCATCCGGTTGACGAGCAGCGAGAGCAGCAGCCCTCCGATCAGCACGCCGCCGACGCCGGCCAACCACTTCATCGTTCGGCTCATTCCACGCCCTCCGCCGGATCGGGGGACGGCGGGGTGAGCGTCTTGGCCCGCAACCGGTAGGTGAATCCGAACGGCAACCGCCGCCCGCCCGGGGCATCGGAGCCGGTCGAGATCGTCTCGTACAGATCGGTGTTCACGAGCGCGGCGCGAAACTGGTCGGCCGTCGCGCGATCGCGTGCTTCCCCGTCGACGACGATGGCAAGCTCGCTCGGCGTCGACCAC
Organism: Phycisphaerales bacterium; assembly: GCA_013003065.1. Classification (GTDB taxonomy): domain Bacteria; phylum Planctomycetota; class Phycisphaerae; order Phycisphaerales; family SM1A02; genus JABDLI01. The sequence continues at coordinate 24,775 of JABDLI010000072.1, read as the reverse complement.
GTTCGGTCCTTGCGATCGTACCGCACCCCGCGAAAGTCGAGCGTGCCGACCCACCCGTCGAGGACGCACGCTTCCCGCGCCGGCGAGAGTTGCTCGACCGACAGCACGTGCTCCAGCCACGGCACCTGCACCGATTCCCAGGATTCCAGGTGCGTGAGGGTGAACGCTTCGCGCTGATAGCGTGCCACCTGCGGACGCAGACGGGTCTGCTCGCCCTCCAGACGCGAGAGGGCGCGGCGCGCGGCCGCGCCCTGCCGGTTGCCGATCGTCCACACGGCCATGAGCAGCACCACGAGCAGTCCGGCCGCCATGAGCGCCCACCGGCGCGGTCGCGCAGCGCGATCGACGGGTCGGCGCGGGTGCGCGAAGTCGATGGTCTCGCCCGTCTCGAGGAGGAGACCGGCCAGGGGCCAGAGGCGATCGAGACGCCGCTCGCCGGTCACGATGGCCGGATGATGATCGAGCCCGGTCGTCTCGACGCCGAGCACGTCGCCGATCGCCGGCACGGCGAGCCGCGTGATCGCGGGGTCGCCGAGCACGAACGCGCGAGCGACGTCGCTCGCCTCTTCGACGATGCGGTAGCTCATCCACGTGCGTCGGGTCTCGGTCACGATCGCCTGGGCGCGGGCGGCCGGGGCGTCGGGAGCGGGCACCGCATCGCTGTCCGCCGGCCACGCCGCCGCGCGGGAGAACCGAATCGACGACCCCTCGACGACGCTGAACTCGATGCCGTCACCGGTGGCATCCACGACCAACGCGCTCGGTTCGGCGCCGCCGTTCTCGGCCAGCAACGCCGCCGACCCGAGCGCGCGCAGCGACATGCGGTCGATCGTCAGACCCGCGGCGCTCATGACCTGTCGCAACTGTCCGACCAGCTCATCCGGCGCCGCGGCGGCCATCACCGTCGTGCGATCGCCGGTGCGTCCGACGACGAGGTAGTCGACGACGGCCGCCTCGGCATCGAACGAAAGCTCCCGCTGGAGCGCGAGGCGCGTCATCTCCGGCAGCTCGTCGTCGTCGACGGTCGGAAGCGTCAGGCGTTTGAGACCCACGTGCTCGCGGGCGACCGCCACGCACACGCGACCCCGCGGAAACTCGGCCCGTTCCAGACGCTCGCCGATCCACTCGCCACGCTGCTCGGGGGTCGCGGCCCCGGCCCGCAGCGCCTCCGGAAGATCCGCAACGAGCACGCGTCGCACGTGCAGCACGTCCCGCTCCCGCCCCACGAGCAGCGCCCGCAGGTGCCCGCGTCCGATCTCGATCGCCATCGTCGAGCGGGTGGCCATGTGGGGGTCTTCCTCCGGGGGGATACTAGGGCGAGGTGATCGGGGGGAGCGGGGGCGGGGGCGTGTCCGCGACCGGGTCCGCGACCGTGTCCGCGACCGCGACCGCGACCGTGTCCGCGTCCGTGACCGCGTCCGTGGCCGTGGCCGTGGCCGCGACCGTGTCCGTGTCCGCGTCCGTGTCCGCGTCCGCGTCCGCGTCCGTGGCCGTGTCCGCGTCCGTGGCCGTGACCGCGTCCGCGTCCGTGGCCGTGACCGCGTCCGTGTCCGCGTCCCCTTCCACATCGACCGCTCGCCTCCTCCGGCGTGAGCGTCCGCCCTGCCATCGTCCCACGCGACGCCGCGCCGGTGACGCCGGTGTGTCGGGCGACGCCGGCGTGACGGGCGCGCGGGTCTCCGTTGCCGTTGCGTCGATCGGGTCGGGGTCGTCCGCGCGGGAGTCGAGCTCGCGGCCGCCGGTCGCGAAGCTGCTCGGCATGTCGCGTCCGGTCACGGTGTCTTCGGTCGTGGGGGCGGGATCGTCTGCGCCGGGTGCCGGCGCCGGATCATCCTCGAGCGGCGGGTCGTCATCGTCATCGACCGGGTCGGCGTGCGCGACGAGGGCGGCCGCCACCGGCAAGAGCGTCAGCTCGCGCAGGTACGCGATCCGCGCGGTGGGGTCCACGAGATCGACGACCGCTTCGTACACGACGGGATCAACGAGCGGCGCGGTCTCCGGGTCATCGTCCATCGACATCTCGCCGGCCGCGAGCCGAACGCGGTAGACCCACGAGCGTGTCGTCATTCGTCCCCCGAGCGTCTCGTACTGCTCGGGAGCGAGGATCTCCTCGATCGCGGGCCACGCCACCGTCGCGAGCGTCTCGCCGTCGAGACCGTCGCGGGTCTCGGCGATCTCCTCCGCTTGCTCCGGGGTCACGCCGGGCAACGCGCGGAGCACCTCCACCGGCGCACGGTTGATGTCGATGCGGCCGAAGTGCACGCCGGTGTCCTCGGCCGTCAGCGCGTCGATGATGTCCGGCCAATCCTGCGGCTGGCTGTCGAACTGGTTGAGGACGCCGTAGATCCGCCCTTCGTCGGAGAAGCTCGTTCCCGATTCCATGATGCGCCGGAGCGCTTCGCCGGAGCCCTGACCGAAACGCCCGTCGATGCGTCGCCCCAGCTCGTCCGACCACGGCACGTTGATGTTGATCCGCAGGCGGCCGCTGCGTTGCACCGCCGGCTCGAAGGCGTAGACGGTCACGATGTCGGCGAGGCCGCGGACCGTCGTCTCCGTCAGCCGCTGCGACACCCGTTCGGCGAGGTCGAGCGTGTCTCCCCGCAACGCCGGCCCCCAGTCGATCTCGGAGAGGTCGCCGTAGAGCATCTCGGGGTCGATGCCCGGCACCTCCAGCAGCTCCGCCACCGACTGGAACGGTCGTCGCAGCACCTCGTCGCGGTGACGCACGATGCGGGCGGCGGTTGCCTCGTCGATCAGACCCGTGGCCACGAGCGTCGTCTCGTCGGCCCGGTTGAGATCGAGCCGGGCGGCTTCCGGGACGAGCGTTTCGCCGCCGGGTCCGATCGGCAGCAGCCGGACGACACCCTGCCGCCCGTCCGCTTCGTACAGCGTCATCCAGTCATCGAGCCGGGGCATGCGACCGTCGAGCACCTCGTCGCGTTGGCGGTCCAGCTCGGTCGTGATCGCTTGCACGGCCGACCAGGCGATGAGACGGGATTGGGTGCGTCCCCGCACGCTCACCATGCCGGCGCGGTCGGCTTGCACCATCGCCAGGACGCCCGTCACGACCAGCAACGCGCTGCCCATCACGATCAACACCGCGACCAGGATGAACGAGCGTCGCGTCACGGCTCGGGGTCCTCGGGTCCGGTCTCTGCGTCCGGCGACGCCGCGGCGTCCGGCACCAGGATGACGCGGAGACGATCCGGGGCAACCACCGGCGTCGCCGGGTCGTCACCGGCGTCGTCGAAACCCGCCAGGTCATCGAACCCGGCCGGCGCGTCGGGCCACGGATCCTCGGCGCTCGACTCGGAACCGAACCCGTCGTCCGGTTCCGTGTCCGCGTACCAGATCGCGATCTCCACCGCGAGCGGCAGTCGATCCTCCGCCAGGCTGTCGTACCGGTCACGCCAGCCGCTGCCGTCGTGGTACCGGAACCGCACGCGAGCGACCGGTCCCCCCATCGCCTCGTACCCGGCGCCCGATCCCATGACGACCGGCGTCCGCTGCGCCTCGATCAGACCCGACCCCATCCGAAAGCGGTAGCGGGACCGCTCCAGGTCGGCGAACACCAGCTCGGACGCGTGCGCGATGGCCAGCCGGGCGGGCACCGCGCGGCTCAGGATGGACAGCGTCGTCGCGTCACCCTGAATGCCCGACCCCCGCGCCGCGTCGCCGACGACGCACGTCAGCAGGTCGCCCTCGACCGCGTCGAGGAGCAACGCCGCGCCGCGGGCGCGGTTCGTTTCGAGCAGAAGTCGATCGCGGACGCTCAGCATGTCCCACGAGAAAGCGAACATCGCGCCCAGCAACGCGCCGATGAGCGCGATGGCGACGAGCACCTCGAGCAGGCTGAAACCGCGTCGCGACGTCACGGGCGTTCTCCCTCGGGCAGCCCCCGCATGATGTCGTCTTCGCGGTACCCCTCCTCCTCGGACTCACGCAATGCGACCAGGCTCTGGAATCGTCCGGAGATCTCGCCGGGGGGAACCTGCCGGACGGTGATCGTGACCAGGGTCAGGCCCCGGTGGGCGGTGCGCTCGGTCTGGAGATCGATCTCCCACTGCTCCGCCAGCCGCGTGTCCATCACGTCGATCGAGCCGACGCGGTCGATCGCCCCTTCGCGCAGCTCGGCCACGCTGACGAGCCCCGCCTCCAGCTCGGCGAGCTTCGACCGGGCGATGTCCTCGGCCAACGCTTCGTCCCGGGCGCGGGTCATCGCGCCGAGCGCCGTCCGGCTGGCCCCGAGCGCGAAGATCCCCGTGGTCACGAAGATCCCGAGCGCGAGCAACACCTCCAGCAGGATGCCACCCCGTCTCACGGCGGGTCTCCGGCGAAGGGCTGCAAACCCGGCGCCCGCGGGTCGCCCGGCCCCCGCCGTCCGCGCGCCCCGTCGGCCTCCTCCGGCTCGGCGTCCGGCGCGGCCTCGGGATCGGCGTCGGGATCGACAGTCGTGAGCGTCGGTACGCCGGTGAAACCGCTCACCTCCAACCGCACACGCCGGGTCTCCGCCTCGTCGACGAACCACGTCGTCGTGCGCAGGAGCGCCGAACCGTCGGGGAGATAGACGACCAGGCGAATCGACGCCTCGGCCTCGGCCGGCTCGTCGAAGTCGTTCCACGGTCCGCGTTCCCCCCCGGGATCGGCGGGCGGCACGCCGGTCAACCGCATGTCGCGCGGCAGGGTTCGCAACGCCCACGCTTCACCGATCGTTGCGGTCAGCGGCGTTGCGGCGGCATCGTCGTCGACGAAGGCCGGGTCACCGGGAAGACCCCCGGCGGCGGGATCGAACGGCCGTGCCTCGACCCGCGGGGGGCCGGACCGATACCACACCTCGACCGCCATCGCGTTGGACTGCGCGTGCGCACGCGCGAGGAGGAGCTGCCCGACCACGGTCTCGATCGCCGCGTCGAAGCCGCGGTCGTCGAGGTCACGCACCAGGCTCGGGATCGCGACCGCCGCGATCGCCAGCAGCAACGCGATGGCGATCAGCAGCTCGAGCAGCGTGAACGCGCGGCCACGCCGAACGCCGCCGGCAACGCCGCTCACGGTCTAGCCCACATTCTGCATGAAGCGGGTCGTCCAGCGGGCGATCCGGCCGCGTGACCGATCGTTCGAGCCTCGACGTATCGACGGATATGCCATCAGCTCGCCCGATCGATCACGCGGCCGGCTTGCCGCGCTGGGTGCGCCGCGCGTGATCCCAGTGGATTGAGCGTTCATCGTCATCTCCAACACAGGCCGCGGCTCCGACGACCCACCGACCCGCTTCATGCAGAATGCGGGCTAGGACCCCGCCGTGCCTCCACCGGCCGGCGAGAAGTCGTCGAACTCCTCGTCAAGCTCGCCCTCCTCGTTCATCATCCGCAGGTGGTTGTGCACGTCGTCCTCGGTGTCCTCTTCGCCGTCGGGGCCCATCGAGATGATGTCGTACGGCGCGCTCTCGCGAATCTCGCTCGGCGCCCGGTAGATCCACTCGTTGTTCCAGAGGTCACGTGGCGCCGGATCCTCGAGGTACGGTCCACGCCAGCGGGCCTCGTCCTCTTCGTTGTCGAGCCCCGTGCCCGACCAGAGCACGGTGACGCCCTCGTCCTCGCTGGGCCAGCGTTTGAGGTCGAGGTTGAAACGCTTGAGAGCTTCCTCGAAGACGTCGATCTGCACGCGGGTCAGGTCGATGTCGGCCTGGTCACGCGCCGGCAGCAGGTTCACCACCACCAGACCGCCGATGGCAAGCAGGATGGCGATGACGATGAGCAGCTCGATCAGCGAGAAGCCGCGACGAACGCGGGACGCCGGTCGTCGCCGGGGGCGGGGGCAAGGGCGAGAGCGGGCATGGGGCGAAGTGTTCACGTCGGTTCCTTCCATCCAGATCGGCCAGCCGGGTCGGGCGGGATTCTCCCGATCCAGTCTAGCCCGCATTATGCATGAAGCGGCGATCAAGGCTCAACCGAGTTGCGGGCGAACGACATGCCGGCCCGCGGTCAGCCGATGGATGCGCTCATCCGCAGCATCGGCACGACCAGAGCCACGAAGATGCAGACGACCATGCCGGCCATGAGGAGCAGGAGCAGCGGCTCCATCAGCCGGACGAATGCGCCGAGCAGCCGGTCGACGCGTTTCTCGATCGTGTCCGCCATCGTGATGAGAACCTCGGGGAGGTTGTTCGCCGACTCGCCCACGCGGATCATCTCGATCGTGTCCTCGGCCATCATGCCGCTGGCGGCCAGCGGCTCCGCGAGCGTCTCGCCGGCGCGGACGGCGTCGGTCGCCTCGTCGATGGCCTCGACGAGCAGGATGTGCCCGGTGGCGTCCCGGCTGATCTGCATCGCCGGCAACATCGGGATGCCGTTCTCCAGCAGCGTGCCGAGGATGCGGGCGAAGCGGCCAACGGCGAGGTCACGGCTCAGCTCACCCAGCTTCGGCACCCGCAGCTGCCCGCGCGCCAGCAGGCGGCGAACCCGCGGCTGCTGCACCAGCCACCAGCCGGCACCCGCCAGCAACGCCAGCAGGGCCAGCAGCAGCGGCCAGTATCCGAGCAGGATGTCCGACGACGCCAGCAGCACTTTCGTCGGCAGCGGCAGCTCGATGCGGGCGTAGAAGTTCGCGAACTTCGGCACCAGGAAGACCAACGCGAACACCACGACGCCCACGCCCACCAGCAGCAGGACGACCGGATAGATCAGGTTGCCGACGACGCGGCCCCGCATGTCCGCCTGGTGCTCGATGAAGCGGCCCATCCGTGCGAGCACGGGCTCGAGGAACCCGCCGCGTTCGCCGGCGCGGATCATGGCGACGTGGATGGCGGGAAAGATCTCCGGATGCGCCGCGAGACCGTCGGCCAGCGGGCCACCTTCGGCGACTTCGTCGGCGATCTTCTCGAGCACGCCGGCGAGTCGCGGGTTCGCGCGGCCCCGACCCAGCAGCCGCAGACCCCGCAAGAGCGGCACGCCGGCGCGGAGCAGATCGCTGAGCTGCCGGTAGGCGGTGGCAAGCTGCCGCGCCGACACCCCGCGTTGCCACCGGGTTCGCTCACGCACCTCCTCCACCCGCACCGGCGCGAGCTGCCGGGCGGAGAGCTCGGCGAGCGCCGCCTGCCGCGTCCCGCCGCTGACCTGCCCCGTCACCCGCTCGCCGTCGTCGTTCCGCGCGATGTAGGCAAATGTCGCCACGAGCCCGATTGTACCGGTCGATCAGGACCGACCCGCCTGGTAGCTGGCGGCGAGGGCGTGGGCCGCATCGGCCCCGGTCACGACCCGGTTGCCGACGTGCGGCGTCCCGAAGACGGCCACCGTCTCGAATCCGCGGTTGGCCACGGCGAGATCGAGGATGTCCTCGGCGGAGAGCGTCAGCCGACCCGCCCGCGTCTGGAGCGGGAACGTGACGCCGCCGATGCCCTCGTACGCCCGGTAGACCACCTCGGTGCAGACGAGCCGGTCGGCCGTGAAGAAGTCGAAGTCGAAGTTGTACAGCTTGCCGTGGTGGATGGCAGCGCGGGCGATGGCCGCCGCGACGTCGGCCGCGGCCAGCGACGGCCGCAGCACCACCACCGCATCCACCGCGAGCGTGTCGTCGAGCGGGCGGAAGAGCACACCGTCCTTTCTCGCCTCCAGCACGCAGTGGGGATCGACCCACGCCGCTGCGCACGCCTCGTCGACCTCGATGGCATGGGTCGCACGGTCCGCGGCCGAGCCGACGTAGAGTGCGACGTGGGGCCAGTACCCCGGCAGAAAGAGGTTGCTCATGACGCGATCGTGCCGGACGACGAACACGTCCCCGGGGCGCACGAGCGACGCGAGGTGCGCCCGGTGCGCTCGCCGCAGTCGATCGCGGTGCCACGGCAGCCGCATCTCCGCGATGACCCGCCCGCTGGCGGCGGCGAGATGAAAGAGCCCCTGCTGCGCGGCCGAAGCGCGGCGGCGGCGGTAGGAGTGCCAACGGTACCGGAGCCGCGCGCGCAGGTACTGCCGCACCCCCATACGCAGCACGCTCTCGTTCGACTCGATCACGTCGACGACCGGGGCGAGGATCGGATCCGCAGCGGCGGCGTCGATCGCGTCGCGATTCGTGTCGGCCAGCTCGATGGCTTGCGCGAGCTGCCACGCGTGACGGGGGCTCGTCAACGAGCGGTAGACCGCCGTGTACTGCTTGCGCGGAATGCGTTGTCCCGCGTGCTGCTCGTTGAGCTTTCGTTGCACGACGGTATGGTGGGCGATCTCCCGGACGAGTCCGCGGCCGGCGTTCACAAGCGTGCACGCGGCGGCGTACGCAACGATGAACGCCTGCATTCGCGTGGCGTCACGGATTTCCCCGTCCCGGCGTGGTTGCGCCAGCGGCCTGAGATCGCGGATGGTCTCGGACAGCTCGGAGCGAGCCGTGAGGTACCGGGCGAACCAGCTCCGCACCCGCTCGTCCTCGTCGGGCGTGAAATAGCCGCGGTCGGCGGCCGCCTTCGTGTCGCGCAGGATGGCGTCATCGCAGAGCAGCCGCCGAACGGCGGGCGCGAGCCCCGCGACCGCGCGGGCGGCTCCGGCGACGAGGGGATGAGGCGTCACGGACATGAGCATACGCCCGGATCGGTCGAATCACCCTTCCATCTGAGTCGCGGGTCTGGTACACGGAAGGAAGAGGAGGGTCATGCCATGCGGATCTCGACCATGCCGACCGGCACGCTCGCCGGACTCGTCGGTCTGACGCTCGCGACGCCCGCCGCGGCATCGCTCATCGTGGTCGATTGGACGGGCGACTTCGCGATTCCCGACATCGTCGACCCCCCCGGAGTGTTCATCGACATCGAGGTGACGCCGGACCCGCTCGGCATGAACGAGATCCGCGACCTCGACGTCGGCTTCATGATCCAGTCGACGTGGCAGGGCGATTTGATCATCGCGATCGAGCACGTCGAGAGCGGGCGGTTCCACCGCGTCCTCGACCGGCCGGGGGCGCCCGAGGCCGGCTTCTTCGGATTCTCCGCGGACAACTACGGCAACCTCGCCACCGGCGAGCCGTTCATCCTCGACGACGAAGCCGACAACCCGTACGACGTTCCCTTCGTGGGGTCACCCGGGATCCCGGACGTGACCGGACGCTGGCAACCGGACACCGACCCGCTTTCGTCGTTCGACGGCGACACCATCATCGGCACGTGGCGGGTGTGGTTCGCCGATCAGGGCGGCGGTGACCTGGCGTTCGTGCGGCAGATCACGCTGACGTTCGACACGATACCGACGCCGGGTGCGCTGGCATTGCTCGTCCTCGCCGCGATCCGGACGCGGCGTCGGCGGCAGACCGGCACCCCTTGATGCGCCCGCGACGCCCATCTCGTCAAGCCGAGGCCGCCGTCCACCGGCAGGGCGACCGCGGTCCGATTACGATGGATCCATGACGCCCGCCGGCACGCCCGCGCGAATCGGCCCATGCGACGTCGTCCGCGAGATCGGACGCGGGGGGATGGGTGTCGTCTACCTCGGGCACGACACGCGGCTCGGCCGAGACGTTGCCATCAAGACGCTGCCGCCGGAACTGGCGGACCACCCCGAACGGCTGGACCGCTTCGAACGGGAAGCCCGCGCCCTCGCGTCGTTCAACCACGCCAACATCGGCGCGATCTACGGCATCGAGGAGGTCGATGGTCATCGCTATCTGATCCTCGAGTACGTCCCGGGCGAGACACTGGCCGAGATGCTCGATCGCGGGCCGATGCCGGTCGGCGAAGCGCTCCCCGTCGCGTTGCAGATCGCCGAAGCCATCGAGTGCGCGCACGGGTGCGGCCTGATCCATCGCGACCTGAAGCCCGACAACGTCAAGATCACGCCCGAGGGCAAAGTCAAGGTGCTCGACTTCGGGATCGCGAAGGCCGGCGAGTCCCGCGAATCGGGGACCGCGATCGCCGAGGCCGTCACGACGCCGCGGAGCCCGACGGAGCCCGGAGCGGTCGTCGGCACCGCGCCCTACATGTCACCCGAGCAGGCCCGGGGGCGAAGCGTCGACAAACGCACCGACATCTGGTCGTTCGGCGTGATGGTCTACGAAATGCTCACGGGCGTCGGGCCGTTCGTCGGCGAGACGAGCATCGATTCGATCGGTGCCATCCTCCACAAGGACGTCGACTTCGATCGCCTGCCCCCGGAGACGCCGCCCGTCGTCCGCCATCTCCTTGCGTTGTGCCTGCAACGCAAACGGGATGACCGGTTGCACGACATCGCCGATGCGCGGATCGAGCTTCAGCAGGCGATCGCGCATCCGGGCGCGTTCGCCGTGTCGGCCGCAACCGGATCGACCCGTCCGGCCGGGCTCGTGGCGTCCGCGGCCGCGGGCCTGGTCGCCGGCCTCGTCGCCGCGGCGGCGATCGCCTTCGCGTTCTGGCCGGACCCGCCCGTCTCCTCCCCGACCCGACGTTTCGAGCTGCCGCCGATCGAGGGGCTGACCTCGGCCGTCATCGCTCCCGATGGTCGCAAGATCGCCCTGATCGTCGATGAAACGCTCTCGGTGCACGATCTTGGCACCGGGGAGCTCCGGGAGATCCACCGCGCCGAGGAGAACCTGCATCTCGTGACCTGGTCGCCCGACAGCGCGTGGATCGGCTTCGGAAGGGTCGGCGAGCTGTCGCGGGTCCGCGCGAGCGGCGGCCCCGCGCTGCCGATCACGGAGGACGTCCACGCGCTGATGGGCAGCGCGGCGTGGACCGACGACGGTGAGCTCGTCGTGTGCAACGTCGATGGTGGCCTGCAACGCGTGTCCGTCGAGAGCGGACGTGCGGTGACGTGGCTCCCGCCGGATGCGAGAGAGATCCACTTGCATCCCGGCGGGGTGCTTCCCGGGGGAGGCGGCGCGTTGTTCGTGCCCCACCCCAAGCGGGGTGAAGCCTCGGCGCTCTGTCTCGCAACTCCGGACGGCGAGCGTCGGGTGCTCTACGAGTCCGAGCATGAGCCGCTCAACCCGGTGTACTCGCCGACCGGGCACATCATGTTCGGACGCCTCGCGACCCCCAAGGGAATCTGGGCGTTGCCGTTTTCGCTCGAGGATCTGGCCGTCACGGGCGAGCCGTTCTTCGTGGCCCCGGGCGGCACCACTCCGTCCGTCTCCACGCGGGGGGACCTCGTGATCCTCTCCCGGCCGGCGGGCGACGATCGTCCGGCGCAGCTCACCTGGCTCGACCGCACGGGGAATCCGGTGGAAGTCGTCGGCCCCGAGATGTTCGGGACCGGCGGTGAGCTGAGCCTCTCGCCCGACGGCACGAAGGCCGCGCTCGTTGCCCGCGGTCGAGATGCCGGCAGCGCCGAGAACGACGCGCGTCTCTGGATCATCGACCTCATCCGCGAAACGGCCTCCGCGCTGCCCGACGATGACACCGCCGCCTTCGGCGGCGTGCACTGGTCACCCGACGGGCGACGGGTGGCGTACACGGTGATGCAGGGACTCACGCCCGAGGGCGTCTACGTTCGCAATGCGAACGGAACGGGTGAACGTGAGCTCCTGTTCGAGGCTGCCGGCTTTCCGTCGTTCGCCGACGACTGGTCGATCGCCGTGATGAACGCCGGGACGTCGGTGTTCGACATGCACATCGTCACCGAACGCGTGGGCGATCCGGCGACACGCGCGGTGTTCGAGGACGGTCCGCGGAGCGACCTGATGCCGGTGCTCCGACCCGGGGGCGGCCTCGTGGCGTACACGTCGGGCGACATACCGAGGCAGGACGTGGAGGTGTTCCTGCGTCCCTTCCCGAGCGGCCCGGGGCGATGGCAGGTGTCGACCGCGGGGGGCTTCGGTGCCGCTTGGAGCCCCGAGGGCGATCGGCTGTTCTACGGCGTGCTGGGTGACCCGGATGGCGGGGTTCTGTACGAGGTGCCGGTCACGCTCACTGGGGAGGGCGACGTCCAGCTCGGCCAGGCCACGCCGCTCTTCGAGTTCGATGGATTCGTGGCCGGGCTGGTCGTGGCGTCCGGATCCGAGCGTTTCCTGGTCATCCGCAAGGAATCGACGGACGAGACCGAGTCGCAGGAGCCGCCGGCCGCGGTGCTGATCGAGAACTGGGCCTCCTCGTTCAGGAAGGGCCGACGCTGAGGCTGCTAGGTCCCGCGTAATTGCGCGAGGACGCTCTGGTCTTCGAGCGTCGACATGTCCTGCGGATTGTCCTCACCGGCGGCGATGTCCCGGAGCAGACGCCGCATGATCTTCCCCGAGCGTGTTTTGGGCAGGGCGTCGGTGAAACGGATCAGGTCGGGGCGGGCGATGGGGCCGATCTCGCGACCGACGTGCGCCGAGAGCGTCGCGCGGAGCGCCTCGGTCGCCGCCTCGTCGGCGGGTTGGTGCTGCGGCTCGAGCGTGCAAAAGGCCGCGATGCCGGTGCCCTTGATCTCGTGCGGGATGCCGACGACCGCCGCCTCCACCACCGCGTCGTGACTGACGAGCGCCGACTCGACCTCCATCGTGCCGAGCCGATGCCCCGAGACATTGATGACGTCATCCACGCGGCCCATGATCCAGAAGTACCCCCGCTCGTCGCGTCGCGCGCCGTCACCGGCGAAGTACATGCCGGGGATCCGCGAAAAGTACGTGTCGATGAAACGCGGCCGGTCGCCGTAGATTCCCCGCAGCATGCTCGGCCACGGCTGCCGGATGGCGAGCAGGCCGCCCGTATTGGCCGGCTGCTCCTCTCCCTGCTCGTTCACGATCGCGGCGTCGATGCCGAAGAAGGGGAGCGTGCACGAACCGGGGACGGTCGGGGTTGCGCCGGGCAACGGCGTGAGCAGTTGGCCCCCGGTCTCCGTCTGCCACCACGTGTCGACGATCGGGCACTGCTTGGACCCGATGGTCTCGTGGTACCAGATCCACGCTTCCGGGTTGATCGGCTCCCCGACGGTGCCCAAGACCTGAAGGCTCGACAGGTCGTGCTTCCGCGGATGTTCGTCTCCCCACTTCATGAACGCACGGATGGCGGTGGGCGCGGTGTAGAACTGCGTGACCTTGTGCCGTTCGACGATGTCCCAGAATCGATCCGGCTCGGGGTGGTTCGGCGCGCCCTCGTACATCAGCGTGGGCACGCGGTTGGGCAGGATGCCGTAGACGATGTAGCTGTGCCCGGTGACCCACCCGATGTCGGCGGTGCACCAGTAGACCTGATCGCGGTCGGGCACGAGGTTGAAGACCTCCCGCGCCGTGAGCGCGGTGTACACCATGTATCCGCCGGTCGTGTGCATGATCCCCTTGGGCTTGCCGGTCGAGCCCGACGTATACAGCAGGAAGAGCATGTCCTCGCTGTCCATCGCCTCGCAGGGACACTCCTCGGACGCCGACGCGGTCAGCTCGTGCCACCAGTGGTCACGCCCGTCCGTCCAGCCGATGGCGGTTTCGGTGCGTTTGAGCACGACGACGTTCTCGACGATGCCGGCCATCTCGATGGCGGCGTCCACGTTGCCCTTCAGGGGCACGACCTTGCCGCGTCGCCACGCGCCGTCGGCGGTGACGAGCGTGCGTGACTGCGCGTCGGTCACGCGATCGGCGATCGCCTGGGCGGAGAAGCCGCCGAAGATGATCGAGTGCGGCGCGCCGATCCGCGCGCACGCGAGCATGGCGATGGCCAGCTCGGGCACCATCCCCATGTAGATCGTGACGATGTCGCCGCGTTCGACGCCGAGGCCCTTGAGCACGTTGGCGAACCGGCTCACCTCCGCCTGCAGTTCGCGGTAGGTCAGCCGCCGGACCTCCGGACGCCCGCCCGGCATCGGCTCCCCCTCCCAGATGATCGCGACGTCGTCGCCGTACCCGGCGTCGACCTGTCGATCGACGCAGTTGTGGCAGATGTTGGTGGTGCCGCCGAGGAACCACTTCGCGTCGGGGAGCTTCCACTCCAGCACCTTGGAAAACGGCGTGAACCAATCGAACGCCTCCGCCGCCTCCGACCAGAAGCCCTCCGGGTCCTCGATCGAACGCCGGTGGCGGGCGTGGTACGCCTCCATCGAGGGCACATGAACGTGACCCGCGCGGCGGGCGAACGCCGCGGGCGGGTCGAAGACCCGATTCTCGTGGAGGACGGATTCGATGGCGGTGGTGTCGGACATGGGGGTCTCCGTGAGCTGGGGCGTCACTCTACCAATCCGCCAAAAAGACAGGCGGCCTCCGAAGAGGCCGCCTGCGATTCGCAATCGGATCGGGTTCGATTACCGGCGACGCCGGCGACCGACCACACCCGCGAGGCCGAGCAACGCGAGGGCGCCCGGGGCGGGGATCAGGTTGGCGGTGAAGCTCCAACCACCGAGGCTGCCGGTGTCGCCACCAGCGTTGTCGCTGATCGAGAGCGTCCACACGCCCGCAGCGCTCTGACCGTTGAAGTCGGCGAGCGCGCCGCCCGTGGGGGCGAAGGGATCGGCCGAGGGCACGGTCGAGCCGAAGAGGTCGGCGTCGTACACGAAGCCGCCGTCGGTCCAGGTGTAGTCCGAGCCGTCGAAGTCGGCCGAGTCACCGAAGGTGGACTCCGGGTTGCCGGGACGGTCGAGGAGCGTGACGGTGGTGCCGCCGTGCTCGAGGGTGATGATGAGGTCACCCGCCCACGTGTGCGAGAAGCCCTGGAGGACGACGTCCTTGAAGGAGTCGATCGCCAGGTCGTCGGCCACGTCGATCGTGAAGCTGGCAACGCCAGAGTCGACCAGGGCGCCGCCGCCGCCGGAGTAGGTGGTCTGACCGAACGCGCCGCTCGCAATCAGCGTCGCCCCAGCCGTGGCCGTGAGCATAATTCGAGTGTTCATGGGGCTAAAGTCCTTCTTTCTCGAGTCCCGGTGCGAAAACAAACACGTGTGCCTTCCGCCTTACTTTCCCACCTCGTTTCGTACCGGGCACGCCGAAGACGGAGACGAGGTATCCCAGGTGGGGACACAGACATACGAAGCCCGACGCCCGCCTTTCGGCGAGGGCCAATGCCACGAGATGCCAACAGGCGACTCGCGCCCGCTCTCTTCTCTCGGATGTCTCTCTCTTTGACCTGCCGTCCTGCCTACGGCCCGCAGGACGGACGACATACGGGGCAGACACCCCGCACGACCGGTCACGGTTTACGATGACCGAGGCCGCCGCCCCTGTCAACCCTCTTGCCCGGAATTCGGGGCCTTTTTGGTCCGCGTGAGGCCGCGATAGGATCCTCGTCCCGTGATGCGAGCCCGCACGTTCCGATCCATCATTCTCTGTCTGGCTGCGGTCGCCGCCGCGGCCGGGGCCGCCCTGACGTCCCCCCGCCGGGCCCCGGTGCCCCCGAGCCCGCGCCAGCTCGCCGCTGAGGTGCTCGGAGAGCCCGATGTTCGGATCTCGGCCGCATCCACGAATTCGCGGGTCTTCACCGATGCGGCCCCGGAGCTGGGGCTCGTCTTTCACCACGACAACGATGCCCGGGGCGCGTACCGGCTTCCCGAGGAGATGGGGCCGGGGGCCGGGCTGCTCGATGCCGACGGGGACGGTGACCTGGACGTGTTCATCGCCGGGGGCGGCCCCCTGACCGGTGATCGCCCGGCCCGCCCGTGCCGGCTCTTCCGGCGAGACCCGGCCGGCTACGTCGACGTGACGGAAATGTCCGGGGCGGGGGTCCCGGGCCCCGCGTACGGCGTTGCGTGCGCCGACTACGACGACGACGGAGACGTGGACATCTACCTCACGCGGCTCGGCCGCAACGCGCTGCTGCGCAATCGCGGTGACGGCACGTTCGAGGAGGTCGCGGCGGCAGCGGGGGTCGACGACGACGGTTTCGGCGCCAGCTGCGTGTTCATCGATCACGACCGTGACGGCGACCTGGATCTCTACGTCGTGAACTACGTCGGATGGGCCGAGGAGCGTGAGAGCCCGTGCTACACGATTCTCGGCGAACGCGACTACTGCAACCCGCTCGTCTACGAATCTCCCCTCGCCGACGTGCTCTATCGGAATCGCGGCGACGGCACCTTCGAAGACGTGTCGATGGCCAGCGGCATCGGCCACGCGAAGGGGAACGGCCTGGGCGTCATTGCCTCGGACTTCGACGACGACGGTTGGATCGATCTGTACGTCGCCAACGACCAGACCCCCGCATTCCTGTGGCGCAACCGTGGCGACGGCACGTTCGAGAACGTGGCGACGCACTGGGGCTGCGCGTACGACGGTCGGGGGATCGCGATCGCCGGCATGGGCGTCGCAAGCGAGGATCTCGACGGCGACGGTCGCTTCGACCTGTTGGTCACGAACATTCACGGGCAGACCAACCTGGTGCTGCGCAACGACGGCGGCACCTTCGAGGATGTCAGCCTTGCCATGGGTCTGGGCGTCTGGAGCATCCCCGCCACTGCGTTCGGGGTCGCGTTGTTCGACCAGGATCACGACGGCAACCTCGATGCGTACTTTGCCAACGGCGACGTCAACGTCGACAACCCCATGCCGGCCGGCGACAACCGGTACGCGCAACCGGATCAGTTCGCCCGTCTGGAGAACGGCCGCCTGGTCGACGCGACGGCGGCGAGCGGGGTCACCTTCGCCGACGTGGGTCGGGGCGTCGCCGCGGGCGACCTCGATGACGACGGCGACGTCGACCTGCTGCTGACGAACAACGGCGGCCCGGTGCGGCTGCTCCGGAACGAGCAGGCCGGGTCGGACCGGTGGTTGAAGATCTCGGCCCGCACCGGCCCGGGCCGGCGTCACGCGATCGGCGCGCGGCTGCGGCTCCGCGTCGGCGGTCGGGTGTTTACCCGAGAGGTCCGGCCCCAGCAGAGCTACCTGTGCAGCGGCGACCCGCGGGTCCACTTCGGCCTGGGCGATGCGGTTTCGCCGATCAGCCTCGAGATCCGCTGGCCCGACGGCCGCATCTCGCAGCACGAAGATCTGACTTCAAACACCCACGTGACGTTCATCCAGGATGACGCCGGCGGGGCTTCGGGCCGAGAGGCCACGCCGTGACGGAACGCCTGGCCTGGTACGAGTGGCTGGCGGTGCTCGCACTTCTTGCGAGCGGCGTCGTCATCGTGCGCGCACGCGTCTCGTCGCCCCCGCCTCTCCCCTCCCCCCCGGAGGCACTGCCCACGCTCATGCGGGTGGAGATCGCCGAGGACGGCCGCGCGATCGCGCGGCTGGACGACGACACGCTCGCAACCGCCTGCCGCGCGATCGGCCTCCCGGACCCTCCGCGTTTGGACGGAGCCGACCCCGTGCCCGTCCGCCTGCTGCTGGAAGAGATGGAGGCGTGGGCGGCCACCCGCGCGACGCCGCCGCTGGGCCGGGTGGGACGTATCTACCAGGCAATCGAGATGCACGGACCGGCCCTGGCCTGCTTTGCGGCGTTGACGCGGCTGGAGCCGGACGAGGCGGTGTGGCAGTACTTCATGGGAACGGAAGCGCAGGCGCTCGGACGCGACGATCTCGCGATCGAGGCGCTCGAAGCGTCGAGGCGTCGCGACCCCGGCGATGCCACTGCCTGCGCCCGGCTGGGCCGGCTGTACCTGGAGCGCGGTGACCTCGACACGGCCGGTGCGCGATACGAGCAGTGCCGCGCGCTCCAGCCCGGACGCTCGCTGGGACACACCGGTCTCGGCCGGGTCGCCGCGCGACGCGGTGACCATGCGGCCGCGATCGAGCACCTCCGCCGGGCGGTCGCCGCGACGCCGAACGACTTCCTCGCGTACCGGCACTTGAGCCAGACGCTCGCGGCCGCCGGCGACGCCGACGGGGCCCGGCGGGCGTCGGAGCGGGCCGAGCGGCTGCCGCACTACGAGGGGTGGCTGGTGTTCGACGAGAAGCTGCAGGCGTCGCACGCGCTCGCACGCACCCAGCGGTACCTGGAGAACCAGATGCGTCTGGCCGCGGGCGCCGGGGACGCCACGCGTCTCGCGGAGCTGGCCACGCGTCTGCTGGAGCGTCGCCCGCGTGACCACAACACGATGGCCCTGCTCGCCACCGCGTTGATCCAGCTCGACCGCACCGAAGAAGCGCTCGAGACGGTCACCGGGGCGCTCGCGCTCAAGCCGGACGGTCTGCGTCTGCTCTACACCCGGGCGCAGATCGCCGCCATCCAGCGTGACTTCGACACGGTGCACCGAGTCCTCGATCGGACCGAGGCCATCGATCCGCGGTTCGCGCCCGTGCATGAGCTTCGCGGGCGGGTGCTGTTTCTCGAGAACCGGCCGGAGGCGGGCATCGCGGCGATCGAGACCGCCGTGACGCTCGAACCGGACGTCATACCGCGTCGCCTGCTGCTGGCGGTGATGCAGGAACGGTCGGGTGATCGCGACGCGGCAATCCGGACGTTGGAAGCGACGCTTGCGATTGCGCCGGATGACGAGCGCGCGCGTGCGATGCTTCAGCAGCTCGAACGCTGACGCGGTAGCGGTGCGGGAGGTCCGGTTTCGGCCCGCCTTTGCCCAGCTTCACAGGCTTTCCTTCTCACCCCCCCACCCCTTCGTTGCCCGCTCCCTCTGCACGCCCCACGCCGGACGCATGACGGAACCGGTGACGCGTGCGTCGTTTGTCTCGCACGCCGCTTGACAGGCCACGAGCGCTCGGACAAGCTACAGTGCGATCAGGAGTTACGCCCCTGGTCGGCTGAGGAGAGAGAGAAGCCCGAAAAACGAGCGGGCGGGTGGAACCGCCACCGCACGATGGCCGGATCGGCGTCCGGGGAGACGCGCTGCCGGCGCATGTCGAAAACACCGGGTCGGGGACGCCGACACGGATCAAGCTGAGATTGCCGCTATTTCCCGCCCGGTGGAAGCACCGGGACTGGACATTCAGACAGGAGGATTCGAGTCCATGAAAGCGATCACCACCACCCTCGCACTGATTGCGGTTGGCGGCCTGGCCGTCCCCGCGTTGGCCTCGGTGCGTACGCACCACCCGCGTTCGACCGCCGCGATTCCGGCGCCTCCGGGCAGCGTCATGAAGGGTCTCGGGGCCCCGACCGACTATCTGACGGGCTTCGAAGCGGGCGAAGGCTTCACCGCCGGCCTGATCATCGACGGCCAGGCGGGTTGGACGCAGTTCCTGACCAGCACCGACCAGCCGACCGTCGCCGACGAGAACCCGGCCAACGGTGATCAGCACCTTCGCGTCGCGCTCGATCCGGCGGTGGCCCAGGGCTCGTTCGTCGGTGGTTTCAGCCCCGATCTCGCCCTCGGCGTGACCCCCGGCAACCTGACCAGCGAGCTGTCGGTGATGATGTCGATCAGCGACATCGGCGGTGCGGACTACACGATCGTTCCGCAGTCCCCGGATCAGGGCCTCCTGGCCGCCCGCGTGATCTTCAGCTTCACCGGCACGGTCGCGATCCTCGACGAGATCGGCGGCGTCCTCGAGTTCATCGATACGGGCTTCGCCTATCCGGTCGGCGCCTACTTCCGCGTGACGATCCGTCTTGACAACCAGGCCAACACGATCGACTACTTCATCAACGACGCTCCCGGTGCGGCCGGCGATGGCACCCTCGTCTATACGAGCGAAGGCGGCGTGTTCGCCGGCACCTCGATGGATCAGGTCGTGCTCTTCTCGGACAACTTCGGCATCACCGACTCCGGCGATTGGGACGATCTGAACATCGTGAACAGCTTCGAGATCGCCTGCCCCGAGGATCTCGACGAGTCCGGTGACGTCGGCTTCGCCGACCTCCTCCGCGTCCTCGCCCGCTGGGGCCAGGCCGGCGGTCCCGAGGATCTCGACGAGGACGGCACCGTCGGTTTCGGCGATCTGCTGCGGATCCTCGCGAACTGGGGCGTGTGCAACTGATCTCACGACCCTGCTGATGGCCCTCATCACCGGCCCGCGATTCGTCGCGGGCCGGTGTTCTTTTTTGCCCACTTTCTTTTTGGCTCCCTCCAAGGCCACGCTGTCGCAGCGATGCTGGCAAGTAATTGTCAATACATATACTTACATACATCGGCCCCGAGCAATGAGGCGGCATCCCGGGGGGGTGTTTACCCAGCTTGCCAGGCCAACCGCAGCCCGACCTCAAACCGCCGAATTGCACCTTGACAGAACGGCGAGCACCGTTCAGACTCTTGTGTGAGAAAGAGATGAGTGCGGAGAGAGACCGCGCTCAGTACGGCAAGAGAAGAGAGAGAGCGCCTCCGCTGTGCGTCTACGGCGACGGAGTGTGCGCCTCTTGTCTGTATTGATCGTCAACCAGGTTCGGACTTTCACGGGAACAAGTCCCGACGAGAGTCGGTGCGCATCAGAGCACCGTCCGGCCTGTCGTCTTTTTCAAGGTCGTGCTTGTCGCGCGGCGTTCTGATGCGAGAAATTGGAGGTTCGGAATGAAGAAGGGAATTGTCAGCGGGGTGGCGTTGCTCGCCACCTCCACGTTTGCCCACGGGCAGGTCGTGGTGATCGACAACATCGGCGATCCCGGCGGCGCTGACCTCGGTGGTACCAGCGCGAGCCAGATCTTCGAGGATGCGTTCTCGATCTACAACATCGCGGCCATCGAGAACTTCAGCCTTGGTGCGGCCACGACCATCACCACCATCGAAGCCATGCTCAGCGGCTTCAATGGCTACGGCGGTCTCGGCGGCGTCATCGAGTACAACGTGGACATCTACTCCTCCGAGTTCGCCGCCGAGGTGAGCCTGACGGGTGATGTGTTCCACGCGGTGTTCGCGGCTCCGTCGGCCAGCGAGTCGATCGAGGACGGCGACGGTGTCGACACGTTCGACACCGACCTGGTGTCGTTCGATGTCAGCATCGACCTCGGCGCCGGTGACTATCACGTCGGCATCTCGCCGCGCAACGACTTCGGCGTCAACGGCCAGACCGGCCTGCGTCGCACGGTCGGCATCGGCGACGGTACGGGCGGCTACCAGGCCAACCCGTCCGGCGCGTTCGGCTTCACCCTCCAGGCCATCGCGGCCGGTGAGGACTACGCCTACCGCGTGATCGCCATCCCCGCTCCGGGCGCCTTCGCCCTGCTCGGGTTGGCCGGAGTGGTTTCTCGTCGGCGTCGTCGCGCCTGAGACAGATCTCTCCACCTTGCTTCTGATTGAGTGGACCGGCTCGCGAACGCGAGCCGGTCTCTTTTTTGCCTTCTGCTCTTGGCGGCGCTTCGTGTTGCCGCCACCCGGGGGGCCATGGTGTTCTCCCGACGCCGCCGACCATCTGCTACTGTCCGGCCGTGGCCAAGAGACCGACTTCAACCCCGACGATTCAGCAGGCGATCCAGCTTCACCAGGCCGGCCAGCTCAAGAAAGCCGAGCGGGTCTACCGCCAGACGCTGAAGCAGAGTCCCGGCGATCCCCGCGTGTTGCAGCTCCTCGGCATGCTGATGCGTGAACGGGGTGAGCCTCTGAAAGCGATCGATCTGTTTCGCAAGGCGTTGCGCAAGGCCCCCGAGAACGCCGACCTCCGGGCGGATCTGGGGCTGGCCCTCGGCGCGGTCGGCCGGCTGGACGAAGCGGCCGAGACGCTCGAGCTGGCCGCACGGGTTGCCCCCGACCGGGGCGTGATCCACTACCACATCGGGCGGCTCCAACTCGCGCGCTCGAACCCCGAGCCGGCCTTCGCCGCGTTGACCCGCGCGGTCGAGCTGGAGCCCGACAATCTCGAGTACCGCGAGTTCCTGGTGCAGGTGATCCTGAGCCGCGGCATTCAGCCCGTCGATACGTCGGCGGCCGAGGAGCTGGTCGCCGCCGATCCCGCCTCCGCTCGGTACCGCACTCATCTCGCAACGGCGCACCGCCTGAACGGCGACCTCGATGCGGCCGAGGCGTCGTACCAGCACGCGTTGCGGCTGGAGCCCGGTCATCCGCCTGCGGTCGCGGGGTTGGCGCAGATCATGGAGTCGCGGGGTGACACCGACGGCGCCCACCGGCTGCTCGCCGGCGCACTCGAGCCGCCCAACTTCCTCGTCGCCGACGCGTTCGCCCGCGTCTGCCGCCGCCGGCGGGTGCCCGAAGACGCCGTGCCCGTCCTGGAGCAGCTGCTCGCCCGCGGCGAGCTGACGCCCCACCACGCGGCGATCGTGCATCAGCGTCTCGGTCAGGCGCTCGAGTCACTGGAACGCTACGACGAGGCGTTCGACCACTACCGCCAGTCGAACAAGCCGCACCAGGGCGGCTGGAATCAGCGGCTCTTCGAGCAGACGGTCGCGTCACTGCAAGCAACGTTCAGCGCCGAGGCGATGACACGCCTGCCCCGCAGCCCCCGCCGGCGTGCCCTGCCCATCTTCATCGTGGGCATGTTTCGCTCCGGCACGACGCTGACCGAGTCCGTCATCGCCAGCCACCCCCAGGCCCACGGCGCGGGGGAGCTGAGCCATGTCCAGCGTCTTGCGGTCTCGCTGCCCGAGCGTCTGGACGCGAACGTCCAGTACCCCGAGTGCGTGACCGGCGTGACGCCGGAGCTCCTGGATAAGCTCGCGGGCGAATACACGGACGCGGTCCAGCCCTTGGCGCCCGACGCCCGCCGCATCACCGACAAGATGCCGCTGAACTACCTCCACCTGGGTCTGATCGCCCTGATGTTTCCCGGGGCGCGAATCGTGCACTGCATCCGCAACCCACTCGACACGTGCCTGTCCTGCTACGCAACCGGCTTCACGCCCTCGGCCGCGTACACGGCCGACCTCCGTCATCTCGCGGCGGTCTACGTCGGCTACCGCGAGCTCATGAAGCACTGGCAAACGGTTCTGACCGACGTCGAGATCTTCGAGCTCCGGTACGAAGACCTCGTCCACGATCAGGAGCGGGTGACACGGGAATTGATCGAACACTGCGGGCTGCCCTGGGATGACGCGTGCCTGCGATTCCACGAGACCAACCGCATCGCGCGGACACCGAGCGTGGATCAGGTGCGAAGCAAGATGTACGACTCGTCGATCGGACGCGGAAAACGATTCGAGAAACACCTGGGGACGCTCGTCGCGGGGCTGGGGGAGTACGCGTAGGGAGCGGACGCGGACGACCACCTCCGGGACGCCTTAGAGACTGGTGCCACGGACAGCGAAGCGTCCGTGCCGTGTGTCGTCCGTCGCGCGGGGGAGTCAGATACTCCTTCGCGATGGACGCTGACGGCACGGACGCTTCGCTGTCCGTGGCACCCGGAGGTCTCGGACGCGAACCCGGACCCGGACACGGACGCGGTCACGGACGCGGTCACGGCCCCGGACACGGACCCGGACACGGTCGCGGCCCCAACCCCGGCCCCAACCCGCCCGTCTACCATGCCCCCCATGTCCAAGGCACGCTACGAAGAGCTCATGCGTCAGTCCGAGCGGCACTTCGCCCGCCGGCAGTTTCGCGAGGCGGGCGGGATCGCCGAGCAGATCATCGCGCAGAAGGCGACGTACGCGCCGGCCCTGGCGATGATGGCGAGGATCGGGTTCGCCTTGCGACAGTTCGATCAGGCAGCGCCGTTTGCGCAACGCGCGGTTACGGCCGAGCGGCGGGATCCGTTCTATCACGTGCTCTACGGCCAGACGCTGCTCGAACAGGGGCACACCCGCAAGGCCATCGCCGCGTTCGAGAAGGCGTTGCGGTTGCGGCCCGGCTACGAGGAGGCCACGGCGGGGCTGGCCGAGGGGCTGGAGCGGAACGGCAAGGGTGCCCGGGCGCGGGAGATCCTCGCCCCGGCGATACGCGCGGGTTCGGCGTCACCACGCATGGCACTGGCCTACGCCCGATCGGCGCGGGCGGCCGGCGATCACGAGGCGGTCACGTCGACCGTCAACGCCCAGCTCGATCGAACCGACCTTCCCGACGACGCTCGCCGTTCGCTTCTGCTCGTCCTCGGCCGCTCCCTCGACGATCAGGGGAGGCACGACGACGCCTTCGAGGCATTCCGAGCGGCCAACGGCACCGCTCCGCCCGCCTACGACCACGCCGCCGAAGTAGAACGTTTCGCCGAGATCCGCACCGCGTTCGCGCGGAGCGCGACGGCCGGTCTCCCCCGCGCCGCCGCGGGGGGCGAAACCGCGGTGTTCGTCGTGGGCATGCCCCGCTCGGGCTCGACGCTCATCGAGCAGATCATCCACGCCCATCCGCAGGGGGCCGGAGCCGGTGAGCCCCGGCATCTCAGCCAGATCACGATGCGGCTGGGGCCGGCGATCGGGAGCGCGCGTTCGTACCCCGCGTGCGTGTCCGACCTGACCCCCGCGCACGTGAAGGGCGTCGCCGAGGAGTACCTGCGTCGCCTCCGCACCGCGGATGCCCGGGCGACGCGGATCGTGGACAAGGCGCTCGAGAACTTTCTCTTCCTGGGGCTCGTCGCGTTGCTGCTCCCGGAAGCGAAGGTCATCCACGCCAGACGCGCCCCGATGGATCTCTGCTTCTCGTGCTACATGCACGATCTGCGGCATCCCTGGGCGTTCGATCTCGGCACCCTCGGTCGCTACCACCGGCTGTACGCCGACCTCATGCAGTTCTGGCACACCGAGATCGACCTCCCGATCCTCGACGTCGACTACGAATCGCTCGTCGCCGACCAGGCCGGTGAGTCGCGACGCATCATCGATTTCGTCGGGCTTCCGTGGGACGACGCGTGCCTGCGGTACTTCGAGGCGAAGCGGCAGGTCGCGACGATCAGCTACGACCAGGTTCGGAAACCGATCTATCAGAACGCCGCGGGACGGTTCCGGCGGTACGAGGGGCACTTGGGGGCGTTGCGGGAGGCGCTGGGGGAGTAGGTGCGGTCGGGGGCGGGGCCGGGCGGCGCGGGGTCCGGCGGCGTCGATGCCGCCTCGGGCAGGTTGGGTCGTGCGCTCGCGCGACCGTGTCCGCGCTCTCGCCCGGTGCCACGGACAGCGAAGCGTCCGTGCCGTCAGCGTCCATGGCAAAGGGGTGTCCGACTCCAC
>JABDLI010000067.1 GCA_013003065.1 Phycisphaerales bacterium | reverse complement strand
CCAGTGGACGGTGGTGGTGCTTGCCGGACGCCGGTGGCCGCGTTGTTCACGCCGCGTCGTGCGGCTCGACCCCAGTTGCAGTGGGTCTCATGTGACGCTCGCATCCTGCGAGCTGGTCAGTGAAGATCTGGACGTGGGTTCGGACTGTTTTTCGCACCGCCTCCGGCGGGTGCAGGGCTGCGTGGGGACCGGCGGCGTCCTGCCGCCTCGCACAAGTTGGGTCGGGCGATTGCGCGATGGGCGTCCGGGTTGGCGTCCATTTGAACGGTGCCACGGACAGCGAAGCGTCCGTGCCGTGAGCGTCCATTTCGAGGGGGAATCCGACTCCCCCGCGTGGCGGACGACGCACGGCACGGACGCTTCGCTGTCCGTGGCACCGTCGAGATGGTCCCCCCCTACAGCAATGCCGTCACCAACCCCGGAAACGCCACGATCAAGGCCAGCCCCACGAGCTGGATCACGATGAACGGGATCACCCCGCGGTAGATGTCGCTCGTCCGGACCGTCTTCGGCGCCACCCCACGCAGGTAGAAGAGCGCAAACCCGAACGGCGGGGTCAGGAACGACGTCTGGAGGTTCATCCCCACCATCACGCCGAACCACACCTTGTCGATGCCCAGTCGCTCCGCCGCCGGCGCGAGCAGGGGGATCACGATGAACGCGATCTCGAAGAAGTCGATGAAGAACCCGAGGATGAAGATCGCCACGTTCGCGAGGATCAGGAACCCGATGACTCCGCCGGGGAGATTCGTCAGCAGGTCTTCGATCCAAACATCGCCCCACAAACCGCGGAAGACGAGGGCAAAGGCGGTCGAGCCGATCAGCAGGAAGACGACCATCGCGGTCAGCCGCGTCGTCTCCTGACACGTCTCGCGGAGCGTCTTGACCGTCAGACGCCGGTTGACGGCGGCCAGACCGACCGCGCCGACGGCGCCGAGCGCCCCCGCCTCGGTCGGTGTCGCCACGCCGGAGAAGATGCTGCCGAGGACGAGGACGATGAGCACCAGCGGCGGCAGCAGCACGATGAGCACTTGTCCGAGCAGCGCCAGACCGACCTCACGCTCCTCCCGCGGCATCGCGGGGGCCGACCGCGGCCGAAGCAGCGCGAAGCCGATCGCGAAGACCGCATACAGCCCCGCCAACATGAGACCGGGAATCAGGCTCCCGACGAAGAGATCGCCGACCGACACTCCGAGCTGATCGGCAAGCACGACGAGCACCACGCTCGGTGGAATGATCTGCCCCAGCGTTCCCGAGGCGGCGATCACACCGGCCGACAGCGGCGCCGAGTAGCCGTATCGCAGCATGACCGGCAGCGAGATCATCCCCATCGCCACGACGGACGCACCGACGACGCCCGTCGCCGCGGCCAGCAACGCCCCCACGAACACGACGGCGAGCGCGAGCCCGCCCGGCAGCGGTCCGAACAGCTTCCCGATCGTCTTGAGGAGATCCTCGGCCAGCCGCGACCGCTCGAGCATCGTTCCCATGAAGATGAAGAACGGCACCGCGAGCAGCACGTAGTTGTTCATGATGCCGAACGTGCGTTCCGGCATCGCGTAGAGCAACGCGAAGTCGAGCTCACCGGTCACGATGCCCAGCCCCGCAAACGCGAGCGCCGTCCCGCCGAGGGCGAACGCGACCGGGAACCCCGAGAAGATCAGGGCGAAGGCGACGAAGAACATGGTCGGGGCGAGCCAGCCTTCGCTCATCGTCCCTCCGGGGTCGCGGCGACATCGGCAAACGGCAGGTGCCCGCGAAGCTGCGCGACGCGTCGCAGCACCTCCGCGCACCCCTGCAGGAGCAGGAGACCGAACGACACGAGGATCATCGACTTCAGCGGGTACCGCGGCAGCCCCCCCGGATCGGGCGACGTCTCACGCACCGACCACGAGTTGCGCACCGACGGCCACGACACCCACAGCAGGAGGACGCAGAACGGAATGAGAAAGACGATCGTCCCGACGAGATCGACCCACGCCCGGCCCCGCGGGCCGAGGCGGCCCGAGAGCACGTCCACCCGCACGTGCGCATCGCGTTTGAGCGTGTAGGCGGCCGCCAGCAGAAAGACCAGGCTGAACAGGTACCACTGCGTTTCGATGTACGCGTTGGAGCTGAGACTGACCCCGGTCGAGCGTCCGAGGTACCGCGCGACCGCGTTGAACGCGCCGACCCCAACCATCGCGAGGACGAGCCATGCGACGGCCCGTCCGATCCGGTCGTTCAGCCCGTCGATCCACCGGATGACGGCGATCCAGCGGGGCGGGTGGGGGGTGGTCAGGGGATCGCGGGGCATCGTCGGCGACGATCATGCCACAGCCGCGGCCCCGGGGAAAGCTCACACCGCCGGCGGCAGATCACGCCAGATCACGTACGCCCAGTTCGCGGCAAAGGCCGTGACGCCGAGGATCGCGATCACCCACCAGGTCAACCGGCGTCGCGGGCGTGGCCAGGATCGCCCGCAGAGCCGCAGCCCGACCCAGGCGACACCGAGCAACGCGACCGCGGCGAGTCCCGGGTTGAACGCGATTGCCTCCCATCCGTGACCGGCCGCCGCCGCCCGCACCGCGCGGGTGGCGCCGCAGGTCGGACAGGGAACGCCGGTCAGGCGGCGGAAGACGCAAAGCGTCGGCATGACGAGGAGCTGTCGTCCGATGAGCTCCGCCACCAGCAGGAGCAGCAGCCACGCTGCTCCGGCCAAGAGTGGCCAACGCCACACCGGCGGTGACGCCGACGTCGTGGGCTCGACCGCGTTCACGGAGCCCGGTTCAGCCGCCGCCGGCGCCGGCCGCGCCCGCGGCCCCGGCCATCGCCCCGATCCCGACGATGACGATCAGGATCCAGATCACGACGGCGATCAGGTTCAGGATCACGCTGATCATGCCGCAGATCTTCCCGGCCTTGACGAGCCCCTCGCCCGTGGGGTCCATCTCGCCTGCCTGCATGGCCCGCAGATCGCCGTTGCCCATGACCCAGGCCACGATGCCGAAGATCACGCACAACAGAAGTCCGAGGATCCCGAAGACGAGGATCATCGCGCCACGGTGCGGACGGAGGCCGGCGCCGCCGGGGACCGGCGTGAGAGGTGCTTGAGTCATTGGTCTTTCCTCGTGGGTCGAAAGCGTCGCCCGCCGCCGGATCGACGAAGGTCGTTGGCTTTCATCGGTCAGGGGCCGTCCTCGACTGCAGGCTGGACCCTGAAACGCCGGACCGTGGCCGCGGACGAAGGGTCGGGACCCCGCCGTCCGGCACCCTGATCGACTATCATCCGCACCCCTCGGAGCCCGCCCATGCCCCTCCCCCCTCCCGCCGGCGGCGACGCCGCTCCGACCGGTGGCGTGTCCGTCTCCCCCGAGCCCATCGCGACCCCGGCCTGCCTCGGCGGCACGCCGTGCGTGACCGCGCCCCAGGACGAGGCGCTCCGCTGGCCGATCCTCACCGCCGACGACGAGGAGGCGGTGCTGGCCGTCCTTCGCTCCGGGGCCCTCTCGATCAACCCCGAGGTCGCCGCGCTCGAGGATGACGTCCGCGGGTGGCTCGGAGTCGAGCACGTGGTCGCCCACAACAACGGCACCAGCGCGATCCACGCCGCGCTCCACGCCTTCGATCTGCAACCCGGCGACGAGGTGATCGTCCCCTCGGCGACGTGGTGGGCGAGCGTGATGCCCGTCCTCCATCACGGAGCGGTCCCCGTTTTCGCCGAGACCGAAACCGCCACGCTCGGGCTCGACCCCGCCGACGTCGAGGCCCGGATCACCGACCGCACGAAAGCAATCGTCGTCGTCCACCTCTTCGGCATGCCCTCGCGGATGGACGAGCTGATGGCGGTCGCCCGCCGTCACGGCCTGCGGGTCCTGGAGGACGCGGCCCACGCCCACGGCGCCCGGTTCCGCGGACGCCCCGCCGGCACGATCGGCGACGCGGGCGTCTTCAGCTTCCAGTCGAACAAGCTCGTTCCCTCCGCCGAGGGTGGCGTCTTCGTGACGAACGACGACGCGTTGATGGAGCGGGTCGTGCGCTACGGGCACTACGAGCGGCTGCTGCCGATGAAACAGTCGCCCGAGCGTCGCTTCGCCGCCACCGGCTTCGGGCACAAGTTTCGGATGTCGCCGCTGAGCGCCGCCGTGGCCCGCGGGCAGCTCCGCCATCTCGAGGAGCGCAACGCCCGACGGAACGCGGCGTGCGAACGGCTGTCGCGGCGTCTGGTCCCTCTCGGCATCGATCCCTTCCTGCCGCCGGCGGACGTCGACCGTGTCTACTTCGAGTTTCTCGTCAGCGCTCCCGCGTCCGCCACCGGTGTGACTCCGGCCACACTCGCCCGGGCGCTCCAGGCCGAGGGCGCTCGGGTCGGCGCGCCGCGGTACCCCCTGCTCCACCAGCAGCCGATGTTCACGGAGGGCGTCTGGGCGCAGGTCGCGCGGCTGGAGGGTCGGCCCGAGGCGGACCGCCGCTACGACCCGCGCGATCTGCCCCGCACGACCGCCGGCAACGCGAATCTGCTGAAGCTCCCCAGCTTCCCGGCCGCGAGCGACGAGCTCATCGACCAGTACGCCACCGCGTTCGAGAAAGCGATCGCCCACGCGACGCAGTTGCCGCAGGAGCCGGCATGAGCGTGACGACCGTCACCCCCGATCGCCCCCCGCCGCCCACGGCCGCCGACATCGAACGGCGTTTCGGCAGTCCGACCGTCCGGATCGCGCGTCCGGTCATCAGCGCGGGGCTCGTCGGGCTCCGCGGCGTGTGCCGCTTCAACTGGACCAGCCGCAACCTCGACGCGGTGACCGGCGTCACGCCGCCGTTCATCCTGGCCTCCAACCACGCCAGCCATGTGGACACCGCCGCCATTCTCGGCACGCTCCCGCCGACGCTGCGTGAGCGCACGTGCGTCGCCGCGGCGCTCGACGTCTTTGGCCCGCTGGAACGCGGTCGGTGCGGTCCCATCCGTTCGCTCCGACGCGAGTTTCTTCAGGTCACCGTCGCCGCCGGGTTCCGCGCGTTCGCCTTCGACCGGCACGGGTCGTCACGCCGGTCGCTGCGGGCGGCGGTCGAACTGGTTCGGCACGGCTGGAATCTTCTGCTCTTTCCCGAAGGCACCCGCAGCCGCGCCGGAGTCATCGGCCCCTTCAAGGCGGGGGTCGCGATCGTGGCCAAGATGACCGGTCGTCCGGTCGTGCCGACCTACGTACAGGGCGGAACCACGGTGCTGCCCTGCGGGACGACCATCCCGCGTCCCGGTCGCGTCGTCACCTGGTACGGCACACCGCTCCGGCTCGCGGACGGGGAGAACGCGCAGGAGTTCACCGCGCGGGTGGAGACCCGTGTCCGAGAACTCGCGTGTCGTGCGGCCGCCACCGTTCCGGATCCACCGCTGGCCGGCGTCACCGCCGCCGATGCGTCCCCTCGTCGCTACTAGCAGGCCGCGAAAGAACTCCGGCGCGGTCCAGATCGAGTGAGGTTTCGTCCTAACGCCGGTCGGCCCAAGTCATGGCCCCATCGAGCCGATGACGCCTCTCATGACGCCCCGTCGGCACCGCTGTGCCCGCGCTTTCAGCCTGATCGAGCTCGTGATCGTCGTGATCATTCTCGGAATCGTCGCGGCGATCGCCTTGCCCCGGATCACCCGCGGCTCCGAGGGGGCGGAGGTGGCCGCGTTGTGGGCGGATGTCGAGGCGCTCAACAAGGCGGTCGAGCTGTACACGGTCGAGCACGGCGCGGCGCCGGACAAGCCGAAGATCGTCTCGCAGCTCACCCAGTATTCGAACGCGGGGGGCGGAGTCTTCTCCGGCACGCCCGACCCGGCCAACGGCGTCATCTACGGCCCCTACCTCCACAAGATCCCCACGCTCAAGCTCGGTCCCAACGCCGGCGCGAGCGGCATCGACTCGAGCGCCGGCCCCGACATCGGCTGGATCTACAACCAGCGACGTCGCTCGCTCCGCCCGAACTTCTACGACGGCGGCGGGAACATCCCGCCGGACCTCCTCAACAAGCTGAAGATGACGCAGGATGAGGCGGAGTCGATCGGGGGCCTGGGCGACGACGTGGACGCCGGGGAGATCGCGTCGGGGCCGTAAACCCTGGACGCGGGTACACTGCGGTCCCGCGATCCATGGACATGCTTGTTGCTCTTCAACTGCCGGACATCGCGGCCGACCCCGGACTCTTCGGGTGGCGAGCCGCCGATCTGCCCCTGCTGATCGCGTTGCCCTTTTTGCTCATCGCCAGCGGCCTCTGCTCCGGCTCGGAGACCGCGCTCTTCGGACTGACCGCAGCCGATCGGCTGCGATTGCGGGACACGCGGGGGTTCTCCGCCCACGCGGTCGAGCGGCTGCTCGCCAATCCGCGCATGCTGCTCGTCACCATCCTCCTGTCGAACACGGTGACGAACGTCCTGTACTTCGTCATCTCGTCCGTCTTGCTCATGCGTTCCAGCGCGGGACCGCTGGGCGAGACGCTCCTCGCCACCGGGTTCCTGCTGCTCATCGTGCTGGCCGGCGAGGTCGTCCCCAAGGTGGCCGCGAACGCGACGCGCACGGGCTTCGCGGCAACGATCGCCCCCCCCCTGCTCGCCCTGCACCGGACGCTGGCGCCCATCCGCATCGTGCTGACGAACGCGCTCATCGCACCGCTGTCGCGGCTGGCCACGACGAAGGCTCCCCCCGACCGCCTGACCGACCGGGAGCTGCGTCAGCTCGTCGATCTCAGCCGTCGCGAGGGCGTGATCGACCCCGTCGAGCAGGCGGTGCTGTCGGAGGTGCTGACCATCCGCCGGCTCCACGTCCATGACGTCATGACCCCCCGCACGCGGATGGTGGCGTTGCCGGCGACCGCCGATCGCGACGATGTCCGCCGCTGCGCGACCGAGTCGCGGCAGACGGTCATTCCCGTCTTCCGCGAGAACCTCGACGACATCGTCGGCGTGCTGCACGTCAAACGCATGCTGCTGGACGAGACGATCTCCTCCGTCACCGATCGGCGGGTGCTGACCGCCGCGCACTTCGTGCCCGACCTGGCGCGGCTCGATCAGCTTCTGGACGAGTTTCGCCGCGGCCACACCCGCGTCGCCGTGGTGGTGGACGAATACGGCGGCACCGAGGGGCTGGTGACCGTCGAGGACGTCGTCGAGGAGGTCGTCGGTGACATCGTACGGGGGCAAGCACCACGGCCCCCGCAGCTCATCGGGCTCGGACGGTGGCGTTGTTGGGGACGCACGCCGCTGCACGAGTGGACCGAGGCGTTCGGCGTGCGGGTCGACTCATCGGTTGCAACGCTCGCGGGCTTCGTGACCGAACGGCTCGACCGGCCGCCGTTGCCGGACGACCTCGTCGAGCTCGACGGATTGCGTCTGGAGGTCGAGACGGTCGAGGACCGGCAGGCGGCAAGCATCCTCGTCGTCATCGATGACGCGGCGACGGACGGCGGCCCCGGCGCCCCCTCCGGTGCGTCACCGGGAGGCACCCCGTGACCGCGTCCACGATCGCGATCTTCGCGGCGCTCGCCGTCGTCGGCTTCGTGCTGAGCGCTGTCTTCTCGGGCCTGGAGATCGGGCTGTACACGCTGAACCGCGTGCGGTTGCGGCTGCGGGCGGCGCGGGGCCATCGCGCCGCCCGGCGATTGCGCCGGGAGCTGGGTCGCTCCAACCGCGTGCTCATCGTCCTGCTGCTCGGCACGAACGCCGCCAACTACCTCGGCACCTTCGCGACCGCCGAGCTGCTGCACGGCGCGGGCGTCAGCGACGGCGTCCTGATCGTGTTGCAAACGACCGTCTTTGCGCTCTTGCTCTTCGCGCTCGCCGAGACGCTTCCGAAGGAGCTCTTCCGGATCTACACCGATCGCTGGACCTACGCGCTCTCGCCGCTCATCACGGTGGCCCGATGGGGGTTCACGATCGTGCCGCTGCTGCCGATCGTCTCCGTCTTTGCGACCGCGGTGAACCGGATCACGCAAGGACCCGGCATGAACGTGTTGCCGGAGCGTCGCCGCATCGCCCAGATGATCAAGGAGGGGCTGCGAAGCGGCGTGCTGAACGTCTCGCAAACGACGCTCGCCGATCGCGCGCTCGCGATGAACGACCGCACCGTGCGCTCCGTGATGGTCCCCTGGTCGCGGGTCGTCGTCGTCCCGATCAACGCGAGCCGCGCCGGACGCGAGCGAATCCTCCGGCGGCACGGCTTCACGCGGTTTCCGGTGGTGGATGCGCGGGGCCGCGTGCAGGGCGTGATCTCGTGGCTCGACGTCACGCTGCACCCCGACTCGCCCATCACCGATTACACGGACGACGCAGTGACGCTGCCGGCGGATCTTCCGCTGCTGGAGGCGACGAGCCGGCTGCGTCAGATGCAGCGGGCGATGGCGATCGTCACCGACCGTCCGGACGGCCGCCCCCTGGGCCTGGTCACGCTGAAGAACCTCGTCGAGCCGCTCACCGGCGAGCTGGCGGCGTGGTAGACGGCGGCGTGAGCGTCAGCCCGTGCCGCGCTGCGCCGGCGCGGAACGGAACGACACGGCCGTTCAGCCACGCGTCGTGCCCCGTGCGGTAGAAGGTCGACAGCGGATGACCGGATTGGCCGGCCGGCGTCTGGAGGATGCCCCGGCTCTCGTGTCCCGGGCTGACGACCAGACGGGCGCTCGCGCCGAACCGCGGCGTCATGACCCGTACGGCGAACGCGTGCCCGGCGAGCGGACTCGCCGGCATGTCCAGGAGCGGTCGCAACGCTGGCGCCGCCCGCGACATCGGATGCTCGATCCGCGCGCGGTTCACGCTGCCCCATCCGCGGTCGAGCGTCGCAATCGCGTCGTCGGAGACCAGCGTCCGCAGCGTTGCGTCGAGCGTCGCGCGGAGGAACGACGGCCAGTCGGCGTGGGGCGGCGGCAGCAGGTGCGGCGGACGGGTTTCCAGGATCCGACGCACCGGCTCCTCGCTCGACGCGGACCGGAAGACGAACTGCGGGGCCGCCTCCCGGCACGCCGACACCAACGGCCCGATGATCGCTTGGTGGAGATCGCGACGCCACCGGTCGAGGAGCCACAGCCCCGGCTCGTCGGCATCGGCGGTCCCGCCCCACGCGGCGACCGCCGCTCGCGCCGCCATGCGACGCGGGTCGGCGTCGTCTTCGCCGACGACGGCCAGCAGCAGGTCGCGGTAAAGATCGAAGACCGCAACCCGCGTGTCGAGCTGGATCGCGAGCAGGTCTGCTTCGTCCAGCCGCCGGGCGGGGGTGAGCCGTTCGGCGATGCGGTGCGCGCGGACGCCGAGCTCCCACGCGTCGCCGAGCCCACGGGCGGCCGGTCCGCCCACCGTGCGGTTGTTGGCCGTGAAGAGCACGCCCGCCGGAGGATCGACGAGCACCGGCCGATCCGACTCGGCCCGCGGTCCGGCCCAACCGACGTCGATCCGCGAGCGGGTCACCGGCGCCCGGCCGTCGAAGCCGCGACGCGTCGGGAGGTAGCCCGTCAGCACCCAGCCGATCCGTCCGTCGGCGCTGGCCACCATCGCGTTCTGCGACGGCCCCCACCAGCTCCGCAACCGGGCGATCGCGTTCTCGAGCGTCCGTTCGTGCGCCATCCCGAGCACGTTGAAGTTGATCATGTCCGCATCGAGGGCGGTCCACTGGAGCGCGAGCGGCCGGCCCGCGTGGTCCATCCCGGTGACCGGGCCCCACCGCGTGGTGCGGATGGTCACGGGACGCGGTTCGGCCCCCCGCACCGCGATCGCTTCCTTCCGCTCCTCGAAACGCTCCCATCCGGTGGCCGTCCGGTACCGCCCCGGGTCGTCCGGATCCGGCTCGACGATGACGAGGTCCTGCACGTCCACCGCGCTGTTGGTGAACCCCCATGCGACGTGACCGTTGGCGCCGATCAGGATCGCCGGCGTACCGGGCAGCGTCAGCCCCCCGGCCCAGCCGTCGGCCCACGTCAGCTCGGCGCGGTACCAGATGCCGGGCACGCTGAGCATGAGATGCGGATCGTTCGCGAGGATCGCGCGGCCGTCGGAGGTTCGCGACCCGGCGACCGCCCAACCGTTGGAGCCGACGGGCGACGCCGCCGGCTCGACCGGCGCGGGCGCCGGCGCAATGCGTCGCAGGTCGATGACCTCCGGCCCCGGCACCGGCGGCGGCGGGAGGCGGTCGTCGTACGCGACGCCGATCAACGGGCGATCGAACCGCGTCACCTCGGGGCGCAGGAACGCGACGAGCGGGGGCGGCAGCGTCTCCCGCATGATCCCGGTCTGCCGCTCGAGCGTCGAACGCGTCGAGAGCATGTCGAACATCGTCAGCAGGATGAAGACCGTGTCGCGGGGGGTGAACCGCTCCGGCGTCACGCCGAGAACGGCGTACTCGGGCGCGGGCGGGGCCGCCGCCAACGCGGCGTTGACACCCTCCGCGTAGGCAACGAGCCACGCTTTCTCACGCGGCGGCAACTGCTCCACGACCACGCTCGCGACCCGATGAAACCCCAGCCGCCGCGCGCGTTCGTCGGACCCGACGGCCATCGACCCGACCAGCTCGGACACCCGACCCGCCGAGACGCGTCGCATGAGGTCCATCTGGAAGAACCGGTCCTGCCCGTGGGCGAACCCGAGCCCGCGGAGCGTGTCGACGTACGATCGCCCCCGCACCGACGCGACCCCGGCGACATCGCGTTCGAGCCGTACGGGCGCGTCGAGGCCGGCGATCGTCGCGACGCCGTCGAGCCGCGGGAGCGACTCCGGCATCCCCTCGAGCTGCCCGGCCGCGGAAAACGCCAGCCCGCCGAGCGTCAACGCGGCGGCGATCGGGCGCACGACGCGGAAGCCGCGGGTGATATGAAAGATCTGGATCATGTCGTTCGAACCGCCGGGGACGGGGCGGGTTCCACGATGGCGACGGCCGTGCGCACCCGGATGTCGCGGATCTCCAGCTCGGCCGAGTCGCGGCCCTGGAACGAATTGAGACGCGGCACGCCGACGACGTCCACCCGCATCCCGCTCGCAAGGGCTTCCGCGTGCTCGCCGCCGCCCCACCAGATCGCCCGAATTCGACGGACGCCATCCGGCGTCTGCTGCTGAAGACGCAGGGCCAGGTGCTTGGCCCGCGCTCCCACGGGACGCGGCGGTTCGGCGATTCGCGTGTCGCCAACCCGCACGGCGGGACGTCGATTCCCCTGGCCGAACGGTGCGAGCGTCGCGAGACCGTGGACGGCGGGCAGATCGATCTCGCCGAGATGCGCGTCGCAGTCGATCGTGATGGTCGGCGTGAGCTCCTCGGGCGCGATGTGGTCGTTCGCGTGCGAAGTCAGGGCCGCGACGAACGCGTCGAGGTTGCCGGCGTCGAGCCGCACGCCGGCGGCGGCATCGTGCCCGCCGAAGGTCTCGAGGTGTTTCGCGCACGCGACGAGTCCGGCGTAGATCGAGTAGCCCGGAATGCTCCGCGCCGAGCCCTTGAGCACGTCGCCATCCCGCTGGAGCAAGACGGCGGGACGCCCGTACCGCTCGACGAGCCGCGAGCAGACGATGCCGACGACACCCGGATGCCACTGCTCGTCGGCAAGCACGATGACCCGCCGGTCGGGCCCGGTCATCCCGGCTGCCTCCGCTCGCGTCGCCGCTTCGTCGGCGATCCGGCGTTCGGTGCGGCGTCGCTCCTCGTTCAGGGCGGTGAGCCGCTCGGCGATCTCCGTCGCCTGGGCCCCGGCGGCGTCGGTGAGCAGCGTCACGGCATCGGCCGCGTGCCCCATTCGCCCGCATGCGTTGAGCCGGGGTCCGAGGACGAACCCGACCTTCTCGGTGTCGACCGTCTCCCCGTCGAGACCGGACGCCGCCAGCAACGCGCGCAGACCCGGATTGGCGGTCTGCCCGATCAGACCCAGGCCGAACCGCGTGAGGATTCGGTTCTCCCCGGCGAGCGGCACGACGTCGGCGATCGTGCCCAGGGCGGCGAGCGGCAAGAGGGCCAGCAGCTGCTCCTGGAGCACCTTGCTCACCCGCTCCGATCCGCACCAGGCTTGCGCGAACCGCCAGGCGAGCTTGAACGCGACGCCGGCGCCGGAGAGGTCGCCGCACCCGTACGCCGAGCCCGGCAGGCGGGGGTGGACGAGACACGCGTCCGGCAGCGCGCCGTCTTCGCGCAGATTGTGGTGATCGGTCACGATGAGATCGAGCCCGAGGGCGCGGGCGACCTGCGCGGGCTCGACGGCGGTGATGCCGCAATCGACGCTGATGACCAGGTCGGCGTCTTCGGCGCCGAGGGTGCGAAGCGCCTCGGCGTTGAGACCGTAGCCTTCTTCGAGGCGATGCGGCACGTAGCTGCGCACGCGGGCGGCCGGCGCTGCGGTGCGGATGATGTGGTAGAGGATGGCGGTGGCCGTCATGCCATCGACGTCGTAATCGCCGTAGATGACGATCGACGCATCGTTTCGCACTGCCTCGACCAGTCGGGTGGCGGCATCCGTGCATCCGGGCAGGTCGGCGGGCGCGAGCAGGTCGGTGAGCTTCGGCTCGCAAAAGCAGCGCACGCTCTCGGGGTCGGCAAACCCCCGCGCTCGCAGCACGCGTTCGACCAGCGGCGGCAGCTGCCGGCCCAACGGCACGGAATCGCCCGCCGCGGTCGTGCCGCCGCGCCATCGCCACCGCCGGGTGAGCCCCTCGGTTCCGGACATCGTGAGAGACTAGGATGTCGCGTTCGCACCCGCCAGCGGGCCCCCGAAATGGGGAACGGTCCGGGGCAACCTTTCCGCATCATTCGCTACAATCGCAGCCCCTCCGGGCCGACCAGGCTCGACGGGCCGGTATTTGCCCTCCGGCCGCCCCCCCGGAAACCCGATGACGACCCGATGACGACCCCGTATCGATGCATCCTGCTGTTCGGCGTCCCCGGCGTGGGCAAGGGCACCCAGGGCAAACGCCTGGGCGAGCATCCGGGCTTCTGCCACCTGGCCACCGGCGACATGTTCCGCGGTCTCGACCGGGCCTCCGATCTCGGAAAGAAGTTCATCGAGGTGTCCTCGCGGGGCGACCTCGTCCCCGATGACCTCACGGTCGAGCTCTGGCAGCAGCACGTGAAGGACCTCATCGCCGCGGGGGCCTACGACCCGGCCCGGCAGCTTCTGCTCCTGGACGGCATCCCCCGCTCCGCGACCCAGGCCACGATGATGGACGCGCTCATCGAGCCGCTCCTCATCGTCCATCTCACGACCTCCGACCGCGAGCAGATCGTCGAGCGGATGAAGCAACGGGCACGCAAGGAGGGACGTCCCGACGACAACGACGAGGACGTCATCCGCCGCCGCCTGGCGATCTACGAGAAAAACACGCTGCCGGTGCTGGATCACTACGACGACTACCTGCTGGCGAACGTCGACGGCATCGGCACGATCGAAGATGTCGCCGAGCGGGTCGAAGCCGTGGTCATGCCTGTCTACGACGAGACGTTCCACGGCGAGGCGAGCGACTGGTCGCACGACGAGCCGGAAGAGCGGCGGGCGTAGATCGGCGGACACCGACGCGGTCGCGGACGCGGGCGCGGGGCGTCAGCCCAAACGACGTCCATCGCGCAAACGCCCGGCCGTCCCACGCTAGGCGGCACGACGCCGCCGGTCCCCTCGCGCCGCCGGTCGCCACGCGCTACCGGCACGCCCCCCAGCTCGCCAGGAGGAGCACGAGATCCGCGAACCCGACATCGCCGCTGCCGTCCAGATCCGCCAGGCACGTGCCGACGCACCCCCACTCCGCGAGAAGCGTGAGCAGATCCGGGAAGCCGACGTCTCCGCTGCCGTCCAGATCCGCCACGCACGCGGGAGCGGGCTCGTAGTCGTAGGTGACGGTGTACCGCACGGTGCCACCGGCGCCGAAACCGAGGATGCCGGCGGGGTCTTCCGTGACGGTGAGCTGAACGACGGCCGTCATGAGCACGTCGTCGTGCCCGATCCACTTGCCGAGCGTGCCCGCGCGGTCGTAGAGCACCGTCGCGGTGTCGGTGTCGAACACCGTGAACGCAATGGGAGGCCCCGTGTTGGGGATGACGGTGTCCACGAGCGCCTCCGTCTCGGCGATCACCTCCCCGAGGAACGCGTAGTCGGCGGTGAGCCGGGCGAGGATGTGGACGGCGATCCCGCTCCCGTCGGTCTCGCCCCCGCCGATGACGCTGGTGAGGAAGTCGAGCCGCACGAAGTTCAGCGTGCCGAGCGCCGAATCGAAGGGTGACAGCACGATCTCGTGCGTCACCGGCTCCCCGGCGGGCCCGGACAGCGAGCCCTCCTGCACGATCTCGTCGGCAACGGCGTCACCACCGCCCACCAGGAGGACGAGCGCCAACACCCAAGGCCGCGTCATCTTCGATTCGAGCATGGTCATGGCTCCACACGGACGAGTGACTCTAGGCCCGGGGACACGGACACGGACGCGGCCACGGACGCGGGCACGGACGCGGACACGGACGCGGACACGGACGCGGACACGGGCACGGACACGGTCGCGGACACGGACACGGACGCGGCCACGGACACGGACGCGGCCACGGACACGGACGCGGACGCGGACGCGGCCACGGAAACGGACGCGGCCACGGAAACGGACGCGGGCACGGCCACGGAC
>JABDLI010000168.1 GCA_013003065.1 Phycisphaerales bacterium | reverse complement strand
GTCGGAGGCGGGGTGAACGACGAGGATGGAGGCCTAGACCCGTGCCACGGACAGCGAAGCGTCCGTGCCGTGCGTCACCCATTCGTGGGTGTCTGACTCCTTGCGCGACGGGTGACGCACGGCACGGACGCTTCGCTGTCCGTGGCACGGGTCTAGGCCTCCATCCTCGTCGTTCACCCCACCTCCGACCGCTTCCGAATATTGTCCAACACGTTCATGAAGTTGATGTACGCGTCGTACGGGCTGTCGTACGGGCTGAAGTACTTGTGCACGTCGCCGTCGGCCCAGTATTTGGTGCACATGTAGTAGAGATGATCGGAGGTGGTGAGCTTTCGCCAGTCTTCGAGGATGTGCTCGTCGCCGGTGGCGGCCCGGGTCTTCACCGGCTTCTCCAGCCGGTAAAGCTCGGCCGCGGCGTTCTCCTGCATGGCGTTGCCGAGCCAGGCGGAGAGATCGCGTTCGGTGTCGGCCCATGAGGTCATGTCGGGCGCGTCGTATTCGCCAACCGGGGCGTACCGCGCGATTGCTTCGCTCGGCGTGACGAAGTCGTTGTGACCGGGGTTCACGCTGAGCACCTGGTCAGGAAGCGCGGAGAGGAACTCGAAGATCCCGGTCTCCGCCCACTGATGTTCGCCCAGCGTCTCGTAGTCCATGAACAAGTTGCACAGGTAGCCATCGCCGTTGATCTCGTTCACCCACGCCGCGAAACGCTCGGTCGTGAGGGGCCACTCGACCCAGCCGCGATCGGAGAAGCGAAAGGCGATGTCGTCGCTGAGACGATAGTTCTTCAGCAGCAGCCGGATCCGGTCCCGCAACGCTCCCGGCGTCGTTTCCGGGGCCGGCGGCGGCACGTAGACGTAATTGGGCGAGCGGTACCCGAGAAGCCGGTCGACACCCTCGCAGAGCACGCCGTCGTACCGGCCCGTGCCGGCGAGCGCCCAGGCGACGTCGTTGGCGTAGGTCAGCTCGGTGTTCCGGAACACCCGCGGCGTCGTGCCGAAGAGACGGCGAATCTGCTCCTCGTGCTCGGTCACCTGGGCCAGGAACTCCTCGCGTGAGAAGAGAAAGCTGAGCGCGTGGTGCGACGTCTCGCCGAGCATCTCGCACGCACCGGTCGCCATGAGCTCCTGGAGCAGCTCCACGACGTCGGGCGTCCACCGCTGGAACTGGTCGAGCGCCGTGCCGGTCACCGCGAACGCGACCCGAAACGCGCCGTCGTGCCGACGCACGAGGTCGAGCAGCGTGCGGGTGGCGGGGCGATAGCACTTGTCCGCGACCTTCTCGCAGATCTGGCGGTTCGCGTGGTCGTCAAAGTAGAACGGATCGGTGTCGAAGACCGAGTAACGCCGCAGACGGAAGGGCTGGTGCACCTGAAAATAGAAGCAGACGGAGGTCATGGGGTACCCGCCGAGAACGTGGCGAGCAGAGTGTACCCCGCCCGCTCCCGGCCAGCGGCCCGCTGAAGTCCACGTCCGTCGGACACGAACTAAGATGGAGTCATGACAATCGTGCTCAGCCGGGAGAAAGTGGCCGCTCGAATCGCGGAGACCGCGTTGCTGCGTGGCTCCTTCACGTTGCGGAGCGGACGCACCAGCAGCTACTACCTCGACAAGTACCTCTTCTCGACCCAGCCGGACATCCTGATCGCGCTGGGGCAGCTCTTCGCGGAGCGGATCCCCGCCGGCGTCACGCGTCTCGCCGGAGCGGAGCTGGGCGGTATTCCGCTGGTGACCGCCACCGCGATGGCGAGCGGTCTGCCGTGCGTCTTCATCCGCAATCAGAAGAAGGAGTACGGCACCGCCAAGCAGCTCGAAGGCACGCTCGGTCCCGATGACGCGGTCGTGATCATCGAGGACATCGCGACGACCGGCGGACAGGTCCTCGAAGCGGCGGGCGTGATCACCGCCGCGGGAGCGCGGGTGGACCGCATCATCGCCACGGTCGATCGCGAGGAAGGCGCCCGCGTCAACATCGAGGACGCCGGCTACGTCTTCGAGGCTCTCTTCACGGTGAGTGATCTGGGGGTCTGAGCCCCGCTGTTTGGCCTCGCCGCGCGAGCCACGCCATCGCCACGACGCCCGCGCCGCCGATCACGAGCAGCTCCGCCGCGCGATTCACCAGCTCCGCGGTGACGCCCAGCTCCAGCCGGTGCGTGGTGAGGACCGGCGCAAGCAGGCCGATGGCCCACTCCCGGACGCCGAGACCGTTGCTGATGAACGGGATCATCGTCGCCATCACGCTCACGCAGGCAAACGCGAGCGCGACGTGGGGAGGTACGGGCGCCTCCAGCAACACGAACGCGAGGTGGTACCGCAACGCCCACACGAAGACTTCCGCGTAC
Source organism: Phycisphaerales bacterium (assembly GCA_013003065.1). Classification (GTDB taxonomy): domain Bacteria; phylum Planctomycetota; class Phycisphaerae; order Phycisphaerales; family SM1A02; genus JABDLI01. The sequence continues at coordinate 10,401 of JABDLI010000168.1, read as the reverse complement.
CGGACGAGGATCACGAGCGCCCACAGACGCCACGGCGAAGAGATGGCGACCACGGCCAGGATCGGGAGCGGCGAAATCGCGCCGGCCCAGAGCGACCACCCGATCGTCGCGTTGACGACGATGACGACGGCGAGAACGCCCACGATCGCGACACTGATCACCGCGGCTTCCACGACCGTGCGGGCGGTGTCCGCCACGCGAATTCCGTTGACCTGCCGGTGGTAGGCGATGCGTCCGAACAGCCCCGGCCGCAAGGGCAGGAAGTTGAGCAGGGTCGTGGCGGAGACGACGGCAAGCATCTCGCCCGATCCGACCCGGCCGAACCGCAGGAGGAGCAGCCGGAGGAAGACCGCCGACAACGCGATATTCGCGAACACGCACGCGAGGAGCGCGGCCGCCGGCCCCGGCGCCGGCGGAGTGACCGCTCCGAGCGCGGCGGTGATCGTGGCGCGGCGGCTGAACACGGTCGCGATCGCACCGAGAAGGAGCAAGACCCCGGCCGCGTATCCCACCCGCTTCAACCAGACGCGACGCACCGACGCATCCGTGGGGACGCTCACCGCCGGGGTGTCCGGTCGCCCTCCGGATTGGCGAGCCGGTTCATCTCGATGATCCGGGCGAACAGCTCGTCGGAGCGGGCCGCGACGTACGTGAGCACGGGATCACCGGAATCCAGGGCCGTCGCGAGCATCGGATCCTGGGGGCCCTCGAGCTGGAAGAGCAGGTACATCAGCCGCACCAGCCGATTCTCGCTCGCAAGCGCCGCCTCGCGGATGGCGGGTCTGGTCTGTCCCCGCGGAAGCGCCCCGAGCAGCCACGCTTGCGCGACCGGATCGAGCTTGAGGTACGACGCGTCGAGCGCGGCCCGCGCCCGCTCCATGACGGCGTGCGACTCCTCGGCGGCCGTCTCCGGCAGCGTGATCGCGACCATCTGGCTCAACAACGCCACCGTCACCGCGGTCTCGGGCCCCACGGGGTTCTCGACTTCGGCGATGCACTGCTCGAGCGCCTCGGCGTCCAGATTGCGACCGTCGACGCGAAAGACCGGGGTCCACTGCTCCCCACCCAGGAGACCCGGATGCATCGCTCCCGAGGGCGAGGAGAGGAAGTTCATGACGCCCTTGATGCGGACCATCGTGCCCCGGTACGCGCGGGAGGCCAGCACGTCGCCGAGCTTGAACCGGCGCAAGTCGACGGGGATCGTCAGCCGCTCGTAGGGCTCCAGCCGCAGCCGGCGATCGAGATCGATGACCACGGGATCGAGCGCACCGTTCTCACCGATCCGCCCGAGCGACGTCGAGAAGAGCAGGAGCACCGGCGGGCGGATGGGGCCGTTGCGGTCGATCCCGATCGGGTACGACCAGTTGTTCGTCACGATGATGTTGACGATGATCGGTTCGTACGGTTTGAACGACAACGCCGCCGGCTCCACCGCGAAGCTGATGAGCTGCGTCGGGCTCGAGGGGTAGCGCTCGAGCGACGTGGGCACCTCGTCGATGAGCGTCGCGAGCTGCTCGGCCTCCGGGGTCGGCGGGAGCGTCGTCCCCAGGAGCGCTTCCAGCCGGTTGCGCGCCCAGACGCCGATCAGCGAGCCCGGCTCGGCTCGCGCGGTCTGCAGGAGGGCCCGGGCGGCTTCGCGTCGTTCGCCGCGGAGCGTGTAGGCGAGCGCCCGCCCGAGGTTCGTGGCCGGATCGACGGTCGTGACCCGGTCGAACTGCTCCAGCGCCGCGTCGATGTCACCCCGCCGCAATGCCAACCAGCCGTCGAACCGCGCGCGGGCGGTGGCGGCGAGCGGGCGGTACGTCTCGGCTTCGGCCAACAGCGTCTCCGCCCGATCGGGGGTGTCCGACAACCAGACGGCGACCCACGCTGCCTCGAGTTGGAGTCGGGCCGTGAGCGCCGGATCGGCGGTGTCGTCCTTGGCCAGGTTGGCGAGCGCGACGTCGTACACCTCGAGGGCTCGGCCCACCCACTTCGAGGCGTGCTCGTCGCCCCGCTCGGAAAGGATGGCCGCCCGCACCGTGGCGAGCGTCGGATGGACGTGATCGTGCAGCCGCGCGCGGGCCATGGGCCCGAGCTTCGGGTCGGCGGCAAAGGCCCGAGACCGCAGGTACTCGTCGACGAAATACTGCTCGGCCCGGATCATCTTGATGGCCGCGTCTCCGTGTCGCGCGCCCCACATCGCGACGGCCCGATCCGCCATCAGCGAAGCCGGCGGACGGCGTCGCAACGCCTCGTTGCAGCGAACGGCAAGGGTGTAGAGACGCTCGGCCGGGGCGTAGGCCCCGTGCTCGAGGAGCAGCTCGGCCAACGCGACCTGCGCCGTGGTATCGGTCGGGTCGGCGAGCACGAGGGTCGTGAGCAGCTCGGCTTCCGCGAAACCGTCATCGACGTTCATGCGAAAGAAGCCGGCGGCCAACGCCGCTGCCGCCCGGTTCGCCGGGTCGAGCGCGACCGCGGTCGACAGCGTGTCGGCGAATGCTTCCAGATCCCCCCGACGCCGGTGCATCAACGCGAGATCGAGGGCGAGACGCGACGCGACCGTCGGACCCACCCGATCACGCACCGCCGGGTCGAGCAACCGCTCGACCGCTGCGATCCGCGCTTCGACCGTCTGGTGCTTCTCGAGCGCGAGGTTGAGCCGCCGCAGCCGGGCCGCGGTGTCGTCGGGATCGAGGCGAACGACCTCACGCACCGCGCGGTCGTACGCGTCGTCCCGCTCCGCCACCGCTGCGAGCTTGACCACGTACCGCCAGAGCTCGACGTTGTCGGGGTCGAGCTGCGTCGCCTCCTCGGCGAGGAACATCGCGACTTGCAGCCCCTCGACCGTCACGTCCTCGCCGATCGACATGATGAGCGAGGCGCTGCGCCAAAGCTGCATCGCCAACTGCTTCTCGGTCGCGGTGGAGGCCACCGCGCGGGGCGTGGCCGCTCCGGCCAGCACTACCGAGACGAGCATGAGCACCCGGGACATGTTCAAATGACGCGATCTCCGGCAGGTCCCCCCGCGGGGGCTGAAACGCCGGCTCGCGGAGCGAACGGCGATGGCACTGTAGATTGGTCACGATTGAGCAGCAAGGAAGCCAACTTCGCCCGGCGAGACCCCGAAACGGACCGATCGGGGCGTCTTTCGTCATCCGTGTCCACGGCTGATCGGCGTCCAAGTCGGGATCGGTTCGCGGACCTCTGCATCATGCACACCCCGGAGCTTGCCCGAAACACGCCCCCGCTCGATCGCGGCCGGTGGGTCGTCTCATTGACTTTGCCCACCGCCACTGGTACGGTCCTGCCCTTCCCCGGTTCGCGGAACGCGACCGCACGAGGCTGGGAAACGCCCTGAATATGCGATCAATGGCCATCATTTTGCGCGCCTTCGTGGCGGCGCTCGTGTTGCTCGCCGCTGCGGCTCCGGCCGCCTTTGCGCAACCCGCGTCGATCACCAGCCTGGCGACCAAGTCGTCGCTGAGCCCGGACGACCGCAACCGGATCGAGGACTTCGCGAGCGGGTGGACCGACCGGCTCGCCGCGGAGACCACGCCCCCGGAGGAGATCCGGCGGGTTCGGGGCAAGCTCCTGGAGCCGGTCCGAAGCCCCGGCGTGTCCGGGGTCTTTCGCGATCAGTACAGCCGGGCCCTGGTCCCCAAGCTGGAGACGATCGCCGCCGGCGCCGATGCCCACCGGGCCGTCAACGCGTTGATCGTCACCTCGGGACTCGGGAGCGAACGCGCGCTGGATCTCCTGCTCGACCATGCGTCGGTTCGAGACGAACCCGCGCGGTTTCGCCGCCTGGCCGCCGCCCGGGGCTGCTCGGTGTTGTTCTCCCGCGGCCCGCTCGACGACATCAACGCCAACCGCATCCTCGGGGCGGCCCGCCGATTGCAGGAAGCCGCCCGCGAGGAGACCGACGCGGTCACGCTCCGCCACCAGCTCCAGGCGATCCTCGCCGCCGCGGAGGAGCTCCCGCCCCCCAACGCGGCCGGCCAGGCCAACATCCGCACGTTCTTCATTCGCGCGCTGGACGGTGTGGCCGACGCCGTCGGAAACTCCGCCACGGAGCGCCCGGTGGATCGGCTCGCTGCGGTGTATCCCGTCCTGAACGCGTTGCGGGCCTACTTCCTCGAGCTTGGCAGTGCCGAGCAACGGACCTTCGGCCGGCAGCTCGGCCCGGTTCTCCAGAAGATGCTCGACGCCACCGACACCCGGTGGGACGACATCCAGAGCCGGCCGCGACCGGACAACCAGCCCGGCAACTTCATCGAGCTGGCCGAACGGTTCCTGAGCACCATCGACGCCATCGTTCGCGGGGGTCGGCCGCCAAGCACGCAGCTTCGCGCCGCCTGGCAGTCGAAGAACCGCGATCAGTACCGCGCCGATCTGCAGGCGTGGCAGAGCGTCGTCTCCTCGTACTAGCAGGCCGCTCAAGAACTCCGGCGCGGTCCAGATCGAGTGAGGTCTCGTCCTGGTTGCGCCGGCGATTCAAAGGTATATCCCCTCTGATACGTCGAGAATCGACGGCGCGATCAGGGCGGAAGCTCGCCGATCTGGACCGTCGGAGTTTTTGAGCGGCCTGCTCGCTCGGCGGTCGGGCGGCTCCGCGGCATTCGCCGGTTTGCGCTACACTGCCGCCGATGAAGCTGCTCGCTCCGTTCGTGATCATCGCCCTCGCCCTCACGGCGGTGGTCTGGCTGGACGAGACGCCGGCGGACGCGGACATCGTCTTCGTCAACCAGAACGAGGTCTTCACGCTCGACCCGCAGCGGATGAGCTACCTGCAGGATCTCCGGCTCGCCCACGTCGTCTACGAGGGGCTGGTGCGGTGGGAGAACCAGGACTTCTCGATCCTCCCGGCCGTCGCGACCGCGTTGCCGGAGATCTCCGCCGACGGCCGCCGCTACCGTTTCACGTTGCGTCCGGAAGCACGCTGGTCGAACGGCGAGCCCGTGACCGCGCACGACTTCATCTACGCGTGGCGTCGGGCGATCCTGCCGGACACGGCGGCGGACTACTCGAACCTCTTCTTCGCGATCGACGGCGCTGCGGAGTTCTTCGACTGGCGTGTCGCCCAGAGCCGCGGCTTCGTCGCCGATCCGTTCGGGCCGGAGCCGCCGACCCGCGCAACCGTCGCTGCGTTCGCGAAACGGCTGCGGTCGCTGTTGGACGGCGAACGCGTGCCGGACACGCTCCGGCCGGCCACGCCGGCGGCGGTCCGCGTCGAGCTCGATCGACTTGAATCGGCGCTCGCGCGTGACGCCGACCCGGCGGGCGTCCTCGACGGTGCCACGAACCTTCAGAGCTGGCACGCCCAGCTTGCCGACTCCGGCGTGCGTCCGCTCGAAGCGGTCTGGGCCTGGGAGCGGATGCTGGATCACTTCGACCAAACCGTCGGCGTGCGCGCCATCGACGACCACTCGCTCGAGGTGACCCTCGTCCGTCCGACCGCGTACTTTCTCGACCTGCTGTGCTTCGGCGTCTTCTTCCCCGTCCACCGGCCGACGGTCGAAGGGTGGGACGCCTCGTTCGCAATCCCCCCGCGGGGCTGGGCCGCCGTGACCCCGCCGCCATTCGCGCAGCGACGCTGGGTGCGGCTGAGTCCGAAGACGGGCAAGCTCGAGCAGAAGCACGAGTGGGCGAAGCCGGGCCGCCTGGTCGGCAACGGCACGCACGTGCTCGCCGAGTGGCGTTACAAACGCGACCTGCGGCTGGAGCGGAACCCCGCCTACCACGACCCGGGACGCATCCGCGCCGACTCGATTCTCGCGCTGACGATCGAAGATACCAACACGGCCGTGCTCGCCTTCGAATCCGGCCGCGTGGATTGGCTGGCCGACGTCGACGCCGAGTACCAGTCGGACATGCTCGCGCAACGCGAAGCGTACGAGACCAGACACGCCGCGCGTCTGGCGGAGCTTCGAGCCGGCGGACTCGACCGCGACGCCGCCCTCGCGCAGCTCCCGCCGCCGGAGGCCGGCGAACGCCGGAACATCCATCGCTTTCCGACGTTCGGCACCGACTTCTACAGCTTCAACTGCCGCCCGACGCTGAGCGGCGGCCGGGTGAACCCGTTCGCGAACGCCGGCGTGCGTCGCGCGTTCGTGCTGGCGACGGACAAGCAGGTCATCGTCGACCGCGTTACGCGGCTGGGCGAACCGGTCATGACGACGTTCATCCCTCCCGGCTCCATTCTCGGGTACGACTCCCCGGTCGGGCTGCCGCACGACCTGAACCGGGCGCGGCGGGAGCTCGAGTCGGCCGGCTGGGAGGATCGTGACGGCGACGGCATCGTCGAGGACGCCGGGGGCGTTGCGTTCCCGACCGTGGATCTCCTCTATACGACCAACACGCCGCGGTACAAGTGGATTTCGCTCAACCTCAAGAGCCAGTGGGAGCGTGCGCTCGGCGTGCGGGTCGAGCTGCGCGGCGTCGAGACGAAGTTCTACAAGGAGGATCTCAAGCTCGGCGACTTCATGATCGCCCGAGGACGCTGGTACGGCGACTACGGCGATCCGACCACGTTCCTCGATCTCTGTCGCTCGACGGACGGCAACAACGACCGCAAGTTCAACAGCCCCGAGGTGGACGCCCTGCTCGACGACGCCGCCGAACAGCGGGATCCGGCGGAAAGAATGCGGACGCTGGCCGAGTGCGAGCGAATCATCGTGCAGGAGGAGGTTCCGATGCTCTTTCTGTGCCAGCTCGTGCAGGTGTACGCCTATGAGCCCGGCCGGGTGCGTGGTCTGAGCCAGCACCCGCGGCTGACGCAATTCCTCTGGCAGATGGAAGTGGTCGATCGATGATCCGGCTCGTCGTGCGGCGTCTGCTGCAGATGCCGCTCATCCTCCTGGCGATCTACACGATCACCTTCACGCTCGCCTGGCTGATCCCCGGCAATCCGCTCGAGAACCCCGAGGGACGGCGACCGCCGGAGGAGATCACCCAGGCGATGCTCGAGCAGTACCGCCTCGACAGCTACTGGGGCTTCTACTGGGATTACCTGGGCAAGGCGACCGGCGTGAGCTGGGTGCTCGGCGCACACCCGCGTCCGTTCGACCTGGGACCGAGCCTCAAACACGAGAACTGGACCGTCAACGAGATCCTCGCGGCGGGTCTGCCGGTCTCGGTCACGCTCGGGCTCGCGGCGATTCTGCTGGCGTGCGTGATCGGCATCACGTCCGGCGTCATCGGAGGCGTCCGGCCGGGAAGCGTGGTGGATCTGGCGACGCTGCTCGTTGCGCTCGTCGGGATCAGCCTGCCGAGCTTCGTGATCGGGGCAGCGTTGCTCGTGCTGTTCTCCGTGCGGCTGGAGGTCTTCCCGATCGGCGGATGGGGCGGCGTCTCCCACATCGTGCTGCCCGCGATCACGCTGTCGCTTCCGTACGCCGCCTACATCGCGCGGCTCACGCGGTTCGGCATGATCGACCAGCTCGAGTCGGACTACGTGCGGGCGGCCCGCGCCCGCGGACTTCCCGAGTGGCGGGTGGTGCTCAAGCACGCGCTCAAGAACGCGTTTCTGCCGGTCCTGAGCTACCTGGGCCCGGCCGCCGCGACCGCGATGACCGGCTCGTTCGTCGTCGAGAAGGTCTTTGCGGTCCCGGGCATCGGCACGCACTTCGTCGACGCCGTTCTCGCCAAGGATCTCACACTCATCATGGGCGTGGTCCTGACGTACGCGGCCATGCTGATCCTCTTCAACCTCGTGGTCGACGTGATGTACCGCTGGGTCGACCCGCGGATCGAGCTGTGAATCGCGCGCTGCTCGCCGCCGTCGTCGGACTCGCCGGGTGCGTGGCCGCATGCGTCACCGGTTGCGCGCGAGCGGAAGAGCCGGCGGTCGTCGTCTTCGCGGCCGCGAGCACGGCGCCGGTCATCGAGCCGCTCGCCCGCCGGCACACGGAGGAGACCGGCGTCGCGGTGCGTTGCCAGTTCGCCGGCTCCGCCACGCTCGCCCGGCAGATCGAGCTTGGGGCGCACGCGGACATCTTCTGCTCCGCCAGCCCGCAGTGGACGGACCATCTCGCGGCGGGCGGGTGGCTCGCCGCCGGGTCGCGTCGCACGCTCGCGTCCAACCGCCTCGCGATCGTGGTGCCGCACGGCGCCGAGCCGGCGCCGGTCGCACTCGACGGGACGTTCCCCGCGGAACGGTTCGGCCGGTTCGCGACGGCCGACCCCGAGATCGCCCCGCTGGGCGTCTACGCCCGAGCCGTGTTGACCACGCTCGGTTGGTGGGACGCGGTGGCCGACACGCTGATCCGCGTCGTGGATGCCCGCGCCGCGTTGCGTCTGGTCGAGATGGGCGAAGTGGACGGAGCGATCGTCTACGCCTCGGACGCCGTCACCTCGTCGCGGGTCGCGGTCGTCGCGCTCGTGCCCGAGTCGCTTCATCCGCCCATCGTCTACCCCGTGTCGCTCACGCGTGACGCGTCGGCGGCCGCACCCGCGTTCGTTGACCGGCTCGTCGGCCGCGACGCGGCGGATCGTTTCCGGGCCGCGGGCTTCGTGTCGAGGTCGATCGAGGTGCCCGATGCTCGGTGAGGCGGAGTGGGCCGCGGTTCGTCTGTCGGCCGTCGTGGCGGCGTGGGCGTTGCTCATCAGCGCCCCGCCCGGCATCGCGCTCGGGTGGCTGCTCGCCCGCAAGCGGTTCTGGGGGAAGTCGCTGCTCGATGCGGTCGTGCACCTGCCGCTCGTGCTGCCGCCCGTGGTCACCGGGTACGTGCTGCTGATGCTGCTGGGGCGTCAGGGCATCGGCGAATGGCTGGAGGAGGTCGGGATTCCGATCGCGTTCACGCAGCGTGCGGCGGTGCTGGCGGCGGCGGTGATGGGTTTTCCGCTGTTGGTCCGGGCGGTCCGGCTCGGAATCGAGCTGGTGGATCGGCGGGTGGAGGATGCCGCGGCAACGCTCGGGGCGAGCCCGTGGCGGGTGTTCCTGACCGTCACGACCCCGCTCGCGTTGCCCGGCATCCTGACGGGCTGCGTCCTCGCGTTTGCCCGCAGCCTGGGGGAATTCGGCGCGACGATCACTTTCGCGAGCAACATCGCCGGCGAGACCCGCACGCTGCCGCTGGCGATCTTCTCTTTCAGCCAGGTGCCGGGGGGTGACGCGGCTGCCATCCGGCTCGTCGTGATCTCCGTCGTCCTGTCCCTCGCAGCGCTTCTCGTCTCGGAGGTGCTGGCGCGACGCGTGTCGAGCCGGCTGGGGCACCGATGAGGCTCGACGTCGACATCACGGTCCGCCGCGGCGACGCCGAGGCGTCGTACGCGTTCGCCACCGATGACCCCGTCCTCGGCGTCTTCGGTCGCAGCGGCGCCGGCAAGACCACGCTGCTGCACGCGATCGCGGGCCTGGTGCGTCCGGCGTCGGGGCGGATCGCGATAGACGGCGAACGGCTCTTCGACTGCGCCGCCAGGTTCCGGCGCGCCGTTCACCGACGCCGGCTCGGGGTCATCTTCCAGGAGGACCGGCTCCTCCCCCACCGGCGGGTCCGCGGCAACCTGGCGTACGCCCGGCGGGGAAGCTCCCCCGCCTCCGTCGACGCGATGGCGCACACGCTCGGTCTCGGAGCGCTCCTCGATCGGCGGATCGACGGGCTGTCCGGCGGGGAGCGACGTCGCGTGGCGATCGGACGCGCATTGCTCGCGGAGCCGCGGGTACTGCTCCTCGACGAACCGCTCACCTCGCTCGACGTAGCGATGCGTGGCGTTTGTCTCGAGGCCATCCGGCGACGCCAACGCGAGCTGGATGCACCGATGCTGTACGTGAGCCACGATCTGTCCGAGCTGCTGAGCCTCACCGACCGGATCCTCGTCATCGAAGACGGACGCACCGTGGGCTGCGGACCGATCACGACGCTCGCACGCGAACGCGCGGCGTGGACCGCGTTGCGGGGAGCGGGGGCGCTCAACGTCGTGCGTTTGCAAGTCCGATCGCACGACGCCACCGCGGGGCTCACCCGCTTCACGCTCGCGGACGGATCCGAGACCGGGTCATCGCTGCTCGGCCCGCTGAGCGCGACACCATCCGGCGCCACCGTGACCGCGGCCCTGCGGGCCGACGACATTGCCCTGGCGCTCGCGGAGATCCCCGGCATCTCGATCCGCAACCAACTCCCCGGCCGGGTGACCCACGTCACCGCCCACGCCGACCGCTCGGTCGTCGAGGTGGACATCGGCGTGTCGATCCTGGTCGAGATCAGCCACCAGGCGGTGGCCCAGATGCAGCTCACGCCGGGGCGGGAGGTGCGAGCGTTGATCAAGAGCAACGCCCTCGAATACGTCGGGTAGGTCGCCCATCACGGCGGGTGCCACGGACAGCGAAGCGTCCGTGCCGTGCGTCGTCCGCTCGCGCGGGAGAGTCGAACACCCCACCGCGATGGACGCTGACGGCACGGACGCTTCGCTGTCCGTGGC
>JABDLI010000046.1 GCA_013003065.1 Phycisphaerales bacterium | reverse complement strand
TCGTCGTTGGCGAGGAGACCGAAGCCCTCGGGCTGCGGCGCGGCGCTGAACAGCCAGAGCTGTGTGTTGAACGTCGGCGCAGTCGGGTCTTTCGGATCGACGGTGCGCGCCTCGAAGATCACGGTGTCCGTGATCGAGATGAGGTACATGTCCTCGAAGTCACCGCCGCCCGTGAGGCTGGAGCTGAGCGAGCCCTCGATTCCGGTCACGGTGCCCGCACCGCTCACGGTGGTTGCGGTCGTGGGCAGGCTGCCCGCGTCGATGCCCTCGCAAAAAAGCGGACGCGCATCCGCATTTCCGGCCGCGGCCAACAGCAAGAGCCCGGCCAACGCACGTTGCACTCGAACTGCCATGATGAACCCCTTTGAACCCCTGTTCCGTGACGAGGGGCGCCACTCGTCCGAGCGCGTTCATCCCGAGCCGGGTTTCTCACTGCTCCGGTCCCCCGTTGGCCGAAGACGCACCTCGCCCGCTACTGCAAGAATACGCCCACTCCGGGATCAAGCCAGCGGAATCGCGGGCAGACGCCCCGCGAACCGGCTCAGCGTGGGTCGCCGGGGCCACGCCCGCGGGAAATGATGGAGATGCTGATCCGCTGCTCCGCCGCCGGGGCCCCGGACGGTCTCGGATCCCAGCCCCACAACGCTGCATACATCGGGGACTGCACCTGCCGCGCGGGCACGAAGTGGTACGCGAGCGGGATGCGGCGGTTGAGATCGTCCATGGTGCCGAATTCCGGCCACGGCTGCCGGACGTCCCGGTTGCGTATTGCGTTGCCACGCATCTCGTCGGGATCGAACGGTATCCACCCGGCGCCCTGGAGAAAGAACTCGGCCCACGCGACCGGCACGTTGCGTCCGTCTTCGTCCTCCTCGACGCCGATCACGGGGCGGGCGGGAATCCCCGCGGCCCGCAGCATCGCGACGCACACGCAGACGAGGTCCATCGGGCTCCCACGTCCGTCGCGGGCGGTCGCCAGCGCGCCCTTGAGCTGGAGCCCGTGCAGCACGCCCTGCCGGCCCCGCTCCAGACCGGTGCCGACGACCTGCACTTCGTTGAGGCAGTACCGCACGAGGTCCTTGGCGGCCAGGTACGGCGGCACCATCCGCAACGAACCTTGGCTCACACGCTCCACCGTCTGCTTGAAGATCGGATCGTCGCTCTCGATGAAGAGCTGCGGGCGCAGTCCGTCGGCCACTTCGTCCGGCCACTCGCGGGGCCAGGCCAGGTTCGCCGCCTGCTGATCGTTGATTCGCGACGAGTACGTCTCGGTGCGGAACCCGATGTTCCAGCGGATGACCTGACCGCGGAACTTGACGATGGGAAGGACGGCCAGGTGGCCGTGGTGCGGATAGCGGTCGTCGATGCGGAATCGCTGAACGAGCCCGGGGTCGCGGCGACCGCCCGTCCACAGCTCGGCGCGGATCGACTCCGGGATGAGGCGGCTGTACGTCCCGCGGTAGATCAGCGGCATGACGATCGGCGTATCCGCAAGCTCGAACGTGCCGCCGAACGTCACGCGGGGCTCCTGCTCGCGGGGGTCGCGGGGGTTGCGGGGGTCGTCCTGCCCGTACGGGATCGCCGTGTTGAGCGTGACGTCGTAGCGGATGTCGTAGAGCCGCGGTTGCTCACGCTGAAGCGGGCCCGTGGGCGGCCGTCCGGAGGGGGGAGCGGCGATGAGTGCGGCGGCGAGGGTCAGGGCGGGTGCAAGCATGGAAGTCCTCGCGGTTAGCGTAGGCGCCCCCGCGGCCCGATCGGGGATTCGCCCGTTTCCGCCGCGGCGGGGGACCGGTGGGTCGATAACGCCGCTGGTCCGCGGGACCCGCTCGCGTGCGGCGTCAATGGCGTCATCGCGATCAAGTCACGGGCCGCGTACGGCTATACTCCACTCATGACGACATCTGCGAAGCGTATCGGTGCGTTGCCCGCGGCGACGCTGGTTCTCGTCGGATTCGGGTGGGCGACGCTCGCGGGATGCGCCGAGTCGACGACCACGCCGCCGCCCGCCCCGCCCGCCAACTCGTCATCGGCGCCCACGCCCACGCCCGAGCCGGCGGCGCCGGCGACAACCCAGTCGCCGAGCGGGCCGGACACGCTCGAGATGGCGGAGGCGAACACCTCCACGCCGGTCGTGCCCGCCGCCCGCACTCCACGCGAGACGCCGGCCAGCGGCCCCCGCCTGCAGTTCGAGAACCTGATGCACGACTTCGGCGAGATCTGGGAGGTCGACAAGCAGACGGCCGCGTTCAAGTTCACGAACACCGGCGACGAGACGCTTGTGATCTCGGACATAAAGACGAGCTGCGGGTGCACGACCACCGAGCTGCCCAAGAAGGAGTTCGCCCCCGGCGAGGGTTCCGAGATCGGCGTGGTCTTCTCCCCCAAGGGCAGCGGAACCCAGAAGAAGCGGATCACCGTGATCTCGAACTCCACCGCGCAGAGCGTGGTCGAGCTGGTGATCAGTGCCAACATCAAGCCCTTCGTGAAGCTGACGCCGCAGTTCATTCGCTTTGGTGAGGTCGAGCTCGGCAAGAACCACAGCGAGCGGTTCACGATCTCCAGCTTCGACCCCTCGTTCACGATCGATCGCGTCACGGGCAGCGGTCGCGGCGGCCGCACGCTCGCCGCGCGGCTCGTCGACGACGAGCCCGGGGTCGGCGAAGGCAGCGAGCACGTGATCGAGGTCACGCTCAAGGACAACGCCGATTGGGGATCGTTCTACGGCACCGTCACCGTCGATTACCACGGCATGATCGACGGCCGCCGAGTCGAGAACAACGCACGGCTGAACGTGACCGGCGCGGTCTACGGCGAGCTGCGGACCACCGAGCCCATGTTCCGCCTGTCGATGCTGCCGCCCGGTCAGCCGTTCGAACGCTCGATGCGGCTCAGCCGCGTCGACGACAAGCCGTTCAACGTCCTGTCGGCCGAGGTGATTCGTCCCACCGTTCCGGGCACGTCGATCGCGGCCGTGCCCGTCACGACGGTCGGGGAGAGCGGGTACGACCTGATCCTCAGCGGTGACCCCGGTGATCACCTCGGTCCGATGAGCGGGTACATCAAGATCGTCACCGACGTGCCGGGCGAAGAGCAGCTGGAGATGCGTTTCGCCGGCGTCGTGCGTGAGCGGGCGAAGTAAGCCTGCTCCGTTCGAGGCAACGCCCGCCCGAGACAAACGAAAAGAGGACGCGGCATCGAGCCGCGTCCTCTTGCTTGTTCCTAACGAGAGCGGGGCCGTCTCTACTTCATCGGCATGACGGTTGCCGGATCGGTTCCGACGGAGGAAGACTCCGGTTGCCAGGATTGGCTCGGGTAGGCAGCGCCGTCCGCCATCGTGGTGAGGTAGATCTCCACCCGCCGGTTCGCGGCGGCGCCGCCGGCGCCGTTTGCGACGACGGGGCGGAACTCGCCGTAGCCGGCGACCTGCAGCCGTTGCGGATCAACCCCCGCCGCGACGAGGGCGTCACGCACCGAGATCGCCCGGTGGACGGACAGGTGGACGTTGGTCGGATGCTGCGCCCGGGTCGCCGCGCGGCGAATGGGCACGTTGTCGGTGTGTCCGATGACGCGGACCTCCAGGCCGGCGGCGGAGGAGTCGTTCAGGATGTTCGCGAGGGCGGTGATCGTGCTCTGGGCGTCGCGTTTCACCTCGATCGACGCGAGGTCGAACGTGAAGTCGCTCGCGAAGCGCACCATGCCCTGGCTGGCGTCGAACGAAAGAAGCTCGGGATGCCGCCGGGCGAGATCCGAAAGCGCGGTCTCCACCTCGACCGGAAGCGGGCCCATCTCGAGCTGGGTGATCCGGCTGAGATAGTCGTCGGTCTGGGATCCCAGTCCGGCGACCGACTGATTGAGGTCGTTGAACTGCGAGTGAAGCTGGTGATACGCCCGCTGGCTCTCGTCCAGCTGACCCTGGATGAGCGAGAGATCGGCCCGGGCGCCGTCTCGATCCTGCTCGAGGGCGACGATCTGCTCCTTGAGCGAACGGTTCGCCGTGATCAGGTGGTCATAGCGATCCTGCGGGGCACAACCGGTCCCCAGGAAGGAAGCGGCGAGGGCCACAACGGCCGTCAAGCAGAAGATGCGTCGCATGTGCAAGTTCCTTGTGGTTCGATCCAGGAGCGGCGGCGGTCTCCATACCGCCGTCGGACGAGGCCGGAAAACGTCGCCCACGCGACCGCGGGTGAGCGTTGCGTCCGGGTTGACCCGGTCGGAGGATGTCCGGCGTTTCGTCTCCCGAACACCCGTCGCGTAGTGTATCGGGAGCAGTCGTTTGCGCCGGAATCAGCGCGGTGGCTGCGGAGAACGTGTGGAGAACTTTCCGCTTGCCTGAGGCAGACGACATCGAAGCCGCGAATCCTGCGCACGCGCTGGAAACGCGACGGGGGCGGACGCTCATCCGGGCGGCGGCCGTCATCGACGCCGCCGGCGTGGACGCGGTCCCGGGCGTGCTGCTCGTGGATGACGGGCGACTGGTGGCCGCTGGCCCGCCGGCGTCGGTCGGGACCCTGGCGGACGCCCGCGTGGTCGAGTGGCCGGATGCGTTGCTCACGCCGGGGCTCGTGAACGCCCACGCGCATCTGGATCTGAGCCACCTGCCCTGCACCCCGTTCGACGGCGACTTCGCCCGGTGGATCGACGGGGTGCGGCGGGGGCGTCACCAGCGGGCGGAGGCGATCGCCGCGTCCGTGACCGACGGCGTTCGTCTCGCGCGGCGGGGAGGCACCGCGTTCATCGGCGACGTCGCGGGGGCGGGGCAGGCGGCGGCGGTGACGGCGTTGCAGCGAAGCGGTCTGGGGGGGGTGAGCTTCGTCGAGCTCTTCGGCGTGGGCGAGCGTCAAGCCGCCGCCATCGCACGGATGCACGAGCTGGCGGCCGCGGTGCCCCCGGTGGCGGGAGGCGTGCGGCTGGGGTTCCAGCCCCACGCGCCCTATTCCTGCGGGCCGGACCTCTACCGGGCGGCCGCCGCCACCGGACGGCCGGTCTCGACCCACCTGGCGGAGACTCCCGAGGAGATCGAGGTCCTCTCCGGCGGCGGCGGCCCGTTGGAAGCATTCCTGCGGGGGATCGGGGTGTGGGATCCCGTCGTCGGCGTCGTCGGACGGCATCCGATCGACGCGGTCCTCGCGTGGATGGCCGGCGTACCGCTGCTCGCCGCGCACGTGAACGAAATCCGCCCGGAACACCTCGCCCGACTGGCGGCCGCGAATGTCACGGTGGCGTACTGCCCACGCGCGAGCGTGTACTTCGGTCATCCGCGGCCCGGGCATCGACCGCATGCGTACGCCGCCATGCGGGCGGCGGGGGTGAACGTCGCGCTCGGCACCGACGGCCGGCCGTGTCTGGATACACCCGAACGCATCAGCGTGCTCGACGAGATGCGGTTGCTCCGTCGACGCGACGATGCGAACCCACGCGACCTGCTGGCGATGGCGACCGTGGCCGGCGCCCGCGGTCTGGGGCTGTCGGTCGATCGCGTCACCCTCACGCCGGCGGACGGGCGCGGCGCCGGGGTGTTGCGGTTCACGATCGATCCGTCCGCCGACCTCGATCCGCTCGCGCAGGTGCTGCACGGAGACGAGGGGCCGCAGTGGGTGCTTTCCGCCGGGGCCGGAACCGGGACCGGTGTCACGGAGGCGGCGGGAGAGACCGGTGGCTGAACGCTTCCTCGACTATGCCCGCGACCCCCAGACCCTCGCCCGCAACCTGCTCGGGCAGCGTCTCGTTCGCCTCCACGACGGGGTGCGGGTGGCGGGGCTCATCGTCGAGGCCGAGGCGTACCTGGGCATCACCGATCGCGCGGCGCACACCTACGGAGGGCGACGCACCGCCCGCAACGAGTCGATGTACCTCCCCGGTGGCCACGCCTACGTGTACTTCGTGTACGGCATGCACCACTGCGTCAACGTGGTTGGCGGCACGCGGGACGACCCGGTGGCCGTGCTGCTGCGGGCGATCGAGCCCACCGAGGGGGTCGCCTCGATGCAGACGCGTCGGCCCCGCGCCGACCGTCTCCGGGATCTCTGTTCGGGACCGGCGAAGCTCGCCCAGGCCCTTGCGGTCGACCGCGATCTCGACGGCCTCGACCTCCGAACCGATCGACGGCTGTGGATCGAGCGCACCCGCCGCGGGCCGCTCCCGAAGGCCCTCCTGGGCCGGAGCGCCCGCATCGGGGTCGACTACGCCGGCGTCTGGGCCCGCCGGAAGCTGCGATTCTACGTCCGGGGCAACCCGCACGTCTCCCGTACCCCCTCGCCACGGCGGGGGTGACAGTCGTTCGACCATTTTGAATGGTCCGGCGCGGGCCGGCCGATATGATTCTCCCGGAAGTGGAGTCAGGCACCGCCCATGAGCACGCAACAACAGCACACGATTCCGTCGGCCTCCTCCCTCGGCAACAACGGTCCGTACCCGATCGAGGCGTACGACTTCGTTCGCGAGGGACTCTCGTACACCTCCGAGCAAGTGCACGGCGATCCGGAGACGCTGCCGGAGATCGATCGACACGTCTCCGGTCAGCAGCTGTGCCTCGGGCTGCGCGACTTCGCGATCACGCAGTACGGGCTGCTCGCTCCGGTCGTGCTCGATCACTGGCGTATCCGACGCACCGAGGATTTCGGTCGCATCGTCTTCACGATGATCGACGCCGGGCTGATGAGCAGCACGCCCGATGACACGCTCGAGGACTTTCGCGGCGTCTTCGACTTCCGCGAGGCCTTCACCGACGACGAGCTGCTCGCGGACCTCGGGTCCAACTGAGCCGCCGACCTGACCGCGTCGGCGACCCGCGTACCACCGCGTGACCACCGCGTGACCCGCTTCCTGGTACCCTCCAATCGATGGCCAAGAAGAAGTCCACCCGCCGCCCCCGCGCGCGGCCGGAGGCGGCGGACGCTCCTCCGGAGTCCGCAAACGTTGCGCAGGACTTCGCCAACCTCCACGTCTGGCAGATCCAGGCCTTCCGCGACATCCTGCTCGTCGCCGCGATCGTGGCCCTGGTGTGGGCGGGGTACGCGTTGCGCGCCGTCACGGTGCCGCTGCTCGTGGCCCTGCTCCTGGCGTACCTGTTCGAGCCGCTGATCGCTCGTCTCTCGCAGCACCCGCGGGTCTCGCGTCCCACCGCCATCCTCGGTCTCCTCGGTACGGTCGGCGTCGTGGTGGTGCTCTTGATCGCGTTGACGCTGCCGACGATGGTGCGGCAGACGACGCAGCTCGTGACGGATCTGCGAGACGAGCGTGTCCTCGCGCGGCTGGTCGAGCTGCAGGAGGCCGCGACGAGCCAGGTCGACCGGCTGCTCGGCGTCTTCTCGAAGGACGAGACGACACCGGACGGGCCGGAGACACCGGTGACGGGCGAGTCCGACGAAGAGTCCGCGCCCGATGGACCAATCCCCGGCGAACCGGAGGCCGGGACGACGGGCCCGCCGGTTCCAAACGGTCCGGCGGTCATGACCGAAGAGCAGGTCCGCGACCTCATCGACGAGCGCATCGCCCGCGAGCGGGCCCGCGTCGCCGAGGCCGAAGGAGGCGGGGCGTGGTGGTTCACGCCCGGCACCGGCCGCGTCGCGCGGGGGGGGTGGCAGGCGATCTCGCGGATGATCGGCGCGGTCGTCGGGATCGGACTGATGACGTTCCTGATCCCGTTCTACTTCTTCTTCTTCAGCCTCTGGTACCACGACGTCCTCGAATTCTTCGGGCGGCTCATCCCCGAGTCGAAGCGGCCGCGGACGCTCGAGCTCCTGCAGAAGATGGACTTCGTCGTGGCCGGCTTCGTCCGCGGACGCATCGTCATCAGCCTCATCATGGGCTTGATGCTCGCGATCGGCTGGATGATCTGCGGGGTGCCCTCGGCCCTCGTGGTCGGGCTCGTGGTCGGGATCTTCTGCGCGGTGCCGTACCTCGGCGTCGTCGGCATCCCGCTCGCCGTGGGTCTGCTCGTCCTTGAGCAGCTCGGGCTGCCCGAGGCGGAGCGGATGGGATGGCTCTGGGTCGTCCTCTGGCCCACGGTGGTGTTCGTGATCGTGCAACTCATCGAGGGCTGGGTGCTGACGCCGCTGATCGCGGGCAAGGCGACGAACCTCGATCCCGTGACCGTTCTCGTGGCGGTGCTCGCCGGCGGATCGGTGCTCGGAATCTACGGCATGCTGCTGGCGATTCCGCTCGCGGCGTGCGGGAAGATCCTGCTGACGGAGGTCGTGCTGCCGAAGGTCAACGCCTGGACGCGGGGCGAAGCGCGGGATCCCTTGCCGCTGAACTGATTCCACCCCCGAGGTGCCACGGACAGCGAAGCGTCCGTGCCGTGCGTCGTCCGCCGCGCGGGGGAGTTGTGTTGCCCCTCGCCATGGA
>JABDLI010000023.1 GCA_013003065.1 Phycisphaerales bacterium | reverse complement strand
GTCGACGGTACCGTCCCGAAGCAATGGCTCTTGGTCACTGTGGAGGCCGTCGTGATGGCCCTGGCTGCGCTTTGGCTGTGGCGCTTCGGCGGGTCCGCCCCCCGAGCTTGATCCGTGTGCCCGCGTTCGCGCGGATCGACTTTGTGGACCGAGCATGTCCATGACAGCTGGACCACTGCCAGCGGGGAACTCGCTGTGACGAGAGACGACCGCCATTACAACTCGCAAGTCGCCGGGCTGCCCGAGATCCGAGTCACGCTACGCGGACTGCTCCCGACTCTCGTGCACGGCCGACGAGACGAAAGGCAGCGGGCGACGATCGTCTCGACGTCTCCGCACAATCGCCTCGTGGCGTCGGCATTGCCCAAGAGGTCATGGCGTCCGCTGTCCAGCGCTGCGAGCCGCCTGCTACACTGGCGTGATGAAAATTATCGCCAGTTGCCTCGTTCTCGCGGTCAGTGCCGCCTCCGGAAGCTCGACCGACATCGCTGGACAGGATGCGGCTGAGCCGGTCCTGGAAGCGGGCGCCCCTGAGCGCGCGGTGTTGATCACCGGCGCGAGCACCGGCATCGGACGCAGCACCGCCGAGTACCTCGCGAAGAACGGCTTCTTCGTCTACGCCGGAGCCCGCAAGGACAAAGACCTTGCGGAGCTGAACAAGCTGGACAACGTCCAGGGGATCAGGCTCGACGTCACGATTCCCGGCGACATTGAGGCTGCGGTCGAGACCGTGACCGACGCAGGCCGTGGCCTGTACGGACTGATCAACAATGCGGGCGTCCTCGTGATGGCGCCCCTGACTGAAGTCACCGAGTCGGACCTCTTGTTCCAGTTGGACGTCAACGTCATGGGTCCCTACCGGGTGACCAAGGCCTTTGCCGACCTTCTCATCGAGTCGAAGGGTCGCGTTCTCACGACCGGCTCCATTGCCGGCTTCGTCACGTGGGGCCTCGGCGGGCCGTACACCATGAGCAAGCACGCAGTGGAGGCCTACACAGACTGCCTCGCCGAGGAGCTTGAGCCCCTCGGCGTTGGCGTCAGCGTCATCGAGCCGGGGAGCTTCCGCTCGCGCATCTGGACCAGCACGGTCGACCGGATGAAAGCCAAGGGCTACACGGCCGAGGGTTCGCGCTACGAAGGCGCCCTCAGGCGCTTCATGGAAAGAGGCGGCATCAATCCAGAGCAAAGGGCCCCGCTCCCGGTCGCCAAGGCCTTCCACGCGGCGCTCACTTCCCCCAAGCCGTTGCGCCGCTACATGGTGACGCCCAACCAGAATCAGGCGGAGAGCACGCTGATGGCGACCTTCAGACGCATCGCCCAGCTCAACGAAGGTCATGAGTTCACCTACTCGCGGGAAGAGCTGCACGAGATGCTCGACCGGGCGATCGGGCCCGAGTAGGCGCGCTGAGAGCGATTCCCCGTTTCGTCGTGACGCGGCGCCGGGTGGCCCGGCACCTCTCTTGGGGCCTCTCGGAAAGCTCGAGCTTCCGGCGCGCGGGTTGTAGGATGGCCCGGCTCCGAACATCCGCAAGCGAGAGTCGCCGGCGGCGACCTCGGAGATCGCTGCTTCGGCCGATCGCACGGCTGGCGTCGCGTTGAACCGGCAAGACAGCGAAAGGCGACGTGTCAGCACCATGAGAAAGCGCATTCGATCGACCGGATTGGGAATCATGCTGCTGCTGCTCGCCGGCTGCGGCGTATCCGCCGGCCATCAAGGCCGGACCCTCGTGATAGATTCGATCGCCGCCCACGGCGGGCTGGAGCGGTGGAACGGGAGCGGCCAGCTTCAGTTCCGTTGGGTGTACCACATGACGGACCGGGGGCCGAAGGCGGTCGTGGACACCGTGCAGACCGTTTCTCCCCGGACCATGGACGTGGTGCACGAGGTAACGGGAAGGGACGTGCGATTCGGGATGTACCGAGGTGAGGCGTGGATTCTGCCGGCGGACGCGGAATTCACGCCGTCCCCGCGGTTCTGGGCGCAGACGCCGATCTACTTCCTGGGGATTCCGTTCGTGTTCGACGACGCGAACGCTCGTTTCGAACAACTGGAGGAGGACCTGGAGTTCGAAGGCAAGGCGTATCGCCAGGTGAAGGTGACTTTCGCGCAGGACGCCGGCGATTCGCCGGACGATTATTACGTGCTGCTGATCGATCCGCAGACGAAGCTGACGCGCGGCGCCTACTACACCGTGGCCAACCCGCTGGTGGCGCCGGACGGGCCCGGTCCGCCCAAGTTCATCACGCTCGACGATCTCCAGGATGTGAACGGGTTGAAACTGGCGGGCAGCCACCGGACGTTCGCGATGGAGTGGCATGACCCCCTGAAACGCGTCCACCACTGTGCAACAATCCCGGTAATCGGGAAGGAGTTTCACCGTGGCAGACGAATCGATGAGCAAGAAGAGGAAGCGGCATACGCCGCAGCAGATTGTTGAGAAGGTTCGCGACGGCGAGGTCCTGCTAGGCCAGGGCCGGTCGGTCGCCGAAGTCGCGGCTCGCCTTGGCGTGTCCGAGGTGACATTCAGTCGCTGGCGAAATCAGTACGGCGGGATGAAGTCGGACGCGATGAAGCGCCTCAAGGAGCTTGAGACGGAGAACTCGCGTTTGAAGCGAGTGGTTGCCGACCAGGTTCTCGACATCGCAATGCTGAAGGAGGTGGCGAAGGGGGAATTCTGAGCCCGGCGTCGCGTCGCCGAGCCGCTGCGCACTTGCAGCGGATCTTCGGTGTGAGCGAGCGTCGGGCGTGCAGGGTGTTGGGTCAGCATCGATCAACTCAGCGGAGACAGCCGGTGATCACGGACGAGAACAAGCAACTGACGAAGGCGATTCGAGCGGTGAAGGCACGTTGGCCGCGGTACGGATACCGACGGGTCACGGGCGAGCTCCGCGCGGAGGGCTGGCGGGTGAATGCCAAACGAGTCGCCCGACTCTGCCGTGATGAGGGTTTGAAGGTGCTGCGCGTGAAGCACAAGCGGCGGTACCTCGGCTCTGCGGCGGGAGGAATCGAGCGGCTGTCGGCGACGCGGCCGAACAAAGTGTGGGCGATCGACTTCGTGCACGACCGGACAGCTGACGGTCGCGATTTGAAGATTCTGGCGATCGTCGATGAGTTCACACGAGAGTGCCTGGCCCTTGAGGGTGGGCGGAGCATCCGTTCGCACGACGTGATCGAGGTGCTGCGCGAACTCTGCCTGATTCGCGGCGTCCCGTCGCACATCCGGTCCGACAACGGCCCGGAGTTCATCGCGGATCGGCTTCGAGGTTGGCTGTCCTCGCTCGGCTCGAACTCATCGTTCATCGAGCCTGGCAGTCCCTGGCAGAACGCGTACGTGGAGAGCTTCAACTCGCGCTTGCGCGACGAGCTGCTGTCGAGCGAGCTGTTTCCATCCCTGGCTGAAGCGAAGTACCTGCTGGATCGCTATCGGCTGGACTACAACCACCGACGGCGGCACAGCGCGCTGGGCTACCAGACGCCGGCGGAGTACGCGGCATCTTGCGGAGCAGGCATACACGACGAGCTTGCTGTACCTTCGTAAAGGGTGGACGCGGAAACGGGGTCACGCCAGGAGGACGGGAAGATCGGTGAGCAGATGCGTCACACCGAGGTGTCGGAGGTGAGGTTCCTGCCGCAGGGGACCGTGGATCTCACGAAGCCAAGGGACGCGAAGGGGCTCTGAAAGGCGGCCGGGGAGCGACTGCGGAACCGGCCGTGGTGCCGTGGATGCGTCACCCGACGGGCGGGCCGAGCAGGCACGTCTTCTGTGCGGCCGGGCGTCTACTCGGATGGTCGCGTCGCGGTCCCCGCCCATCCGCGGCTCCGCCTGACGGTCCGCCACGGCACCGTCACGAACCGGTGATCGACAATGGGGTCGCGAACGCGGCCGGTGATCTGCCGGCGCGTCTCGTACGCCGGCACCTCCGCGTCCAGGTCGGTCGGGCCCCTGAGGTGGTGGATGATGAGCAGGATGAGGGCTTCCTCCTGCCAGTCCGCCCGATCGAGCCGAGCCCGCAGCAACGGGACGACGCGCGGACCGAGACCGTAGAGCGCGGCGGCCGCCATGTTCGCGTCACCCCGGATGTCGTTGTCGCCGAGATGCGGAATCAGCACCGCGGCGGTCTGCTGCCAGCCCTCGACCTGCCCGCCTCGGCCCAGGAGATACGCCGCGAGGAATTGCTGCTGGGTGTCTGCCGATCCGAGCGCCCGGGCGAGCGGTGCTCGAGCCTCCGAAATCCGGACGGGGGTGCGCAGGAACCACCGAACCGCACCGACCGCGTTCTGCACCGGAACGCACGATCCCCGAAGCTCGTCGTCGCGTCGCCCCGACGGGAACACGTCGTCGGACAAGCCCTCGACCGTGACGTTGAGCATCCGCGGACTCGGAACGTACGTCGACGATCGGCGCAGCAGGTGCGCTGCGAGCTGACGCTGCTGGTGATCGTTCGAGCGCAGTGCCGCCTCGAGATGCGGCTCGGCCAACTCCTCGTGGCGGTGCAGGAACGTCATGGCTCGGATGGCGTTCCACCGCTGGGCGTCGTGCCGAAGCTCCGCAACGGCCTCGCCGACACACAAAGCCACGGCCTCGTCGAACCGCTCTCCCGGCTCGTACCCGTCGATGCTCTCCAGCGTCCACACCACCCGCCGCCGCGACGCCGGCTGGCACTCGGCCAGCGCTGCCTCGAGGGCCGGCGCGGCCTCGACCCCGAGGTTCGCGATGCGTTGCCCGAGATCCCAGCCCTCGCTCCGCCCGTCGATGTCGTGAGAGACGAGCCGGTCGACGAGGGCCTGTACGGTTCGATTCGGCAGACTTGCAGTATTCGGTGGCCCGATCGCTCCGACAGTTGTCATCGAGGCAAGCACGCCGGCCAAAATGCCGACAACCCGCCAGAACCGGTCCGACCAGAGGCAGTTGTGTGCGCCGTCCATGGCGTCCACAGCATACCACCCCTCACGACCTCCTTGAGCAGTCATGGGGCCCAATCCCCGGGGGCCGCCGTGGCAAGTTCAGAGGCGCCAGGACATGAGGCTCCCGCTCGCTGCTTGTGATGACCCGCGTGACGGATCAGGTCCAACGACTGGCCCGTCGATCCCGAAGTCGATGTTCAATTCGACTGCCTGACCGAGCCGTGGCCAGACCGGTAGTTCTTCCGGGGTCGGGGCTCAAGACTTGGCAAGGCAATCCAATACGACTGTATGACATATCGCGCTCCAGGCAAGTTCAGAGATGCTCGGTGGCGGGTGATCCGGCGCATCGCTACTGACTGCCCTTCTCCTTTGCCTGCGAGATCAAATGGCTCACGACGACCCACCGGTCGTCCCGCCTCTGGAGGACTCGGAGGTGGTTGATCGAACGGTCCTTCATCACCTCACCGGTGCCGGTCATCTGGCCCGTGCGCGTGAGTTGGCTCCTGATCAGCGCGACATCGTCGGAGAGAAACGTGACATCCTCGTAGGTGTTCCCGGCAGAATCCCCCGTCATGACGAAATCAAGGCTGAAGATGAACTCCAGACCTGCGAGCAGATCGACACGTCCCTGGAATCGATCCCCAAATGCATTGGTCCAGTCGGCGTCCTCCGCGTAGTCGGCGACGGCCAGCGCCGCGTTGCGCGTTTTCCACCCCTCGTTCCATGAGTCAATCACTGCCAGGACCGCGTCGTGTTCATCGTGATCGATGGCCGCACGAGTCGCACAGCCGTTCATGGATGCAACGATGACGAGTGCGCTGAGTATCGTTGACGACCGTCGCATGTGCGACCCTCCCGAGTAGTGTGAGGAGCAAAGCCTTGAGTTATGACCAGTCGTGGCAAGCGCCGAGTTCGTAACATATCAGACTCGTCATCGGCGTCATGTGACAGGATGTCGCGCTCGGGCCGCTGATCCCACTCGGGCGCTGCTCGCGATCGCATCAACCCGATCGGGGGGCAGGCGAGTTCCCGGTCCGCCGGGGTACGGCGAGCGTCGTTGACGCCGGGAGTGTCCTTCGCCGTGCGGTCGACGCAAGGTCGGTCCTCTCTTTCCCATTCTTCAATGGGGGGCGTCGCTCATCACATGCGAAGATGCGGGAAACGAGGGCGGTCCGCGTCCCGTCACTCTCGCCCCATCGCCCGCCGCTGGTGCAGCGGCAACGCGTCCCACAGACGCACCGTCCGGTCGCCCGACGCCGACGCGAGCAGCGTGCCGTCGGGGCTGAAGACGACGTCCTTCACGTAGTTTTCGTGACCACGCAGGACGAGCAGCTGCTCGAAGGTCTGCGCGTCCCAGGTCCGCACGGTCGTGTCGATGCCGCCCGTGGCGATCCGCGTGCCGTCGGGGCTGAATGCGACGCAGTCCGCTTCGCCTTCATGCCCGACGAGGCTTCCGATGGGCGAGGCGTGGCGGCGCTCGAGCCGTGATCGCACGCTGAGCAGAGACCGCTGAACTTCTCGAGGCTGCCGGAAGACTCCGGCAGCCTCGTTTCTTTCCAAGAGCGGCGCAGTCGACACCGCAGAGACGCCGGGTTATGACCCACTCAGTCGCAGTTTTGGAAACCGTCGAATCCGCACCCTTTCAGACTCGTCGACCGCAGCAAGTGACAAGGTCGTTACCGGCCGATCTTCGTGGCCGGTGTAACATCGAAGGACCAACTTGAGCAGGGGGCCTGATGATCGCCGGTCAAAGGCAGAACTGTGAGTTCAGCGGTCGCAACGCGATGGACCTGGCCGGCGCGGAGCCAAGCTTCATGCGAAACTCGTCACCACTGCACCACACACTGCTGCTTGCACTGCTTGCAGTTCCTGCGTGCACGTCGACGCATCGCGCGACCGATGACGCGCCCTCCGGCCCGCTGCCGAAGCTCGAGATACCGCGAGAAGCGCTCCGACACTACCCGGGCCGTTACCGATACAACGCGGAAACGGGATTCAGGATCAAACGAGATGGCGGCCGGTTGTTCCTGAAATTTTTTGGCGGCGTGCCGCACGAACTGCACTCCGTCGGCGACGGCCGCTACCAGTGCCGCGAGATGCCAACGACGATCACGTTCACGACGGAGACGGAACAATCGCCGGGCTGGAAGCACACGGCGGCGACGTTGCACGTCATCCTCGACGACGGCAGCCGACAGACTCATCGGCGCTTGACTGTCGACCAGATCACACCGCGCGAGGTCCTGATCAGCGACGGCTACGAGAAGGCACTGCC
>JABDLI010000015.1 GCA_013003065.1 Phycisphaerales bacterium | reverse complement strand
GCGGATCGAGCGTGGGTCGGTTCGACGCCGGACGACTCAGCGTTCAGCGAACGACCAACTGAGGCCGAGGGCGGCAGGACGCCGCCCGTGGATGCGCAGGGCGTCCGGACGTCACCGGCGTGTTTGCGCGGTTAGGGGAGAATTGGATTTGGAATGGGAATGGGAATGGGAATGGGAAGTGGAATTGGACCCGGAGATCGGAGACCCGGAGAATCGTGAATTGGAACTCGGTGAACGCATCTCAAAACGGACACGCCGCCTCGAACTCCATCGGCGCCGCCGTCGACGGATGCGCAACCCGCAGCCGCCACGCGTGCAGCAGCAGCCGATCCGCGGCGTCACGGACCGCCGGGGGTGCGTAGAGATCGTCGCCGACGACGGGATGCCCGAGCGCGAGAAGGTGGACGCGGAGCTGGTGGGACCGACCCGTGCGGGGGGTGAGCTCGAGGCGGGTCTGGTTGCGTTCGCGATCACGCGTGAGGACGCGGTAGCGGGTCAGCGACGGCCGGCCGTGCTCGCGATCGACACGCTGACGCGGAGGGTTGGCGAGGTCCTTGGCGATCGGAAGGTCGATGACGCCCTCGTCGGGCTCGATCTGTCCCGCGGCGATGGCGAGGTACGCCTTGTCGACCTGACGCTCCTGGAACTGGACGCTGAGCGACCGGTGCGCCTCCGCATCGAAGGCCATCACGATCACGCCGGAGGTGTCGCGATCCAGCCGGTGCACGATCCGGGCGCCCTCGGCGAAGCTCTGCACCCGCGTGACGAGGCAGTCCGCCTTTTCGGGGCCGATTCCCGGGACCGACAGGAGACCGGACGGTTTGTCGAGCACGAGAATTCGCTCGTCGCGAAACAGCACGTCGGGACGTTTCGGGCCCATTCGCCTACAGTACGGTCCGCTCGAATCCCGGGCAATGCGACGCGGCGTCGCGTTGACGCGGGTTCGTCGACGAACTTCGGTGAGGCTCTTCTCCATGCGACTGGTTCTCGGTTCGACCGCATTCGCGTCGTTGCTGTTCGCAACGCTCCTTCACGCCCAATCGCGACCGGCCGAAACCGGTGAGATCGATTGGCGCAGCGCCGAGGCGCCGCGTCTGGAGAACCACGTTCAGCTCACGTTCGACGATCGGTTCTACAAGGCCGGAGAGGCGTATTTCTCCCCCGACGATCAGCGTGTCATCTTCCAGGCCGTGGAGCAGCCCCCCGCCGGGGTCGAGCCCGACGAGTTCTACGGGATGTACGTTGCGGACGTCGTGCGTGCCGAAGGCGGCCGAATCACGGGCCTCGAGAACATCGTGCGGCTCAGCCCGAACGGATCTGCGAACACGTGCGGGTGGTTTCATCCGACCGATCCCGGCCAGGTGCTCTTCGCCAGCACGATCGTTGCGCCGTCTCCCGGCGCGCCTCCCGGTTACGACCGCCGGAGCGGACGCTACCGGTGGATGTTCCCGCCGGAGATGCGGATCGTCCGCACGGAGATCTCGCCCGGTTCGGCGGGACCGCGGACGCTGATCGAGGTCGCC
This sequence comes from Phycisphaerales bacterium, assembly GCA_013003065.1. Taxonomy (GTDB): domain Bacteria; phylum Planctomycetota; class Phycisphaerae; order Phycisphaerales; family SM1A02; genus JABDLI01. The sequence continues at coordinate 5,214 of JABDLI010000015.1, read as the reverse complement.
GGCGACGGCTCGGCGTACTGCGCCGAAGGCGCCCTTGACGCGACGGGGCGTCACCTCGTGTACTGCTCCCTCGCCACCGGCGGCGGTGACCTCTACATCATGGACATGAAGACCGGCACGACCCGGAGCGTCGTAGCGGCGCCGGGGTACGACGGCGGACCGTTCTTCTCGCCCGACGGCAAACGCATCTGCTTTCGTTCGGATCGGCAGGGCAACCACCTGCTCCAGCTCTTCATCGGCGAGCTCGCGTTCGACGACGACGGAGCGGTCGTGGGGCTCGAGCGCGAGTTTCAGCTCACCGAGAACGGACACGTCAACTGGGCTCCGTACTGGCACCCGGACGGACGGCATCTCGTCTACGCCACGAGCGAGGTGGGACACCGCAACTACGAGGTGTTCATCGTCGACGCCGATCCGGGTGGCCCGGGACCCACGCGGTACGGCACGCGTCGCACGCGGCTCACCTACGCGGCGCGAGCGGACGTCTTGCCCACCTTCAGCCAGGACGGGCGGCACATGATCTGGACGAGCCAGCGGGGCGAGAGCGGGCGGAGCCAGCTCTGGGTCGCCGAGTTCACGCTCGAAGCGCCCCGCTGAGAATCGCCATGCTCGAAGCGATCGACCAGCGGCGTTATCTGATTCCGTTCCGGTCGCAGCTCCTGCCCCACGTGTTCACCGACACGCTCGTGATCGGCGCGGGGGTGGCGGGCCTCCGCGCCGCGATCGAGGCGGCGGCGGACGGCGGCGACGTCATCCTGCTCGGCAAGGGGCCGCGTTCGCAATCGGCGACGGCTTGGGCGCAAGGCGGCATCGCCGCGGCTCGCGCCGCGGGCGACTCCGTGGATGAGCACATCAAGGACACCACCGTCGCCGGGGCCGGGCTCTGCGATGCGGCGGCTGTCGACGTGCTCGTACGCGAAGGACGCGACGCCGTCGACGAGCTGCTCGAGTGGGGCATGCGATTCGACCGCGATGAGGATGGCGCGATCGCCTACGGACGCGAGGGGGGACACGGCCGCCACCGGGTGCTGCACACCGACGGCGCCGCCACCGGTCGGGAGCTGATGCGATGTCTGTCGGACATCGTGCCCCGCGTCAACGGGATTCGCGAGTTCGACGACTGCTTTGCGCTCGATCTGCTGACGCGTGACGGAGACGAGTCGGGCGAATCCCGCGTGCTCGGCGCGATCACGCACCACACGCGTTTCGGACTCCAGATCATCTGGGCCCGGTCGACCATCCTGGCCAGCGGCGGGGCCGGACAGGCGTACCGCGAAACGACGAACCCGAAGGTGGCGACCGGCGACGGGCTCGCCATGGCCTACCGCGCGGGCGCACGCGTCGGTGACCTCGAATTCATGCAGTTTCACCCGACCACGCTGTACGTGGCGGGCTCGGCGCGGCAGCTCATCAGCGAGGCGGTCCGGGGGGAAGGCGCGTATCTGGTCGACCAGGATGGCCACCGGTTCATGGTCGAGGGCCACGAGCTGGCCGAGCTCGCGCCCCGGGATGTCGTCAGCCGCGCGATCGTCGATCGGCTCGCCCGCACGCAGAGCGAAGCCGTCTACCTCGACGTCCGCCACCTCGATCGCGACGGCTTTCGGCGTCGCTTCCCGGGACTCGTCCGCGAGCTCGCCGCGTTCGATCTCGACCCCGCTCGACATCTCATCCCCGTGCACCCGTCCGCGCACTACACGATCGGCGGCGTCTGGACCGATCTCGAGGGCCAGACCAGCCTTCGCGGGCTCCTCGCCGCCGGCGAGGTGTCGTGCACCGGAGCCCACGGGGCCAACCGGCTCGCGAGCAACAGCCTGCTCGAGGGCCTCGTCTTCGGACGCCGGGCCGGCCGGCGCGCCCGCCGGCAGGCCGGTCAGAGCCAGGCTCCGATCAAGATCGTCAGCGAGATTCCCGAACCCGAGCACGCCGATCTCGATCTCTTCGACGTCGCATCGAGCCTGCGGAGCGCCATGTGGCGGCATGTCGGCATCGTCCGCACGGGGCGACGCCTCGACGACGTCCAGGACATGTTCGCCTTCTGGGGGCGGTATACGATGGACATGATCTTCGATGAGCCGGCGGGGTGGGAAGTGCAGAATCTCCTCACGAACGGAGCGCTCATGACCAGGGCCGCCCGATGGCGAACCGAATCGCGGGGGGTCCACTGCCGGCTCGATCATCCCGAACCCGACGCTGCCTTCACCACGCACGCGTGCTGGCGACGCGGTGACCACGCGCCCGTGCGCGTGAACGCGACGGAGACCGTGACGCCATGAAACGCGTCGTGACGCTGCTCCTTTGCGGGACCCCCCTGCTCGCCGCCTGCGAGCCGTACCGCATCGAGTACCACACGCGTCCCGCCTACTACGATCGGCTCGTTTCGGAGCCGCTTCCCGATCGCGTCGAGCTCGATGACGGCACGATCGTGCTCTACAACACCAAGAGCGGCACAGCCGAATCGCGTCGGGCCCTCTCGAAGGCGGGCGCGGACGAAGACCTCTTTCGGATCCGCGAGGAGACCGAAGATGGCGGCGTGCGTCTGCACGCGTTGCTCCCCGAGCACGTCCTTGCCAACATGCTGCGTTGCCTGCGTGATCGCGAGTATCAGCTGATGTGGGACGAGCTGGTCGCCGAACGCACCAAGCTCAGCTACGCCGCCGAGGGATTCGGCTTCGAGCAGTTCCGCGAGTTCTGCGACACCTACCGCCTCGATCTTGCCAAGATGATCAACCGCATGCGTCTCGGGCTCGCGACCCACGAGACGGTCGTCGACACGCTCGAGAACGGGACCATCGTGTGCCGGTTCTGGCCGCAGACGGCGCGGCTGTTTCGGTTCAAGCGGGTGATGATGGTGCGGGAGGGGTTCGAGGTGAAGCTGCTGATGGTGAAGTAGGGGCCGGGGCCGGGGCCGTGGCCGTGTCCGCGTCCGTGACCGCGTCCGTGTCCGCGTCCGTGTCCGTGTCCGCGTCCGTGTCCGCGTCCGTGACCGTGTCCGCGTCCGTGTCCGTGTCCGCGTCCGCGTCCGTGTCCGCGTCCGTGACCGCGTCCGTGACCGTGTCCGTGACCGCGTCCGCGCACGAAAAAGGACGCCGAAGCGTCCTTGTTCATTCAATGACTCACCCAACCCTCACGCCGTCGTCGCCGGCTCTTCGCTCGGGCTCGGCGAGGGGCTGTCGCCACCCCCACCGCCGTCGTCGTCGTCGCCGCCCTCCTCGTCCTTGGGCAGCTCGATCGACGTGAAGAACAGGTTCTCAGCTTCGTCCTTGCGGGTCACGAGGATCTTCTGACCGCTCTTGAAGTCGCCGCTGAGCAGCGACTCGGCGAGCTGATCCTCGATGTGGGTGCTGATCGCCCGGCGGAGGGGACGCGCGCCGAAATCGGGGTTGTAGCCCTTGTCGATCAGGAAGTCCTTGGCCTTCTGATCCAGCTCGAGCAAGAGCCCCTTCGACTTCAGACGCTCACGCACCTTCGAGAGCTCGATCTCGATGATGTTGTAGAGATCTTCCTTGATGAGCGGACGGAAGACGATGATCTCGTCGAGCCGGTTGATGAACTCGGGTCGGAAGAACTTCTCGCTCTCGGCCATGAGAGCGCTCTTGACCGCGGCGTAGTTCTGGACCTCGTCCCGCTTGCCGAAGCCGAACGACTGGCCGCCCTTGATGATGTCGGCGCCGATGTTGCTCGTCATGATCAGCACGACGTTCTTGAAGTCGACGTGGCGACCGAACGAGTCCGTGAGGCGTCCTTCCTCCATGATCTGGAGGAGCATGTTGAAGACGTCGGGGTGCGCCTTCTCGACCTCGTCGAGCAGGACCACCGCGTACGGCCGACGCCGGATACGCTCGGTGAGCTGGCCGCCCTCCTCGTACCCGACGTAGCCCGGAGGCGCGCCGATGAGGCGGGAGACGTTGTGCTTCTCCATGTACTCGCTCATGTCGAGGTAAATGAGCGCGTCGGCGTCACCGAACATGAACTCCGCGAGCGCCTTGGCGAGCAGCGTCTTGCCCACGCCGGAGGGGCCGACGAAGATGAACGAGCCCATGGGGCGATTCGGATCCTTCAGACCGCTTCGCGCCTTGCGGATCGCCTTGGCAACGGCCTTGACCGCTTCTTCCTGACTCACGACGGTCTTGTGCAGCTCGGCCTCGAGCTTGAGCAGCCGCTCGGACTCTTCCTTCTCCAGACGCGTGAGCGGCACGCCGGTCATCTTGCTGACGACCTCCGCGATGACCTCCTCGTCGACGATGCCGTCGACCTCGTTCATCCGCTCGCGCCACTCGACCTGGAGCTTCTCACGCTTCTTGCGCAGCTGCTCGGCCTTGTCACGCAGCTCGGCCGCCTTCTCGTAGTCGGCGCCCTTGACCGCCTCGTCCTTGGTGATCGAGAGGAGCTCGATCTCCTCCTCGAGGTCGGCCAGATCCGGCGGCTTGGTCATCGACTTGAGACGGACGCGGGCGCCCGCTTCGTCGATCACGTCGATCGACTTGTCCGGCTGCACCCGCCCCGGGATGTAACGGCCGGAAAGCTCCACCGCGGTGCGGAGGGCTTCGTCGGTGATCGTCACGCGATGGTGCTCGGCGTACCGCTGGCGAAGGCCCTTGAGGATTTCGACGGTCTGCTCGGCCGATGGCGGCTCGACCGGAATGGACTGGAAACGGCGTTCGAGCGCGGCGTCCTTCTCGATGTACTTGCGGTACTCGTCGAAGGTCGTCGCCCCGATGCACTGGATCTCGCCGCGTGAGAGCGCGGGCTTGAGCACGTTGGAGGCGTCGATCGCGCCCTCGGCGCCGCCGGCGCCGACGAGCGTGTGCAGCTCGTCGATGAAGAGGATCACGTTCTTCGAGCGGCGCACCTCGGTCATGACCGCCTTGATGCGCTCCTCGAACTGGCCGCGGTACTTCGTGCCCGCCACCATGAGGGCGAGGTCGAGAGTGATGACGCGCTTCTCGCGCAGGATCTCGGGAACGTTCCCCGACCCGATTTCCTGGGCGAGGCCCTCCACGATCGCGGTCTTGCCGACGCCCGCTTCGCCAACGAGCACCGGGTTGTTCTTGGTGCGGCGGCAGAGGATCTGGATGACGCGCTCGATCTCGGTCTCGCGCCCGATGACGGGATCGAGCTCGCCGTCCTTGGCGAGCTTGGTGAGGTCGCGCCCGAAGGCGCGCAGGGCCGGCGTCTTGGTCTTGCCCTCCCCGGCCTCGTCGGGCTCCTCCTCGT
>JABDLI010000010.1 GCA_013003065.1 Phycisphaerales bacterium | reverse complement strand
GACGCACGGCACGGACGCTTCGCTGTCCGTGGCACCATCGATGGGTACGCGACGGCGCCGCCCCTTACCGCGTCTCCTCCACCTCCACTTCCACCACCGCGTATCCATCCAGCTCGAAGTGCTCCACCCGCACCGGCACCGTCCTCGCCGCCGTCAGCGTGAACGAGTACGCGTGCTTTCGCGGTGGGTGCCAGGTCCAGTCGTCGATGACGGTCTCCCCGTCGAGCCAGACGCGGATCCCGTCGTCGGAGGTCGTGCGGAGCGTCCACGAGCCGGCCGGGAGGGTGAGCGTGCCGTCGGCGATGACGCCGAAGTGATCGGCGGGAAGGGCGGCGCCGATGAACCGGCCCGGGCCCGCGTGCGCGAAACGCAGACGCAGGTGGTCGAGATCGGCGACCATCGCGCCGCCCGCGTCACGACGCCAGGCGTCGAGGTTCGTCCGCGGGTCGTGGGGTGACGCGAAGACGCGGACCTCCCACCGTTCCGGAATGAAGACGCCGGTGTGCCGTATGACGCCGTTCTGATGGGTGAGCGTCAGCTCGTACCGTGTCGTCACGCCCGGCCTCGTCGGGCGAACGGTGATGCGGTCATCATCGCGTTCCAGACGCACCGGACCGGTGGCGGCGATCGTCGGGGCGACGCCCGTGTCGGGTGTCAGCCAGCGGTACGCGTGTTGCGTTCCGACGCGGTCCGTCGGGAGCAGGAGAGGGCCGGACCAGTCGTACGGCCCCCACTCGGTCATGACGATGCGGTGGCGTCCGGCCAGGTGGGCGCGGGCACCAACCGGCCGGCGCTGGCCGTCGGCGTCGTACGACCGTGGCGGCGTCCGGTCGGGGCGGACCGCAAGGGTGACGACCGGGCTCTCGGCGTCGGCGTCGATCGGTCGTCCCGACCCGCTGATCCGGTTGTCCGCCAGACGGGTCACGCCCCCCGTTGCCCGCAGGTGGAGAAACACCTCGTCGCCCTCCGAGCGGTTGCCGGCGACGAGGTTGTCCGCGCACGCCACGCCGTTCGCCTGCGCCCACGGGGTGGCCGCCAGAGCCGCATCGTCATCCCACCAGAGATGGACGCCGCAGCGATTGACGCGAAAGCGATTGTCCTCGATCCGGTTCTCGGATCCGTGCTCGATGTTGACGCCGCCCCGCTCGAGCCCGTATCCCGCGTCGCCGTTGCGTTCGAAGACGTTGTCGACGATCAGCGTTCGTCGGGAGTACCCGCCCCAGATTCCGCAGATCGCGTTGCCCGCGAGGCGGTTGCCCACGATCCGGTTGTCGAACCCGAAGGTCAGCTCGATGCCGTGGGCGGCGGCGTCCGAGCAGTCGTTGGCGGCCAACAGGTTGTCCCGGTTCCCCCGGCCGACGTACCACGCCGGGTCGTCACGCGTCTCCACCTCGCCGAGCGCCGCCCGCCCGGAGAAGGCGAAGATGCCGTCGCCGCCGTGCGTGATCGAATTCTCCGCGATCACGTTGTCCGTGCACTGTTCGAACATCAGCAGCCCGGCCGAGTCCTGCCCGCGGTTGTAGACGCCATGGCTGTACCCTCGGATGCAGAAGTCCAGGGCGTTGCGGGTGATCGTGTTCCCACTCGACCGCCACAACGCGATCCCCCAGCCGGACAGGAACGAGCAGTCGTTGTCGTAGATGCGGGAGCCCGTGACGCGTTCCAGCAGAATGCCGTTCTGGGTGCGACGGGCGAGAACGTCACGGATCGTCGCGTCATGACACCCCACGAGCGCGAGGCCGGCGCCGTAGTTGCCCCGCCACTCGCCCCCGTCGTTCGCGTGCGGCCAGAGCCAGTCGCCGGTGTCCTCCGCCGCCGGGGTCGACCGGAGACGCTGGGCGAAGTTGTCCGACACATCGGCGCCGTCGACGAGCACGCCGTTCGCGTCTTCGATCAGGATGCCGACCTTGTAGCCGCGGACGGCCACGTCACGCAGCGTCACGTGGTCGCCGGTCACCCGGACGCCGACGCCCGCGAATGCATCCGGAGGCTGATCGGCCGCCGCGCCACGCAACGCCGGACCGGTGAACTCGACCGTGATGCCGGAGGCGGTGACCTGCACGACGCCGTTGCCGTCCGCGTCGATGACCGGGGTCGCCCCCGCCCGGACCCGGCACGTCTCGGTGATCTCGATGTTGTCGCGATCGATGAGGACGGTCGGGATCGATCGGACGTCGGGCGGGCCGACGCCGATCGAGGCCAGCCCGAGAACGGCAACCCGACCCAGAGGAAGAGACTGTCTCCGCACCACGCTCGACGCTCTCCCTCAGATCTGCTCGATCTCCTCGGCCTTCTTCGCGCAGTGCTCGTCGATGAGCTTCGTATGCGCCTTCGTGAGCTCGTCGATGTCGCTCTTGGCGTCCTTGCCCTCGTCTTCGGAGACGTGATTCTCCTTGTCCTTGACGAGCTGATCGATCTGCTTGATCGCATCGCGGCGCTCGTTGCGGATGGCCACGCGGGCATCCTCGGCCATCTTCTTGACCTGGTTCACGAGCTGCATCCGACGCTCCCGCGACGGCGCGGGGATGTTGATCCGGATCGCGTTGCCGTCCACCTGGGGGTTCAGGCCCAGGTCGGCGGTCTCGAGTGCCTTGACGATGTCGTTCTTGCCCCCGGGGTCGAAGGGCTTGACGAGCAGCTGCGTCGGTTCCGGGACGCTGATGGCGGCGAGCTCCCGCAGATCCGTCGGCGTGCCGTAGTACTCGACCTTGATGTAGTCCACCAGCGCGGTCGTCGCGCGGCCGGTGCGGATCCCGCGCAGCTCGCGGTCGAAGTACTCGAGCGACTTGTCCATTCGCTCACGGCAGGTTTGTTTGACTTCTTGGATGGGCATGCGGCCTCCCGGGACAGTCGTTCCAACGATTCGATGATATCAGGCAAAGCAGGGATTTCGCGGAGAGCGGGGTCGCGGCGGCGAGCCCTCGGCTCCCTCGCGGTGTCCGAATCCGGTCAGCTCGTGATCAACGTTCCGAGCGGTTCGCCGGACACGACACGCCGGATGTTGCCCTTCTCCTTGTAATCGAACACGATGACCGGGAGCTTCCGCTCCATGCACATCGTCAGGGCGGTGAGATCCATCACCCCCAGCTGCCGCTCGACGGCCTCGGCGAAGGTGAGGCGGTCGTAGCGGCGGGCGGTGGGATCGGTCTTCGGATCGGCGGTGTAGACGCCGTCCACCTTCGTTGCCTTGAGCAGGATGTCGACGCCCAGCTCGGTGCCGCGGAGGGCCGCGCACGTGTCGGTCGTGAAGAACGGGTTGCCGGTGCCGGCGGCCAGGATCAGCACCCGCCCCTTCTCGAAGTGACGGAGGGCCCGCGCGCGAATGAACGGCTCCGCCACCGCGGGAATGTCGATGGCGGACATCAGCCGGGCGCGGCGGCCCAGTCCATTCAACGCCTCCCGCAACGCGAGCCCGTTGATCACGGTGCCGAGCATCCCCATGTAGTCAGCCGTCGACTGGTCGATCTGCCCGGCGCTGGCGAGGGCCGCACCGCGGATGATGTTGCCCCCGCCGATGACCACCGCCAGCTCGGCGCCGGTGGCGGCGGCATCGGCGATCTCCTGGGCGATCAGGGCAAGCTCCTCCGGATCGACCCCGAACTCGCCGGGCTTGGCAAAGCTCTCGCCACTGATCTTCAGAACAACTCGACGGTACGAGGACCGGGACGCATCAGGCATGATGGAGGGGCTTTCGATGGGCTGAGGATTGGACCGCACGTGATGCGTGCGGTCAAGCGTGCCGGCGGCCCCGGCCGATACGGTCTGTCGGGGAGATCTGCGTCACCTGGACATGCGGCCGCTCGATCGCCCCGATCCGGTCCAGGATCCGTGCGTGCGATCGGGTCCGGTGACGACGCGGGCCCGTTTTCAACGGGGCGGGGAGGGAGCCGTGGGCTCTATCATGTGACGGTCTTTCGTCCGCCGCTGGCCTGCCGAAACTCAATGCCTCCGCCCAACGCGTCACCATCTCGAGCTTCGGCCAGCCTTGCCCAGGAAGTGCTGATGCTCCGAACCGCGCTCGCGCAGCTCGAGAGCCAGCAGACGCTCCTGGCGCGTCGCCGCCGGCGGCGCCTTCAGCTCGTGGGCATCGGCATCTCGGCGGTGGTGCACCTGTGCCTGCTGCTCTACCTCGCCTCCCAGCACCGGCTCGCCCCGGGCGGCCGGGGGCCCGCGCCCGTCAGCTACGAGTTCGCCATCATGACCGAGGAGGAGCTGACGGAACTCGAGACACTCGAGGTCGAGGATCTGCAGCCGGAGGTTGCCGACGAGCTGGACGCGCTCCTTGCCGAGGAAGCGGTCGAGATCATGGATCCGGTCGTTCCCGCGGCCGAGCTGGACGTCGTCCGCAGCGGCGCGTTGCCGACGCTCGGCGGCGGTGGCGACGCGAGCGGGGGCGGAGGCGAGCTGACCGGCGGCGGGGCGGGGGCGAGCTTCTTCGGGGTCACCTCCCGGGGCATGCGGTTCGCGTACATCGTGGATCGCTCGGGCTCGATGGGCGACGACCGCAAGATGGAGGTCGCCATGCGCGAGCTCGCGCGGTCGATCTCCGGTGTCCCCGATTACGCATCGGTCTACCTCGTGCTCTTCTCCTCCGACACTGCGAAGCCGCCGATGCAGACGGGATGGATGCGAGCGCGACGCTCGACGATCAACCGCCTGATCCGCTGGCTGCGTGACGTCGATCCGACGGGCGGCACCGTGCCGATGCCCGCCTTCCACGACGTCTTCGCGCTCGACGTTCGTCCCGACGTCATCTTCTTCCTCACCGACGGGGAGATTCCCAAGGACACCGGCGACCTGCTCGCCGATCTGAACCAGCGGGGCGGCCGCGTGGTGATCAACACGATCGCCTTCGGTGACGCGAGCAGTCAGGACCTGCTGCGGCGGATCGCCCGCGAATCCGGTGGTGTCTACCGCTTCGTCCGCACGGAGGGCCCCTGACGTGCCTCCGTGGGTCGTGACGCTGGCGGTCACGGTGACGCTGTTGCCGGCGGGGCTCACGCGGGCCGACACCGTGGTGCGCCGTGGCGCGGCGCCGCCGATCACGGGCACGAACGCCGTCATCGACGGCGCCGGCGTGACGCTTCGCGTCTCCGGAGGGTCGTTGGTCACCGTGGCGTGGGATCGTGTGCGCGACGTGGTCCTCGAGCCGCCGGACGACACCCGGCTGTCCGTGCTTCCCCGCTACCGGGACGACGCGACGCGGCTGTGGCGGGCGCGGACCCGCGTCGAACGAGGCGACACGGCCCTCGCAGAGCCGCTGCTCGAGCGGCTGTTCGAGACCTACCGCGGGCAGACGAACGAGACCGCGCTGGTGATCGCCAACGGGTTGCTCCGGTGTCGTCTCGCCCGCGGCGCGCACGCGTCGGCCGTGCTGCCGGCGCTCGAGGTGATCCGTTTGCGTCGAGCGGGGTTCGAGACCGAAAGCTACCGCAACCTGCCCCCGGTGATCGACCCCGCGACGCAGCTCGCCCCGCAGCTCGCGCCGGCGTGGATTCCGGGGCGGCCGCTGGAGACGCTCGATCGCGATCTCGCGACCTACGACCCCGGCAACGACGACGTCGTCGCTGCGATGGCGCGGCTCTACCACCACGCGGTCCGGACGACGCTCGGACGCCCGGACGACCCCGTCACGTTGGATGGTGATGTTGGCCGGCACCCCGGGATCGTCCGCCTCGGCCTGCTCGTCGCGTGCACCGACCCGGACTCCGACCAACGCAACGCTGCCCGCCGTCGCCTGCTCGAGGAGCTGGACGGCTGGCCCGCCTGGGCGCAAGCGTGGGCGCGATTTGGCCGCGGCGTCTCCCTTCTGCAGGAGCCGGGCGACGGCCGCCGCCGCCGCGGTATGGTCGAGCTGCTCCACCTGCCGGCCCGCTACGGGCGAGAGGTTCCGTTCCTGACCGGCCTCGCCCTCGCCCGGGTCGCGGAAGCGAGCCGGGCCGACGGCGAGACGGAAACCGCCGCCGTGCTGGAGGCGGAGCTGGTCCGTCGATTCCCCAACCACCCCGTGCGTCGCTCCGCCTCCGGGCTGCGTCGCACCGCTGCCGAGGATGCCGTTCGATGACCCCACTTCGTCCGATCCTGCTTCTCCTCGCGCAAACCGACGACGCCGCCGGCAGCATGTCGTGGCTGGATACCGTGCACCGCGGCGGCCTGATCGGCTACCTCATCCTGCTGCTGAGCGTTCTGGCGCTCACGCTCATCGTGATGCACTTCGTCCAGATTCGACGGGTCGCGTTGCTGCCGCCGCACCACCTGGAGGTGATCGACGATCTGCTCGCCCGGCAGGACGTCAACGGCGCACTCGAGTATTGCGTGAGCCCCGAGAACGACTCGTATCTCACCCGTATCCTGGCCTCCGGGCTCACGCGATTCCAGCGGTCGGCCTTTGGCGCCTTCGAGGTGAAGAACGCGATCGAGGAGGCCGGAGAGGATCAGACCGCGCGTCTCTACCGCGCGACCGACGCCCTCGGCGTCATCGGGGCCATCGCGCCGCTGCTCGGACTCCTGGGCACGGTGCTCGGCATGGTCGGCGCGTTCGAGAGTCTCTCCCGCAGCGCCGGCAGCAACCACGAGGAGCTCGCCTCCAACATCAGCCTCGCGCTCGTGACCACCCTCATGGGTCTGATCCTCGCGATCCCCTGCATCGCTCTGTTCACCTTCTTCCGCAACCGGATCGACGCGATCGGCTCGGAGGCCGCGATGGAGATCGAGCGGCTCGTCCTCTACCTGGAGACCGCCGGCCCCACGCCCCCGGCCAACGC
>JABDLI010000343.1 GCA_013003065.1 Phycisphaerales bacterium | reverse complement strand
GTCGAGACGGGCGCTCGCGTGCGGGTGCCGCCGTTCATCGAGAACGGTCAGGTGATTCGGGTGAATCCGGGAACGGGGGAGTACCTGGGGAAGGGCAAGGAGTAGGCGGCGAGCGTCGGCGGGGCCGTGTCCGTGTCCGCGACCGTGTCCGCGTCCGTGTCCGTGTCCGTGCCCGTGCCCGCGTCCGCGTCCGCGTCCGTGTCCGCGACCGTATCCGTGTCCGTTTCCGTGTCCGTGTCCGTGGCCGTGTCCGTGTCCGCGCCCGCGTCCTACGCCTCCCCAATCGACCGACGCAGCTTGCGTGACATGTCCACGCCCAGCACCGACGACATCGTGAAGCGAATCGACGGACGTCGCCGCAAGAGCGCGCGCAGACGCGGGCGCGGCCAGGCGACGTACCGCAGCGGCTCTGTCACCCGCACCGTCGCGCTCGCGGTCTCGCCGGTGACATAGCTCATCTCGCCGAGGAACTGTCCCGCGCCGAGCCGCGCCTTGTGGTGTCCGCCAGATTCGACCGTGGCCTGGCCACGCACGATGTACATGACGTCAGCGACGGGCCGGTTCTCCTCGGTCAGGACGGCCCCCGGTTCGGCGTCCCGCCACTCCGCCGCGTCGAGCAGCTTTCGAAACTCCAGCCGGGTGAGATCTCGGAACGTCTGCTCGTACACCGCACGCTCCTCGTCGCTGAACCGCGTGTGCCGCTCGCCGTAGATCAGCGCCCAGATCTGGTAGGCGTTGATCGACATGAAGAAGAGGTGCCAGAGCGCGTTGGCGGCGCGGGCGTCGAGCCCGAGCCGGTACTGCGTCAGCTCGTACGCGATGGCGACGGCGCTCGCGACCATCGCCAGACAGCGAAGGCGGAGAATGTCGCGGACGGCGAAGGAGATCGCGACAAGGGCGAAGGCGATGTGGGGGAGCGCGTCCATGGCGGGGCCTCCTCGGTGGGACCCCCGGAGGCAGGGCTGCGTGGGCATGGTACGGGGAGCGGGCGTGATGAAGTGGAAATCGTTGACGCCCTCGCGCAGCGAACGGTGCCACGGACAGCGAAGCGTCCGTGCCGTGCGTCGCCCATTGCGCAGTTGGAGTCGGATTCCCCCTCCGAATGGACGCTGACGGCACGGACGCTTCGCTGTCCGTGGCACCATCGCGGGGCCCGGAGGCGCCTCCACCCCCCGATTCGGCCGGTGTTCGCATGCACCGCGGGTACCATGGGTCCCTCGGCCGCCTCGCGATCGCCGGCGCGAGGTCGGTCGCCATGACCACCCGGCGCGGAGCCGAAGCGATGCGTGTACTGCATACGCACCGAACGTTCGAGCGTCGTCTTCATGCATTGGCCGCCGGCGTTCTCGCCGCCGCGACCGCCACGCTCGTCGCTGCGGCCCCGCCGACGGCCAAGAGCCTGATCGCCGAGTCGACGAAGGCGATGGGCGGCCCCGCGATCGAGAAGATCACCTCGTATTCGTCGACGGCCGAGATGTCGGGGCCGATGGGCGCGATCGTGTCGCACGTCTCCTGGGCGAAGCCCAGTCATGTCGTAGTGAAACGAGTGCTGCCCCAGATGGGCGAGATGGTGCAGGGGACCGACGGCAAGATCGGCTGGACGAAGAACCCCGGACCCGCCGGGTACTCCGTCATCCGTGAGCAGGAGATGATCGACAACATCCTCGAGCAGGCGATTCACATCCGGCTGCTGCGGCTCCGGGAGTTCGTCGGGACCGAGCTGGAGGTCGAGAACGTGACCGAGCGTGACTTCGACGGTGCGCCCTGCTTTGGCATCGCCTTCACCAGCAAGAAACCCGGCAAGCCCGAATCCGGGACGATGTACATCGACGCCGCCACCAAGCTTCTGCGGGGCATGGAGCTCACCGAGCGGGGCAGGGCGGCGACCGTCAAGCTCAAAGAGTGGAAGAAGATCGGCGGCGTGCAGTTCTTCCACCGCATGGAGATTGCCGACGAGCAGATGAACATCGTCATGTCGTTCACGAAGATCGCGGTCAACGCGGTCGATCCGGCGCTCGTGAAGGTCCCGGACGAGGTCGTCGCGTTGGCCGGAAGCCAGCCGGCCAAGACCGCCACGATGAAGCTCGAGGACTTCTCGCCGCCGGTGCGGAAGATGATCGAGGACATGATGGAGGGGCTGCCCTGGGACGACCCCGTCGCATTGCGGGCGGCGCGGGACGGGATGGCGTCGTCGGCGGGGAAAGTGCCGGGTGAATACGGAACGGCGATGAAGTACGTGATTGCGAAGATCGATGAGAAGCTTGGGGGGTGATGAGTAGGGGCGTGGCCGCGGCCGCGTCCGTGGCCGCGTCCGTGTCCGTGGCCGCGGCCGTGGCCGTGGC
>JABDLI010000338.1 GCA_013003065.1 Phycisphaerales bacterium | reverse complement strand
GCTGGGCTTCCTCCGTTTCTGTCTTGAGCGCTCCGTACGGCCCTTCGGGCCGACACTCGCTCTCGCGGCGCGCGACGACCTACGGCACTTCGGGACATCACTCGCTCTCGCGGCGCGCGACGACCTACGGCACTTCGGGACGACACTCGCGCTCGCGGCGCCCGACGACCTACGGCCCTTCGGGACGACACTCGCGCTCGCGGTGACCGACGACCTACGGCACTTCGGAACGACACTCGCGCTCGCGGCGACCGACGACCGACGGCACTTCGGGACGACACTCGCGCTCGCGGCGACCGACGACCTACGGTCCTTCGGGCGACACTCGCGCTCGCGGCGCCCGACGACCGACGGCCCTTCGGGACGACACTCGCGCTCGCGGTGACCGACGACCTACGGTCCTTCGGGCCGACACTCGCGCTCGCGGCGCGCGACGACCTACGGCCCTTCGGGACGACACTCGCGCTCGCGGTGACCGACGACCTACGGCACTTCAACGCTCGCGGCGACCGACGGCCTACGGCACTTCGGCGCTCGGTCCCCCACCTACGTGAGGTGTTTAAACCACACCGTTGTGCCCGCGTGTCAATATGGTCCTCTTGCTCCAATTTGTGGTACATCCGGAGCAGTTTGACCGATGACTGGAAAGACAGGATGCAGGATCCTGTCGCAGCGGCGCCGCGACGCGCATCCAAATCGCGAAACTCGAAGGTCACGTGTCCGAGTTCGAACGAGCTCGCGCGATCAGCACGTCCGACACAGGGCCTCATCAACGATACCGGCGATCGCTGCGCCCGCAGGGCGCCGGCCTTTGGAGGGAACGATGCCAATGCCACTCGAGTCCGAGCCCGAAACCGGGTGCCTCTCCGTCCGCCGTCCCGCGCAGCCAGTGGTGATCGACATCACCGATGGCGCTGACGTCACCGAGGACGATCCGTCGGCGTCGGCGTTGGCGTCGGAGGCGACCACCTCCGCCCAGGGGCGGCTTGACGACATGCTCGAAGCGTTCCGGCGTGCCCGGCGGGAGCGAGCGACGAAGACCGAGGGCGAGATTGTCATCGATCGGGTGATCGCCGACACCGGCCCCGCCTCGCTTCGCGCCGACCTGGCCAGCTCCGAGATCTGACCTGTCACCAAACGGCGGGCGGCGGGACCGCGGGATCAGGCGGTCGCCCCGGAGGGGAGGCGACCGCCTCATCCTGGTTCCGGGCGCTCCCGCGCACGTCCTTCCGGTGGCGTGGGACGGATCCGAGACTCACCGTCCGACGTCGGCCGTCGACCGGCCCGCAACCACCCCGCGTGAGGACATCAGCGTGACGACACGGCCGTGATCACCGCGTGTCGCGTGCGCCGGACGACCGAGCGACGCGGGGTGGCGGCGGGACAGCGGCTCCCGCGCGATGGACGCTCACGAGGCGCGCGAGGGCGTGAGTCGAGGCGAACAAGGCCGCACCGGCCTCCGGTCGTGTCCGGGAGATCTGCTCGCCGTACTGACCGTCGAGGGCGAGGAGCTGCTCTACGATCCGGCTCGCCTGCTGAACCACAGCGTCACTCAGCTCGAGCTCGCGGCCGGATTGGGCCCGCGGCCCCCTGCGGCACTCCATCTGTGTCACACGCACGCTCGTGCTCACGTCGTCCGGACCCCGCGCATGGCGGCTCACCCGAGATCACCCAGGAACAGCAGCAGATCAACGTAGTCCACGTCGCCGTCGTCATCGAGGTCGGCCTCGCAACCCGCGTCGTCGGGGCAGACCCCCCAGGCCCCAAGCACGTCGATGAGATCCATCGACGATCCCTGAGGCCGAACCACCCAGATCTCGTCGTCGATGATCATGATCATCGATCCCGCGAACAGGCCCTCGTGTGGCAACTCGATCGACACCCGCGACGAGAGACCGGTGGCGAACACGCCCTGGGACTCTCCGTCCGGCCCGAAGCGGTGGACCGCCTGCATCCGCTCGTCGAAGACGTACATCACCTCGTTCCCGAACGAGCCGCTCGAGCTGAGCGCGAGAACGGCGGGGGCGGCCGCGAGGACGTCGATGCCCAGCGACTCGATCACCCAGATCGGCGCGGGCTCACCGGCAGGGTGCGTGGGTTCGATGCGGTGGATGCGGCCGCCGTCCGGGTCCGCGAGGTAGAGCGCGGGGCCGAAAGCGCCTTCCGGCGCAAACGTCATCGTCGCCCGCGATCCGACGTTCGGGGCGAACAGCTCGACGGTGCCGTCCGCCGCCATCGCTTGAAGGTCACCGTTTGCATCGACGGCGAAGAGACGGCCGTCGAACGCCCCGTACGGATCGAATGCCAACGCGGAACACGGTGCCGGCAGGCCGAAGAGCCCGACCGAACCATCCGGGTCGACGGTGTCGGCCGTCTCGTCGACGAGGTCACCCACGAACAACGTGGATCCGTAGTGACCGGTTCGATCGAACGCGAGCCGGGCGGACGGATCGCCGGCCGCTTCGTCCACGCCGGCCAGATCGGCAAACGGGGTGAACAGGCCGAGCGTGTCCATCGCCACGACCTCGTTCTCTTCGTGCAGCAGCACGTAGAGACCCGGGTCGAAGAGGCCGTTGTCGGGTCCGCAGGTCGCGGTGATCGAGCCGAGCCCCGATGCGATGAGCGTCGACATGAACCCATCGTCGAGGCCCGGGGGTTGGTTGCTGTCGCGGACAGCCCGACCTTGCTCCGTGTGGTACGGGTAGTCAGTGTCGATGTCGGCACCGATGGCGGTCGCCAGACCCAGACCGAGCGTCGCCGCCGGCATGACGCCCAGGAATCGGCATCGAGATGTTGTGGAACTGCGGTCCATCTTTCTGTCCCTCACTAATTCGATCGCGCGGCTGTACCTGCTTGCAGGATGCGCCAGCCGGTCTGGCGGAACGTGGGAAAACGCCCCATCGTTCCGATGATTGTCTTGATCTTGTCGTCGCCCAGCATCCAGTCCACGGAGACGCCGGCAAGGTCGCTGAGGTGCTCGCGCTGCCCCAGTTCGAGCGTGAAGAGACGCTCGCGCATCGACCAGTTGTCCAGCCGTTCCGCGATCTCGCATCCCGTCTTGGCCAGACGGGACATCGACTGCTGGAGATCGCGTCCGCCGAGATGACGGAGCGAGATGTTGCAACCGAAGATGCACCACCACCCCAGGCTTTCGAGGTGATCGCCGAGGGCAGCGCGTTCGGACGTGCCGTCCACCACCCTCGTGATGTGAGCGATCGCCTCCTCGGCCGGCTGCCGACCCAGCTCGACGTCGACCTCCAGCAGCCCGCCGCGGCACGTGTTGGCGATGCCCCGCCACGGCTCGTGGTCGAACTCGGCGGCGAGCGTCTCGTAGCGGTTCAGCGACTCCTCCAACGCGCGGCGAGCCGCCTCGGCAAATTCCTTGGCGGCCGCCGGCTGCTGCCCCATCAGCCGCCGCGACGCGTGACCGACGACGTAGTGCGCAAAGGCCCGCGCCGCCCGCGCCACGCGCGTTCCCGACGACTCCCGCTCGAGGTCGTCGAGCAGCTTGCAGGCCATCCCGCGTGCCTCGAACAGGTTCCACAACGTGTAGTGGCCGTTCGCGAGGTTCGATTGCAGCAAACGCCGAAGGTCGGCCGACTCGATCGGCTCGGCGATTCCGCGTCGGACCGCCTCGTGGGCCAGCATGTAGCGTCCCAGGCCATCCCACCCGCCCGCCTCGCGCAACGACGCGAGCGCCCGCTGGTCCGCGGTCTTGGCGACGGCCAAGAGCCGCCCGGCGACTTCGATCATGTCGCCGTAACGTCCTTCTCGGTGCGCACATTGTGCCTGCGCGTTCAGCTCGTCGAATGCGTCATCGGTTCGCGGCCCGCCGTCGGGCGACGGATGCTTGCCGTCGTCGCCCGCACCGAGGATCGCGTCGGCGACTTCGCCGATCGGCCAGTCCAACACTCGCGCGAGCTTGACCAGGTAGTCGAGCTTCGGATTCCCGTTCGCCGGGAGCAAGTTGCTGGCGTCGCGACCCAGCTCCTGCGCTAACTTCCGACGACTCAACCCTTTGTACATGCTCGCGAGCTGGAGGAGTCTCTCCTGGTTCTGGCTCATGACGCGGGCCGGGACACAATGCGAACGGTCATCCATGGCGTGTCACCTAAACCTCGGCCCCCGTCGGGGAAGACTGGTTTCTGCTGCGGATGGTTGATCGTCTACGGCTGATGATCGACTTGATGTTTTCGCGACATGTCATCCGCGCGCATCGCCGTGGTGGTTTCGCCCGCGTGTGGCACGAGCCGTACGACACCGACGTGCGCACGTGCGGCGCACGTGGGTTGACATGCTGAGGCCGCACGAGAGCAGCTCATGCGGCATCGTTTGCGCCATCGCGGTGACCCGGATGTCGGTGACACGACACCCTGGAGCGTCGGGAGATGACGCTCCGAGCCGGGGCGTCGTCGAGCGGCCTGACCCCGCTCCGAAGACACGCTCTCCGTCACTCACCTGCCGCAGCGGGTTCGGTGGGCAAGCAGGCTCTGGATCACGCGGTCCGCGTGGTGGGCGCGCGAGGATGAAGCATCGGGTTCCGCGGCGAGTGTGATCACGGCCTTCCAGAGCGCCCAGCCGGCAGCGCGAGACCAGGTGGCTTCGTCGAACGGGAGCGCCGTGCGAAAGACCGCGCGGGCGGGTCCCGAGAACCGCGTCCAGGCCATGGTCAGATCGCAAGCGGGGTCGCCGACGCCCATGCTGCCGAAGTCGATGACGGCCGCGAGGCGTCCCTTGCGTACGAGGAGGTTGCCGACGCTGACGTCACCGTGCACCCACACGGGCGTCCCGTCCCACGACGAGGCGAGCGCCGTCCGCCAGACGGCGGTCACGGCCGGCCCGTTCACGCGCGGGCCGAGCGTGTCGATTGCCGTTCGCGTCTCTTCGTCGTAGACAGAAAGGGGGCCGCCGCGGAAGAAGTTGTGCGGGCCGGCGGCGGGGCCGCCCGTCGTGTCGATCTGATGCAACGCGGCGAGGAACGCCCCGAGCGTGCACGCGAGCGACACGTCATCATCCACACGCGCACGATCCAGCGACGCGCCGTCGATCCAACGGTACACCGACCACGACCACGGATACCGGGCGTCCGGCATTCCCCGGGCCAGCGGCGTCGGGATCGGGAGCGGCAGGTGCGGCGCCAGCCGCGGCAGCCACCGATTCTCCTTCTCCACCTGCGCCGCGTACCGAGCGGCACTCGGCATCCGCACGAGCAGTTCGTCCCCGAGACGGAACGAGCGGTGGTCCCAGCCGCCCGGCACGACGGGGCGCACGCCAAGCCCGGCCCACGCCGGGAATTGCGTGGCGACGAGCTGTCGCACGAGCGACGCGGGGATGTCGAGACGATCATCATCAGGCATCGGGCGATCCGCTCTATCTGCCGCCGGCTCCCGTCCCGCGTACGATGAAGTCAGGTCTCGACGGAGGACGAAGGATGACGAACGCTTTGCATCGACGCAACCACCCGAGCGCGCCGAGCGCGCCGAGCGCGATTGCCTCGCTGGTACTCGCCGCCGGCCTGACCGCCCCGGCGGCCGCCGGCGGCGGGGACCTCATCGTCGAGTTTCCCGACCCAGCGTTGTTCTTCCAGAACACGACGTTCGCCATCGAGGGCGACGCCGGGTTCGTCCCCAGCTTCGACGAGGACGTGCTGTGGTCGTTCTCGTTGACGACCGGCGAGCTGATCGACCGCGATGGCCTCGCGCTCGCCGGCAACGCGAGCGACCCGTTCCTGTTCGCCGATCATCGCCTTGCCATCCCCGGCTTCTTCCCCGGTCAGGGCGTCTTCGTCGCCGATGTCTCCGACCCCGCGCATCTCACCGCCCTCGGCGTCATCGACTTCCCCGCCACGACGAACATCCAGGGGCAGAACATCGAGATCGACGACGACGGCGTCACCGGCTACGTCGCCGGCTTCCCCGACGACACGCTGTACGCGTTCGACGTGGTCACCCTCACGCGGCTCGACGCCCTCCCGTTGCCCGGCAACCCCGACCGCATCAAACGCGCCGGCGACCGCGTGGCGATGGTGGACACCGCCAACGGTCGCATCCTCGTCGCCGATGTGAGCAGCCCGCGCAAGCTCGCGCTCGCCGGCATCATCGAATTGCCCGGGGTCAACACGTTCGGCTCCAACGACAACATCGTCTTTGCCGGTGACGGCCGGACCGGCTTCGTCTCGACGAACGAACGCGTCGTGTACGCCTTCGACGTCCTGACATTGGAGCTCACCGATCCCGACGGCTTCGTCATCGGCACGCAGCTTTCGGGCGATCATCTCGCCATTCACGGCAACACGCTGGCGTGTTTGTGGTCCCGCGGCCTCGCCTTCCTCGACGTCAGTGACCCGACCAACCTGACGCTCATCGCCGACGCCGCCTTCGGCGAGGTCGTCGCCCCGCAGGGCAGCGCGACGGTCGCGTTCAGCGGCGACGGCACGCGGGCGGTCACCTCGGTGGTGTTCCCCGGACACCGCGTGTACGCCTTCGAGGTGGAGACGGGCGCGCAGCTCGCAAGCTCACCGCTCACGGTCAGCGAGCAGCCGAACTATCTCACCGTCTTCGGCCGCGACCGCATCGGCGTCATCTGTTCGGGTGTCGATGCGGACAACATCTGGCTGATCGACAGCGTGCTGCCGGCCGGCTGCGTTGCGGATCTCGACGGCAGCGGCGATGTCGGCTTCACCGACCTCCTCCAGATGCTGGCGCGGTGGGGCGTGTGCGTCGACTGCCCGCAGGATCTCGACGGCAGCGGCGACGTCGGCTTCATCGACCTGCTCACACTTCTGGCGGCGTGGGGTCCGTGTCGATGACCAGCGGCGGGTGACCGCCGCGTCGACGCAGCCAATTGATCGAGCGGAGCACCGGACGGCGGGCGACCAGCCACTTCTCGAAGCCGTATTTGCCCGGTCCGTCGATCAGCAGCACGCCGACGAGCAGCGTGAGCAGCCCCTGCCCCGGAAGCACGAGCATCGCGAGGCCGGCGAGTGCGAGCACGACGCCGAGGACGTTCTTGCCGACTTGCCAGGCGAGCTGAATGAGCGGGTGGCGGTGGGCCCACCGCGTTTCCGGTCGTCGTTCGTGCGCGAAGTAGTCGGCGGGAATGCGAACGAGCAACGCCGGCATCACGATGAGGCTGCCCACGAAGATGACCAGTGACGACACGAAGATCGCCCAGAGCACCACCGGATGTTCCCGAAACCATTCGAGCACGCGTCACGGTCCCCGCAAAGGACAAGGATCGTAGCGGGACAGGCGTGGCAAGCCAGGCAAGCTGGAGCACGTTCGAAAGAATCCTTGCCTCACCGACGAGACCGTCCATAATGCGTTTTGGGGAGCTGGCCGTTCCTGGAGGGGCGGGGAACCAGCACATCCCGACCCGACTGCACGCATTCGCGCGGCCGCTGCGCGAGTGGGCGGAGGCTCTTCTCATGCGTCGCATCGCGCTCATCGCACTCGCCCTTCTCATTGCCCCGACGCTCGCCCACGGGCAGCTCATCATCTCCGAGGTCGTCGACGCGACGCTCCCGGGCGGGCTGCCGAAGTTCGTCGAGCTGACGAACTGCGGACCCGGCGACATCGCGGATCTCTCGAC
>JABDLI010000295.1 GCA_013003065.1 Phycisphaerales bacterium | reverse complement strand
CACGGACACGGACACGGACACGGACGCGGACCCGGACACGGACCCGGACCCGGACCCGGACCCGGACCCGGCCCCGGCCCCGGACCCGGACGCGGCCCCGGCCCCGGCCCCGGCCCCGGATCTACGATGCTCCCCATGCCACCCGACGCTGCTCCTCACGCCGCCGCCAACCTCCTCTGCATCGGCTTCGACGGCCCAACCCTTCCCCCCGCCACCGCCGAGCTCATCGCCGGCGGCGTTGGCGTCGTGATCCTCTTCGCCCGCAACGCCGAGACCCCGGCGCAGATCGCCAAGCTCACCCACGCGATCCGCGAAGCGGCCGATCATCCGGTCATCGTGTGCGTCGATCAGGAGGGCGGAAAGGTCCAGCGGTTCGAAGGCGGGTTCACCGCCGTCCCGGCCGCGCGCGAGCTGGCGGATGGCGGAGAAGCCGCCGTCCGCGTGGCCGGCCGGACGCAGGCCGACGAGTTGCGGGCGGTCGGGGTCAATTTCAACCTCGCCCCGGTCCTCGACGTCGACACGAACCCCGACAACCCGGTCATCGGTCCGCGGTCGCTGTCGTCCGATCCGGCGATCGTGGCGAAGCTCGGGGTCGCGTGGATCGACGCAATGCAACGCGAGGGGGTCGCGGCGTGCGCCAAGCACTTTCCCGGCCACGGTGACACGACGGTGGACAGCCACGAGGATCTTCCCCGGATCACACACGATCGCGCGCGGCTCGACGCGGTCGAGCTGGTTCCCTTTCGCGCCGCAGTCGCCGCCGGCGTCGCGTCGGTCATGACGGCGCACGTCGTGGCCGAATCGATCGATGCGGATCGGCCGGCCACGCTCAGCCCCGCAGTGGTCGACGGCATGTTGCGTCGCGAGCTTGGCTACGACGGCGTCGTGATCTCCGACGATCTGGAAATGAAGGCCATCTCCGAGCGTATGGACGTCGGTGATGCGGCGGTGCAGGCGGTGGCGGCGGGCGTCGATCTCGTGCTGTGCTGCCACGACCTCGACCGGCAGCGCGCGGTCATCGCGGCGCTCGCGGATGCCATCGAGCGTGGCGTCGTGAGCGGCGACCGGGTCGCGTCCGCCCACCGGCGGCTCGCCCGTCTCGCGGCTTCGTACGCGTCGGCTACTTGAGCGGCGGCAAACCCCGCTCGGCCCGGCCCGCGTTGACGAGCGCCATCGCATGTTTCTCGTGGCGAATGAGCTTGGCGAGCTGGCTCATCGACACGCCGAGCACGCCCGCAGCGCCGGCGACGTCGAAACCTCGGGCGTACACGACGTCGAGCGCTTCGGCCAGGACGGCCGGGTAGTCGCGGTGCTTGGGGTTGATCGAAAGCTGACGTCCCTGGCGACGCGACTCCCACACCGGGCTCGGGCGGTGACGCACGGGATCGACCTTCGTGCGTGTCTTGATCGCCAGCTTCAGACGCAGCCGCCGGATCGCGGTGCGACGGTTCTCCTGCTGCCGCCGACGCTCGGCGGCGCCGGCGTCGATCCCCGTGGGCTCGTGACGCAAACGCACGGCGGTGTCGACCTTGTTGCGGTGCTGGCCGCCGGGTCCGCCCTGGCGGCCGAAGGTGATCTCGCATTGGGCGAGGAGCGTGTCGTCATCGAGGTTGGCGGGGTGGGGAGGAGGAAGAAGCACGCGGGGCACGGTAGCGGAGGGCGTGAGCAGTTCCAACTCCCCATTCAAGGGGGTCATCTGATCTCCGGGTCCAATTCCACGTCCCCTTCCCGTTCCACTCGGTCCGCCCCGGGTCAGATGACCCGGTGAGCGGGGAGTTGGAGTTGCAGCCCGAGCCCGCGCTCATCAACACCAGACCTACACCACCACCCTTGTCGCCGCCGACAACGTCAGCTCATCCGCCTCCCCCCGATCCAGCCGCTGACTCGCCAACCCCGCAATCATCGCGCCGTTGTCCAGGCAATACGCGATCTCGGGAATCCGCAGTGTCACGCCGCGTTCGTCCGCGAGCGCCCCCAGCTCCCGACGCAGCCGCGTGTTCGCGGCCACACCGCCGCCGACGAGCAGGCTTCGGGTGTCGCTCGTCGACTCGAGCGCGCGCCGGGTGTTGCGGATGACCGCGGTCACGGCGGCGCGTTGAAACGACGCCGCGCAGTCGGCGCGGGCGGCGTCCGAGAGGTCCGCGGCCGAACGCGGGAAGGTCGCCGCGGGGCCGCGGCCGACCGGGTGGCCACGTACGGCATAGAGCAACGCCGTCTTGAGTCCGCTGAACGAGAAGTCCAGCGGGTTGTCGAGTCGCGCGATCGGAAAGTCGTGCGTGGTGTCGTCGCCCCGCACGGCCAGGCGGTCGATGGCGGGTCCGCCGGGGTATCCCAGCTCCAGGAGCGTCGCGGCCTTGTCGAACGCCTCTCCGACCGCGTCGTCGATCGTGCGTCCCAGCCGCGTGATGGCCAGCGGGTCGGTCAACCGGTAGAGGCTCGTGTGCCCGCCGGAGACCACCAGACCAAGCGCCGGGTAGGCGATCTCAGGCAGCGGGAGGGTGCCGCTCAATCCGCCGGCGTACAAGTGGGCGTGCACGTGGTCCACGCCGACGAGCGGCACGTCGAGACTCCACGCCAACGCCTTGGCCGCGCTCACGCCGACGAGGAGCGATCCGATGAGCCCCGGCCGGTGGCCGACCGCGACGGCGTCGAGATCGGCGAGCGTGATGCCGGCGGCGCGCACGGCGGTCACGATGACGGGCTCGATCCGCTCCAGGTGCGCGCGGCTGGCGATCTCCGGCACGACGCCGGCGTACTCGGCGTGCAGCTCGTGCTGGGTCGCGACGACGTTGCTCAGAACGTGACCGGGGCCACGCACCACCGCGGCGGCGGTCTCATCGCAGCTCGACTCGATCCCCAGCACCAGCGGGCCGGGCCTGGCGGTCACGGTTGCGCGGTTTCCGGCTCGCTCGCGGGCACCGGCGCGAGCCGCATGCCGCCGAGGGCGAGGCTGACGTCGCCGGCGTCGATGCGGTAGACGCCGATCTGCTTGCCGTCGCGGTCGTGCAGGGTGATCGTCCCGTCGGTGAGATCCAGCTCGGGGGGCAGGAGTGGGTCGTCTTCTTCGCCCGCGACCGCCTGCAGCTCGTCGATCGTCGCCTCGGTGCGGTGGAGCTCCTCGATGAGCCGCGTGCGGCGGTCGAACGCCCGCTCCAGCTCGATCTCCATGGCGATGACGCCCGCGTCGGCCTCGCCGACGTCGGGCCAGTCGCCACCTTCGGCGCGAGCCCGCAACGCCGTGACCGCACGGGCGAGCGGCTCGTCGAGAAGGTGCTCGCGGATCCACGGCCCGTCCACGCAGGGCTCGAAGTCGTCGGCCGGGGCGCGGATGATCTCGAACTCGCGTCGCGCGCGGAATGACGCCAGGTAGTCTTCGTCCGAGACGGGCACGACGAAGCCCGGCGTGGGATCGACGCCCCAGGTTGCCTCGCCCTTCTTGCGGTTGATGTTGCGACCGCTCGGAAGGTAGTAGTGCGCGGTCGTGAGCTTGAGCGTGCCGCGGTTGTACGGCAACGCGCGGACCTCCTGCACCGAGCCCTTGCCGTACGTCCGCGTGCCGAGGACGATGGCGCGACCGTTGTCCTGCAGCGAGCCGGCGATGATCTCGCTCGCGGAGGCGGACGCGCCGTTCACCATGACGATCATGGGGAAGTCGGGCAGCGTCGAGGCGGGCCGGGCCGTATAGACCGCTTCGCGGCCGACCCGGGGCCGCACGCTGACGATGGTGCCTTCCGAGAGGAAGAGGTTCGCCATGTCCACCGCGGTGGGCAGGCCGCCACCGGGATTGTCCCGCAGGTCGAGGATGAGCCCGTTCAGCCCGCCCTCCGTCTGTCGGGTGCGTAAGGCGTCGCGCAACTCCTCAACCGTTGCCTCGTTGAACTGCGTCACGCGGATGTAGCTGAGCCCCAGGTTCGGGTCGATGCAGTAGCTCCACCCCTCGCCGAAGCGGCGCAGCCCCTTGACCGTGCGGGTGACGATGTGGTCACGCACGATCGTCAGCGACTCCTCCGTATCGTCGAGGTGCCGCACCCGGATCGACACCGGCGTGCCGGCCTCGCCCGTGAGCTTCTCGACCGAGTCGGTGAGCGGTTGGTCGAACGTGCTCTCGCCTTCGATCTCCAGGACGACGTCACCGGCCATCACCCCCGCCCGCAGGGCGGGGGAGTCGTCCATCGGGCTGACGATCACGAGGTAGCCATCGGCCTGGTTCACCTCCGCGCCGATGCCGGCGTAGGTGCCGCGGAGCTGCTTGTTGAACTCGCGCAGGTTCGCGGGCGGGATGTACTGGGTGTAGGGATCGTCCAGCGTCTCGAGCATCGCGTCGATCATTGCCCGCGGCATCTCCGTCTCTTCGTCGATCGGTTCGACGTAGCGTTCGACCAGCAGGGTTCGAACGTCCACGATCGGGTCGAACCACTCGTAGATCGATGTGCGATCGGCGATCGCGAGCGGAAGCTGAATGAGGAGGGTGGCCACGAGGGCGACGAGGAGAACCGGGGCAACGAACCGCTTCATGCGAACGACTCCTGGTGGATTGGCCTGGCATCATAGGAGCGGGGGAGGTCGGGGCGTTGGGGCCGGATCCGCCGGCCACGTCCGCGTCGCATTGCCCTACCATCACGACCCAACCATCACCCCCCCCGGGATCCCAGCCGGGGGACACGGAGAGGCTCGAGCTTGTCGCAGGTCACGCGGGAAGAGCTGAAGGTCGCAGCGGAGCGGGCGGTGCTCGTTCACGTCAGGCTGCCGGACTCCTACGACGAGGAGGGCGATCCGTTCCGGGAGCTCCGCGCCCTCACCGCCACGGCGGGGGCGGAGGTGGTGGGCGAGCTCATCCAGAAGCGACGCAAGCCCCGCGGCCGCACCTACCTCGGCAAGGGAAAGGTCGAAGAGCTCGCCCAGCTCGCGAAGGCCACCGGGGCCACGCTCGTGATCTTCGACAACGATCTCTCGCCCGCGCAGGTCCGTTCGCTCGAGGAGGTCGTCGAACGCAAGATCATCGACCGCAGCGAGCTCATCCTGGACATCTTCGCCAACCGCGCGACGACGCACGCCGCCAAGCTCCAGGTGGAGATCGCGCAGCTCGAATACACGTTCCCGCGTCTGCGGGCGATGTGGGATCACCTCGGCCAGGTCGTCGGTGGCGCGCCCGTGGGCATCGGGACCCGCGGTCCCGGCGAACAGCAGCTCGAGATCGACCGCCGCATCGTGCAGCGTCGTCTTTCTCAGCTCAAACGCGAGCTGAACGAGATCCAGGCGCGGCGGACCCGGGCCGTCGAGCAACGCAACCTCGACCACTTCACGGTGGGCCTGGTCGGCTACACGAACGCGGGCAAGTCGACGCTCTTCAACCGGCTCACCGAGGGGGGAGCGTTCGCGCACGGGAAGCTCTTCGCGACCCTCGGGACGCGGATCGAACGGTGGGAGCTGGGGGGCGGAAACGCCGCCATGCTCTCCGACACCGTCGGTTTCATCCGCGACCTGCCCCACCACCTGGTCGCGTCGTTCCGTTCCACGCTGGAGGAGACGATCTTCGCGCAGCTGCTCATTCTGGTCGTGGACATCAGCGATCCGGCGGCGGCGATGCAGCTGGAGACGGTCGAGGCGACGCTCGACGAGATCGGGGCATCCGATCAGCCGCGGCTGCTCGTCTTCAACAAGGTGGATCAGCTCGCGGACTCGAACGATCTGCTCGTCTGGCTCAACCGGCACCCCGACGGCCTGCCGATCAGCGCCGCACGGGGGGAGGGTCTGGAGGAGCTCACGGAGGCGGTGCGGACGCACGCCCTCGGGCCGATCCGCGAGGTGACGTTTGCGGTGCCCCTCCGCGAAGGCGAGACCGTCGATTACCTCGAGAAGCGGGCGAGCGTGCTCGAACGCGACTACGACGCGACGACGGTGAAGCTGCGGGTCCGAATCGGACAACGCCAGGTCGATCAGCTGCTCACCCGCGGCGGTCGGTTCACGATCGACGGGCGTCCGCCCCGCGAGGCGATGGCCGAGCTGTGGCCGCCGGCCGCAACGCCACCGCCCCGTCGCGTGCCGTTGCACGAGCGATTCCACTCGTGAGCGAACGCCACGAGGAAAGGCCGGCCGGCGGCGCGCTGGCGCGATTCGCGGGCCAGCTCGACTCCGCCGCGTTGGCCGACGTCCGGGGTTGGCGGAACGACCCCGAGCTCGGGGCGTTGTACACCGGGCTCGACGGTCACGGCAGCCTCAAGCCGTTCCTCGACGGGTTCGCCGAGGCGTTGATCGCGCGTCACCTCCGCGCCCGGGGCTGCGCGTTGCAGTTCGAGGTGCCGACGCCGGGCGGCCGCGCCTGCGACTTCGAGGTGCGTCGCGACGACGCCGTTTTCTACCTCCACGTGAAGCGGCTCGACACCGACCGGCCGGCGCGTCGGCGGCTGACGATCTCCTCCCGGCTGCGGTACCTGGAGCGTATCCGCCGTCCGTACCTCGTCAGCGTGCGGTGGCACGAGGGAACGAACGATCGCAAGATGGAGCGGTTGGTCGCCTCCGCGTCGGACTTCATCCGCCACGCCCGTGTGGGCGACGAGCTGGTCGTGCACGACGAAGACGGCTCGGAGATCGGCGGCGTGCTCATCGTCGGCCCCTGGGAGGGCTCGCACGTCTCGCTCGCGATCGGTCTGCCGTCGGGCTTCATCGACGAGGCCCGTCGCATGCGGCGGCTCGTGCGTCGCGCGCACCGCCAGTTCATGCCGCGGGCGGCCAACGTGATCCTGATCTGCTCCTCGCATTCGGAGGAGTACGAGGACTTCGAGTCTGCGTTGATCGGTTCGCACGTGGAACGGTGGGACGCGTTTCCCCCCACCGGCCGCCGCATCGCGCACGGCCGCGCGGCCGACGGCATCTGGCACCAGGACAAGTATCAGGACAGCCGCGCGGCGGGGTGGTTTCAGTTCGATCCGGCCCGCGGCGACATCGCGGTCCGCCTGCTCTTCCGCCGCCGGCCGTCGCTCGAGCCGGCCATGAGTGACTTTCTCCGCGAGGTCTTCGAGACCGGCGAGCGCGAACGGGCGTCGGTTCACCGTTGAGCGGAAACGAACCCAGACATTACACTGGCCGCTCCCATCCCCCGGATCCGCCGGATCCCCCGGAGCCGCCGTCCATGACCGACCCCCGCGTGAACCGACTTGCCGCGTTGCTCATCGAGCACTCGACCCGCCTCCAGAAGGGCGAGCACGTGTTGATCGAGGCGTTCGATGTCCCCGACGAAATGGTGATCGCCCTCATCCGGGCGGCCCGATCCGCGGGTGGGCACCCCCACGTCGCATTGCGTCACTCCCGCGTCCTCCGGGCGTTGGACGCGGACGCGGCGGAGGAAAACTTTCGCGTCTGGGCCGACTGCGATCGTCACCGCATGGAGCGGATGGATGCGTACATCGGACTCCGCGGGTCGGACAACGTGAGCGAGATGTCCGGAATCCCCGCCGAGCAGATGCAACGCCGCGGCCGGCTCTACCAGAAACCCGTGCACTTCGAGCAACGCGTCAACCAGACGCGGTGGTGTGTCCTGCGGTGGCCGACGCCGAGCATGGCGCAGCTCGCGCAATCCTCGACCGAGGCGTTCGAGGACTTCTACTTCGACGTGTGCACGCTCGACTACCCCAAGATGGAACGAGCCGCGACGCAGCTGGCGGCCCGCATGGAGAAGACCGATCGCGTCCACATCAAGGGCGGCGAGACCGATCTGACGTTCTCGATCAAGGGCATTCCGGCCGTCGCCTGCACGGGCTCGCACAACATCCCCGACGGCGAGTGCTTCACGGCGCCCGTGCGGGACAGCGTGAACGGGGTGGTCGCGTTCAACACGCCCACGATCTACAACGGCGTCACCTTCGACAACGTCCGCCTCGTCTTTCGCGACGGCAAGGTCGTCGAGGCGACGGCCGATCAGGGCGGTGACGCGATCAACGCCATCCTCGACACCGACGAGGGCGGCCGGTACGTCGGCGAGTTCGCGATCGGCTTCAACCCGTTCATCATGGAGCCGATGAAGGACATCCTCTTCGACGAGAAGATCGCCGGCTCGTTCCACTTCACGCCGGGCCGCGCGTACGAGGACGCCGACAACGGCAACCGCAGCGAGATCCACTGGGACCTCGTGCTCATCCAACGCCCGGAGTACGGCGGCGGCACGATCGCGTTCGATGACGAGGTGGTGCGAAAGGACGGCGAGTTCGTGGTGGCGGACCTGGCGGGGTTGAACCCGTCGGAGTTGGGCGGCGGGTGACGCGGACGCGGACGCGGACACGGACACGGACGCGGACGCGGACGCGGACCCGGACACGGACGCGGACCCGGTCACGGACGCGGACACGGACGCGGACGCGGACGCGGACGCGGTCAACGGCCACGGACGCGGTCACGGTCACGGCCACGGACACGGACCCGGACACGGACGCGGTCGCGGACCCGGCCGCGGACCCCGCCCCCGCTCACCGCGTCGTTCGCAGCCGCAACACCGCCGGCAGGAGCGTGTAGCACGCCACGAGGCACACGCTCAGCCCCGCCAGCATCACGAACCCGAGCGACCGGATGCCGCGGTGCTCCGCGAGCAGCATCGACCCGAAGCCGATCATCGTGCTGATCATCGTCAGCGTGATGCCGCGGCCGGTGCCGCCGGAAAGACCCGCCGGGCGGCCGTAGGGCTCGGAACGCCAGCGGTGGACGACATGGACGCCGGCGTCGACACCGATGCCGAAGATGAGCGGCATCACGATGATGTTCGCGAAATTGAGCGGCACGTCGAACAGCCCCATCAGACCGAAGCAGCCGATGAAGCCGATCGTGACGGGCAGCATGGCGCTCAGCGTGTCGGCGAGCGAACGGAAATCCAGCAGCAGCAGAATGAAGATGGCCGCGATCGCGTAGACGGCGGCCTTGGTGTACTCGCGTTTGATCAGCTCGCTCGACTCGTAGATCTGCACCGGCGGACCCAGGACGCGCTCGTCGACGCCGCGCAGCTCTTCGACGAACGCGCCCAGCCGGGCGGGGTGGAGAATCGAACGCCCGGCCGGGTCGACGCGCGGGAAGATCTGCAGGAGCCACGTGTCGCCGTCGCTCCACTGGGCCCGCAACGCGGGGGGAAGATCGTCGGCGCCGAGCGGGACGGGGGCGAGTGCGACCTCGACCCACGACCCCAGGGCGTGTCGCCATTGGTCGAACGCCGCTCGCAGGTGCGTCATCCGCCGGGTCTGCTCGTCCGGTGGCAACGCATGGGCCGTCGCCAGCGCGGCGTCGATCCGCGGACCGAGTCCGCTTGTCGCGTCATCCGGGGGCAGCGTGTCACGCAACGTGGTCAGCACGCCACGCAAGGCGGCGAAGTCGTCGCGCAGGGCGATCGCGGGAAGCGGGGTCGCCCGCGTGGCGGCAATGCGGGCCGCCCGCTCGTCGCGATCGGGCGGCAAGAGGAGCCCCATCCCGCCGACGCCGGAGACCGAGGGCAGGGCCCGGAAGCGATCGGCGAGGGCCGGGGCCTGCTCCGGTGTCGTCTGCACGAGCGCGGCCCACACGCTCTGCGCGTCCTCTTCCACGATCCGGCGTTCCCACTCGACGGACTCGATGCCCGGCGGGTGCAGGTTGAGCACGTTGGGGTCGTAGCGGGTGCGGAGCCCGGGCAGCCCGAGCAGCAGGACCGCGAGCGCGCCGACGAGCAGCATCGCCCGCGGGTGGAAGTCGACGACGTCCAGCCGGCCGTACGCAAACCGCGCGCGTTCGCCCCCCGGGCGGTGGCGGACGATCGACTTCCAGCGTCGTGTTGCCGCCAGCGTCGCCGGGAAGACCGACAGTACCGCAATCAGGCAGAGCACGATGCCGCCACCCGCGATGATGCCCATCTCGGCCATGCCCTTGAACTGGGTCAACGCGGTCGCGCCGAACGCGGCCGCGGTCGTGATGGCGCCCGTGAGCATGCCGGGGCCGATGCCGCGGAAGACCCGCGCGGTGGCCGAAGGGAGATCCGCATGCTCGTCCTGCACCAGCTCGAGGCGTGAGACGAGGTGGAGCGCGAAGTCGACGCCGAGCCCCAGCAGGATCACCGAGAACACGACGGAGAGGAGCTGAAGGTGACCGACGGCGACGACGAGCCACCCGAAGCTCCAGGCCATCCCGACGAGCAACGCGGTGGCCGCGAGCAGCGGCACGACGACGCCGCGGAAGACCGCGACCATCAGCAGCGTGATCAGCGAGAAGGCGAGGATCGACGCGATGGTCGAGTCGCGAATCGACTGCGCCGTCTCGTCGGCCTCGATGGCGGGGATCCCGGTCACGCCGAACTCGACGTCCGTCCGCCCCGACCGGGTCACGGCGTCGCGAATCGTCTGTCGCACCCACGCGAGGTCGCGGCTGAGGTCGTCGACCCCTCCCGATTGTGTCGCGAGCTGAACGTAGACGAATCGAATCCGGCCCGAGCCGGCGGCGCTCACGAGCGGTAACCACCGGGGCTGATCGGGCCTGAGCCGGCTGAAGTCCGGCTCGCCCCCCTCGAGGGCGGTGAGGATCGGGTCCAGGGCCGCCGCGAGCGATCCCGGATCGCCGGGCGGGCCCTCTTCCCCGGCCCCCGTCAACAACGCGACCATGCTCGCGGCGTTGGGCGCCGCCGTGAGCAGCCGCCCGCGGGCGAGCCCGTCGAGCGCTTCCGAGAACATCGGCTCCGGCGCCGCGGCAAAGAGACGCGGGCCGGTCTCCTGCACTTCGAACCCGGCGTCCGCCGCCCGAATACGCGGGTCCGAGACGAGCTCTTGCGCGATCGCGCGGCCCAGGGCATCGACGGCGACGTCGCCCGGGGGCCCCTCGAGACACACGATCAGATCGTCCCAGCGTTCGAACCGATCCTTATATAAGGCATACCGGCGGTTCCAGCTCAGGCCGGGGTCGATCAGATCGCTGCGATCGGAGCGGAACTCCAGACGCTGCTGCGTGAGCACGACGGCGCCCACCGTGATGAACAACGCGATCGCGAGCGTGACGCCCGGGCGAGCGGCGACGGTGCGCCCCCAGACGCCCAGCAGCGAATCGCGGATCCGCTCGTGCATGGGGCATAGCCTAGCAACCGAGTTCTCCCACGGGCTGCTCGCAGCCCGTTCGTTCTCGGACGCGGAGGGCGACCATGAGCGAAAGCACCCGGGATCGTCACCGGCGTGCGAACCTGCTCCGGCTGCGCCGAACGGCGAGGGAATGCGGGAACGCGGCCCTTCCACCGCAGGCCCGACCTACGCCGCACAGGTGCGTTCTTCCGGGGCTCGTCTGACGCGCTTGGACGCGCGATCCTTGCGCAACGCTCGACGCGAACCGATACCGCGATCGGAGGCAGGGAGGACGCGAGGAATGGCGGTACGGCTTGGTGATCTCTTGATCGAGAGCGGAGTGCTCACCACTCCGCAGGTGGACATGATTCTCCGCGAGCAGCGGGACACGGGCGAGCCCTTCGGGGCGTTGGCCGAACGACTGTACGCGGTGGATCCGGCGGTTGTCGAAGCGGCGTGGGCGCGTCAGTACGCCACGCTCACGCGCACCGTGAATCCGGAGCTGGAGGAGATGGATCCGAACGCGCTGGCGCTCGTCACGCGTCGACAGGCGTGGCAGTTTCGCGTACTTCCGATCCGGTTCGATCCCCACGAGCTGATGATGGCGACGGTTCCCCAGTACCTGCCCCGCGCGTTGCGGTTTGCGGCGAACATCATCGGGTATCCCGTCTTCTACGTGATGTGCGACCCCGAGGCGTTGGGCCGCGCGTTGTGCACCCACTATCCGCTGCCCGGCTTCACCGCCGAATCGATTCACGACTGCGGTCTCGATGGCATGCTGCGTCGAGCGCGTTCGAACGCCGCCTGAGCCCTGATTCCCCGTTTCCCACGGCGGCAGGCTTGGGCGGAATCCGACGCTCGCCCGGTTCGCCGTCATTGCGCCACCCGGTCCGCGTGGGCCGGGTGGCGTTGCCGTGTGCGTCGAACCGGACGACGGCGGTCGACTTCGACTGTTAGTACCTGTCCCAACTGACTTTGGAATCGCAGGCGTCCGCCCGGCGGCCTTCCGGTGGCCGGTCCGCCGTTCTTCGCCCATCCTCGCCAGCCTGCGGAAACCACCGTTCCTTAGAAACGAACCTCGCGATCGACGACCAACAAATCTAGTTCGAATTGGGAAAATCCCCAATTGCCGCGGGAGGCGGGTCGGCTAGATTCGGTCTCAGGCCAGTGTGGGCCGCGAGGGAGGGATCCGGACGGTCGAGCCGCCACGGAACGGCGCCGACCCAAAGGACTGGAACGCGAAGACTTGCCGCCCTTTTTGGGGGGGCGGCGTTGGCTGTATGGCCGCGAGGGAAGGCAAAGATGAACAACGGACGTCTGTTCGGAACCAGCGGGATCCTCCCGGCTCTGGCGGTGTCGACGCTTGGTGGCCTGGCACTCAC
>JABDLI010000283.1 GCA_013003065.1 Phycisphaerales bacterium | reverse complement strand
CACGGACGCGGGCACGGGCACGGACGCGGACACGGTCGCGGACGCGGGCACGGACGCGGGCACGGACGCGGATACGCGGTCGCGGACACGGACACAGACTCGGACGCGGACGCGGACGCGGACGCGGACACGGACGCGGACTCGGACGCGGACACGGACGCGGCGTCAGGCCAGCTTCACGCGATTCATGGTCGCACCGAACGCAGTCTCGATCCGCTCGGCATCCGCCGGATCAAGCTCCTCCCGCCAACCGCCCGCGCGACCACGGCGGATCATGCGGCGGTCACCGATGCGCGACGTCGGCGACCGCCGCCGCATGCGGTCTTCCTTGGCGCGCATACGCTCGAACGCGCTTCGCTCCAGGGCCCGGCGATGCTCTGCCGGCGTCGTTTCCAGTCCAAGAAACCGGCAGAGATCCGCGAGCGTCCGCTCGCCGTCCTCGTGCAGCGCCGCGTACCGAACCAGGTGCAGGTCGATCGAGGCGTCGAGGTACCCGGTCACGTGACGGTCCCACCGGACGAGCGTGTTGACCCGTCCCCTCAAGAACCGATCGACGAACGCGTCGAGCGGACCCTCGTAGAGATTCCGCCAGCGTTGGTACCAGTACTCCGAGACCACGACGTCACGGGGATCGCGGACGACATAGACGGCCCGCCGGTAGGCCGGACGGTACGGCTCGTGGGTCTTGAGGATCCGTCCGCCGTCGGCAAGCACGGCGGCTTCGGTGTCGCGATGGCGTCCGATCTCCGGCACGCCGTGGCCCACGGCGCGGAACTGCGGCTCGTCGCCCGTCAACAGGTCGTACAAGAGGAAACGAACCCAGGTGTTGCCAGAGCGCGGGTACGAGGCGACGACGACGTCGGCGGGTGTCACCCCACGCTCCCGCCACCAGGTGAGGGGCGCCCGCAGCCAGCGCGACTTGAGCGCGGTGAACGCCAGACGCCGCGCGATGGGGTTCCGCACCCTCATCGGCCGTAGAAGTCGACGAGCCCGAAACGCCCGCGGAACACGAAGTAGACCCAGAGCTTGGCGTACAGGACGGGATTGCAGGGGAAGCGGCCCAGCTCCCGCCACCCGCCGCCCTCGCCGCGGAGCAGTCGCCCGATCCCGGCCTGGATACGCAGGTTGTTTCGTGCGCTCGGCGTGAGACGATCGTCGAGACGCCGCAGCATCGCCTCGGCGATCTCGCTGCGGACCGCGCCGCGGCGGGCGTAGAGCCGCGATTTGTTCGCGCCGTGGGCGTGGATGATGGCGAGCGTCACCTCTGGCCGCAGCTCCATGCGGTCGAACACCCGGGGGTTGCTCATCCAGAAGACCCAGTCCTCGAGCGTCGGCCACCGGGGATCGAACGGAACGTCGACGTGATCACGTCGCGCGATGAGCGCCTGGCTGAAGTTCGGGTGACCGGCGGTGAACGCCGCCAGGTGCCCGGACCGGCTTACGTGCCGCGGGCGCCGCTGCCCGCGGGGGGTGCCGTGCCGGTGCAGCTCGATGCGGCAACCGATGACGCTCGCGTCGGGGGCGCTGGCGATCACGTCGATCGGATCGCACGCCAGCTCGTCGTCGGCGTCGAGGAGGTAGAGCCAGCGTCCGGTCGCGATCTCCAGGCCGGCGTTGCGGGCGGCGGCGGAGCCGGCGTTCGCCTGAGCCCGACGATGGACGTGGGGAAAGAGGCCGGCGGCAAAGAACGTGTCGGCAATGGCCGAAGATTCGTCGTTCGAGCCATCATCCACCAGCACGACCTCGACATCGTCACGATGTCGAGGGGCGATGTGCTCCAACGACCGGAGCGTCCGAGCGAGCGTCCGCTCGGCGTCGTACACCGGAATGATGATCGACAGTTCCACGTGCCGGTGCGTCCCGTCCCACCGAAGGGAGCCTCTCAGACACCTTCGCCCGTCGCCTTCAGGTCCCGAGTCCCTGAATCGAGGGGGCCTTCCGCCTGGTGGAGGGCGGCCTGACGCACCAAGGTCGTGATGTTTCGGCGCAACCGCACGAGGCGGAGATAGACCATGAAGAAGCCCACGAACATGATGACAACGGCGGAGTAGAGGAGCAGGTCGGCTCCGCGGCCGATCCCGACGGCGCGGGCGACCAGCGTGGTCAGATCCGGCCACGCCGTCGCAACCGACCCCACCGCCCAGATCACGGTCACGATGAACATCGTGCGGAACGAGGTCCGCCGGAGTCGGTTGAGCACGATCGCGAAGACGAAGATCGCCGCAAGGGCGGCGAGCAAGATGATCTGGAATGTGCTCACTGGAAGACCCTCGCGATCACGTAGTGAAACACGATCCGGAACGCCCGCACCGGCGACTGGCCCTTCTCGATCGAGTAGGGCGTGTAGTGGACACGGACCGGCACCTCGCGAAACGAGAGCCCGGAGTGCCGGATGATGTCGAGGATCTCGCTGGCGTGGGCCATGCGATCGGCGCGGATGCGAATGCGTTGCGCCGCCTCCCGGGAGAAAGCCCGGAGTCCATTGTGGGCGTCCGTCAGCTGCAAGCGGTTCACGAGCCGGGTGAAGAGAATGGCCACCCGCAGCATCAGCCGCCGCCCCTCGGAGAGGTTGATGGCCTCACCGAGAAACCGCGAGCCGAGCGTGATCTCGCACTCGCCGCGAACGATCGGCTCGAGCAGCGTTGAGACGCACCCGACCCGGTGCTGGTCGTCGGCATCGAAGGTCACGATGTACCGGGCACCGCGGCTGAGGGCAAACTCGATGCCGGTCTGGAGGGCTGCGCCCTGCCCGCAGTTGATCTCGTGCCGAAGCACGTACGTCGCGCAGCCGCGGGCGATCTCGACCGTGTCGTCGCGGGAGCCGTCGTCCACCACCACGACGTGGGGATACTCCCGGCGGAGGGATTGCACGACCTGCTCGATGCAGGACCTCTCGTTGAAGGCGGGGACGACGACGAAC
This sequence comes from Phycisphaerales bacterium, assembly GCA_013003065.1. GTDB lineage: Bacteria > Planctomycetota > Phycisphaerae > Phycisphaerales > SM1A02 > JABDLI01. The sequence continues at coordinate 5,144 of JABDLI010000283.1, read as the reverse complement.
GTGTCCTCCCGCACACTCAGCGGTAGCGTATTCGAAGCGGTCACGTGCTTCCCACCGAGACACTCGCTCCCCCGGACAGCCCGCGCCCACCACGCTGGCCCAAGACCGGGAGAAGCCTGAGAATTCTAACCCTTCGTGCTCCCAACAGCCCCAAACAATCGCGGATTCGGCTCGACCGCGTCCGGTTGCCCGGGTCGCGGGTGGTTATCGCACCGCGCCCTCTCCTCCTCCCGCCGTCCGTGGCGCGACTTATGATCGCCGGCCGAAGCATGATCGGACCCTCCTCACCTGCCTCCCCGCCCCCGCCGCGGTCTGCCACCATCGTGACCGCCGCCGTCGCGTTGCTGGTGGCCGGCGGGGGCATCGCCCTCTGGTTCCTGCGAGGCATGGAGATCATCGAGGCCACGAGCCGCGGAGATTTCTTCGCGCCGCTGGATGCCTTCGTCGCTTACCAGCGGGAACAGCACCCGGGCGATCTCTCCCTGGAGGGTCTGCGCCGCATGCATGGGGCGGGATACGTGGCGATTGCCCTGCTCGCAACCGGGTTGCTCGCAGGTGGGCTCGGGGTCATCCACCGCCGCCGGGTCGGTGCCTTCCTGCACCGGTTCTTTCTGACGCCGGAGGGCCCGCTGAACCTCGGTGTCTTTCGGATCATCGTCTTCGGTTCACTGCTGCTGACCGTCGATCGCAGTGCGGGGGTCATCCGCGCTGCCGCTGAGCGCGGAGCCGACCTCCGCGTCGCCCCGTTCGGGTGGAGTGCATTTGCAGCGCACGTCCCGAGCTCGGCTGCGCTCGCCGACGCGGCGCTATGGGTGTTGGGCATCGCCGGCGTGACGGGCCTGATGGGGTTCATGAGCCGGACGTCGGCGCTCATTGCGTTCCTCGTGGGCACCTACGCCCTCGGTCTGCCGAACCTCTTCGGGAAGGTGGACCACGGATCGCACCACCTGATCTGGTTCCTGGCGTTGCTGGCGGCGAGTCGGTGCGGAGACGGGATGAGCGTGGACGCGATCATCCGCGGCGTGCGGCGAGCCGGGCGCGGCGATCAGCCGGCGGTGACACCGTCGCCCGCCTATGCCTTGCCGATCCGCTTCGCGTGGCTCCTGCTCGGCGTGCTGTATCTGTTCCCCGGCCTGTGGAAGCTCCTCGCCGCCGGACCGATGTGGGTCGCCGGGGACGCTGTGAAGTACCACCTGCACCGGAAGTGGATTCTGCTCGACTGGATACCGGCCGTCCGAATCGATCGGATGCCGCTGGTCTACCGCGCGATCGGGGCCGGCACGATTCTGTTCGAGATCTCGTTCATCGGGCTGATCCTCTTCCGTCGCACCCGGCCCCTGGCGTTCATTGCCGCGGAGCTGTTCCACTTCAGCATCCGTGTGTTCATGCGTATTCGCTTCGTGGCGTTGCAGTGGTGCCTGCTCGTGCTCATCGATTGGTCGCGTCTGTTCGCCGCGGTCGGGCGTGGGCTGTTTCGCGTCCCTCTTGCCGTCGTGTACGACGACGGGTGCGGATTCTGCCGTCGGGTCGTGGCCGCGTTGCGCACCCTGGACTGGCTCGATCGCGTCGAATGGGTTCCGGCCCGCGACCGCACCGCGGTGGAACGGGCCGGCCTCGGCGCTCTCCCGCCCGCTGCGCTCGCGCGAGACATCCACGTCGCCCGCGGTGAGGAGGTGCGTCCCGGCTACGCGGGGTACCAGCTCATCGCCCGCCGCCTGCCGCTGCTCTGGCCGATCGTGCCGCTGCTGCACGTGTGGCCCGTGACCGCGATCGGCGCGCGGGGCTACCGCAAGGTGGCGGACACGCGAACCACCTGCGGGCCGGACCAACTTCGAAACGCACGCCCCGAGCAACGCCGACTCTGGCCGGTCACGACCGTCGGCATCGTCCTGCTGGCCGGGAACACCCTCCTGGGCCTGGCCGGGATCACCAGCTCCTGGCCGCTGTCCGCCTACCCGACCTTCGCCGGACCGGTGGGCCCCGACCAGATCGTCGAGCGCATGGTGCTCGTGATCGCCGACGGCACCGAGCGGGTCGTTCCCCCCCGACGCCGTCTCGGCGGGGTTGCACCCGAGCACTGGCTTCGGCAGGTTCGCACGCTCGTCGCGGAGCCGCCGCCGGAACGCGCCCGCCGCTTCGCCGCGCTCTGGGCGGACCTGCAGCGGCGGGATCCGAGCCTCGATGACGTGACGGGAGTCCGCTTCTACCGCGATCGCGTTCTGATCGACCCCGACGCGCGGGACGAGCCGCCGGTCGAGCGGACGTTGGTGGCAGAGTTCGACGTCACGCGGTGAGCCCCCGCGCGGCAGCAATCTCGTCCGCGCCGCGTCCGGTCGGTTCTACCGGCAGGATCCCCAGGCGGTCATGACGGCGATGACGTCGGAGAGACCGACGACGCCATCGCGATCGACGTCGCTCGAGCACGGAGCGCAGACCCCCCATTCGTCGAGCACGCGTACGAGGTCCATCAGACCCACGCCACCGTCGAGATCGACGTCGGCGGGACAGAGCGTGTCGATGGTGAGCGTGACGGCATCGGCGAAGTGGCCGTGCAGCTCGAGCGTCTCGGCGCGAAGGTCGTTCTGCCGGTTCTCGAGCGCCCCGATGTGCACGGCGAGGAACGCCGTTCCGGCCGGGATGCGATCGAGGACGGTCACCGTTTCCCACGTGGTCGGGTCGTCATCCGTCTCCAGCGTGACCCGCGCCTCGGACAACGACGCTCGCACCCGCGTGCGCGAGACCGCGAACCGCGCCGACGTGCCGTCGTACGCGCGAAGCGTGGCGGTGAACTGGGTGTCGGTGGCGGGGCCGAGGTGCACGCGGTTGAAGCCGGCCTGGAGCCGGGCGACCGCGTGACCGGCCGCAATGAGCTCGCGGTGCGGGGCCAGATCGACGAGCTGCCACAGATCAGCGCTGATGCCATCCCCGCCCGCACCCAGCGGCCCGGTCGCGAGGAACTGGAGCATTCGCTCGCCCTCGAGCGGTTCGACCCCCAGAGCCGGGCCGGTGGCGACGGCGGCGTCGAATCCCCACGCCCCGGTGACGGTCGGCAGTGACGCCCGCGGGCTGGTCGTCTCGAATCCGCCGTCGAGCAGCTCGTTCGATCCGGTCGCGGCGGCTGCGGTCAAAGCGATGGTGACAAGGAGCGTGGACATGGGATGGCCTCCACGTCGATTGTACGACGCGGAACCGGGAAACCGAAGCGCAAACCTGCTCGGACTGGGTCAGGACGTCAGCTGCCCCAGGGTGGCCGACTGAATCGCGACGAGCTGCTCGATGCCGTTCGTCGCCAGATCGAGCAGGGTGTCGAGCTGGCCGCGTCGGAAGGTCCCCTGCTCACCCGTCGCCTGCACCTCCACGAACTCGCCGGCGTGGTTCATCGCGACGTTCATGTCCACCTCGGCGTTTACATCCAGCTCGTAGTCGAGGTCGAGCCGCTCGACGCCGTCGATGACGCCGACGCTGACGGCCGCGATGGGGCCGATGATCGGATCGTCGGCGAGGAGGTCCCGTGCCCGCGTCGTCGCGAGCGCCTGCGCGAGCGCGACGAACGCGCCGGTGATCGACGCCGTGCGGGTGCCGCCGTCGGCGAGCAGCACGTCGCAGTCGCAGGTGACGGCGAGCCCCGGCATACGCTCGAGGTTCACGGCCGCGCGCAGACACCGGCCGATGAGCCGCTGAATCTCCGTGCCGCGGCTGTCGGGCCCGCGGCGTTTTCGTTGCGGGGTGGATCCGGGCAGCATCGAGTACTCGGCCGTCACCCATCCCCTGGTCGCCACCCCGGTCTCCCGATCGACGAGCCACTTCGGGACTTCCTCGGCAACGCTCGCCGTACACAGCACGGTCGTCCGCCCCTGGGTGATGATCACGCTCCCCGCCGCCCCGGTCGGGTACGCCTCGATCGTGGTCGGCCGCAACGCATCGTGTGATCGCTGGGTGCTCATGGCCCAGTGTGTATCCGCAGGCCCCGCGAGGAGCAAGGAGGAGCAAGGGACACACGGCCGCGGCCGCGGCCGCGGGCACGGACACGGCCGCGCGATCGCGCGTGCGTTCGACCCAACCTGCTCGAGGCGGCACGACGCCGCCGGTCCCCACGCAACTCCTGCCGCCGCATGGCGGCACAAAGACAGCCCAAACCCACGTCGGAACATCCAGACGCGAGCCCGCATGGACGCGGGCGGATCATTGGGCGTCCGGCCACCGGGTGCTCCGCCGCAGGATGCGGCGAGATCGAGCGGGCGTCGGTTCCGCGCGGAACGACTCGGCGTTCAGCGCACGGTGAACGGAGGCCGAGGGCGGCAGGACGCCGCCCGCGATCACGCGGGCCCTTTCGGATCGGAAGAGGGAACCGTCACGGGGTTCACGGCCACCGCCACGCCCCGTTACACTCGCAAAGCATGCCGGCGGCCGTCACCCTCGTCATTCCGGGGCGGAACTGCGCCGCCACCATCGGCGTCTGTCTCGACGCGGTCGTTCCGATGCTGAAGACGACGCCGCTGGAAGCGATCATCTTCGTCGACGATGGCTCGACCGACGACACCCGCGCGATCGTGACCGTTCGTCCGGCCGTCCGCGTGCTCGCGGGATCGGGCGCCGGCCCGGGCGCCGCCCGCAACCTCGGCTGGCGGGCCGCGACGAGCCCGCTCGTGTGGTTCATCGACGCCGACTGCGTCGCCGAGGACGACGCGCTGACCCGGCTCCTCCCGCATCTCGCCGACCCCGCCGTCGGCGGCGTCGGGGGCAGCTACGGAAACATGCGCGAGGGCTCGCTCCTGGCGGACCTGATCCACGAGGAGATCCTCGAGCGTCACCGCCGCATGCCCATCCGCGTGAACTTCCTGGCCAGCTTCAACGTGCTGTACCGCCGGAGCGTCCTCGAGGAGGTCGAGGGGTTCGACGAGCGGTTCCTGAAGGCGCAGGACGCCGAGCTGGCCTTCCGCGTCCAGGAGGCCGGTCACGCGCTCGCGTTCGAGTTCGCGTCGCGGGTGCGTCACTTTCACCCGACGCGGCTGGGTGCGTACTTGCGGACCCAGCGTCAACAGGGCTACTGGCGGGCCTGGCTGTACGTCACGCGACGCGGCCGCGCCGGCGGCGACTCCTACAGCGGTCTCGTCGACCATCTCCAGCCGCCGCTGGCGGTCGGC
>JABDLI010000281.1 GCA_013003065.1 Phycisphaerales bacterium | reverse complement strand
GACGCGGGGGCGTTCGCCGGTGGGGCAGCGGGCTGCGCCGTCGGCGTCGCGACCGGGGCCGTGACCGGCAACGGCGGCGGCGGCGTCGGGCGTATCTGGGGACGCGGGCGGAAGCTCACGGCGCCGGTGGGCGTGCTCGGGGGCAGGATCGTCGCCACCCCCCCGCCGCCATCCGGCGGGTCCGCTTCGTGACGGGCGATGATCTCCCGCAGCTGCGTCGCCTGGTCCGCCGCCGGCCCAGGCGGCGTCGCCCGCGAAACCGAGATGCCGGAGGGGGGGCGTTTCATTCGTGCAACGGCTCCCCGAGCACCAATCCGGCCAGACGCTGCGGGCGGCTGACCTCGAGGTGGTCCGGCACCTCCTGCCCGGTCGTGAAGAAGCTGAGCGATTTGCCGATCTTCCGAACGACGTTGACGAGCACGCCGAAGCTGACCGCCTCGTCGAGCTTGGTCAGCACCACCTTGTCGACGCCAACGGCGCCGAACGCCTCCGCTTCGTGCATGAGCACTTTCTCGCCGGCGGTGCTCGAGAGCACGAGGTGCACCTCGTGCGGCTCGGCCGCGGCGAGGAACTGCTTGAGCTCCTCGAGACGCCCGGCGTCGTTCTGACTGCGGCCGGCGGTGTCGATGAGGATCACGTCGCACGCGCTCAACGCAAGCACGGCCTGACGCATTTCGTTGGGCGTGAGCGCGACCTGGAGCGGGAGCCCGATGATGTTCGCGTACGTGCGCAGCTGATCGACCGCGGCGATCCGGTAGGTATCCGCAGTGATCAACCCGACACGACGCCCGTGGCGGAGCTTGAAGGACGCGGCGAGCTTGGCCAGCGTCGTCGTCTTGCCGACACCGGTGGGGCCGACGAGGGCGATCGTCAACGGTCGCCCGTCGGGGCTGTCGGCGGCGACCGCCTCGTCGGCGGCGGGCACGTACTCGGCCAACCGCTCGCGGACGAGCGCACGCACGCGTTCGGGATCCTCGAGCTCCGAGGCGGTCAGCTCGTCGCGGGTCTCGTTGATGATGCGGTCGGCCAGCTCGCTCGAGACCTCTTGCCCGACGAGGGTCAGATAGGTCTCGAAGAGCTGCGGCGGCATCGCGGGGGTGGGCATCCCGCTCCGCGCGACCTGCCGCTGCAGAACCTCGCTCACCATCGTGCGAATCGCCGACAGTTCGTCCTGCATCGCCGGCGTGTCGGGGACCGTGCCGCTCTCGGGGCGACCGGTGGACGCGGCGGGGGGAATGCCCGACGGCACGGCGGGCGTGATGACGGGGTCAGAGCCTGACCCAGAGCTCGAACCAGAGCTCGAACCGGAACCGGGGATCGCCGCGGCGACGCCGGGTTCCAGGCTGGTCAGCAGGTAGCGTTGCGCGACGGCCTCCGCGGCGGCTGCCGCGGATTCCGCGGACTCCCTTGGTGCGGGGGGTTCGGACGACGGCTCCGTGGGCATTCTGGCGACGCTCGCGACCGGAGGCGGCGGCGACGCGGGAACGTCGGCACGCCCGCGGGTGCGTTGCTCGTGCTGCGCGAGCATGGCCTTGGCGAGACGCCGGGTCCGCTCGCCGTCGTCATCCGGATCGCTTCCCGGGACCGCGTCGGGCAACGCGGGGGCCGCGACGGACGCAACGCGTGACGCCGGCCCCGGCAGGCCCGGGAGACCCGTCAGACCAACGCCGCCGGTGACGCCGGCGCCACCGGCATAGGCCTGTAACGCGTTTCGAGCCGGACGCGGCCGAGGAGGACGGGAGGCACCGGGCACGGCCGGACGCGGCGTGGCGGCGTCCTCCCCCGACGTCGCGGTGAGCTCGACGATCGTGCGGCCGCCGATCTTGAAGAGACCGCCGCGCTGGTACGACCGCGTATTGAGGATGACGGCACCCGCGCCGAGGTCGCGTTTCACCGCGGCCAGCGCTTCCGCCATCGTGTACGCCTGGTACGTCTTGAGCTTCACGAGCGTGCCCTCCGTGGCTTGGCTGCGTGGACGCCTCCGGTTGCGAACCTCCTGTTCGCGTTCTTTCGAGGCCTAGGCGACCCCGGCCACCGCCGGTGTCGTCTCGTTGGCCAAGCTTACCAGACCCAGAGATTCCACGTCGAGGCCCTTGACCACCTCGTTGTACGACAGCACGACGGCTCCACCGATGTGCGAGTCCAGAATCTGCTTCATCTGCGCCCGGACACTGGGCGACGTGAGCACGAGCAACTGGTGGCCGGCCGCGACGAGCGGCTCGCCGGCCTGCGAGACGGCCCGGGCGATCTGCCCCGCGAGCGCCGGCGGGATCGACATCGTCGTGCCGGCCGGACCGCGATCGATGTAGCCGTTGACGGTGTCCTCGAGGGCCGGATCGACGGTGATGCAGAAGAGACGCGGTCGTCCGTTTTCGTCCTCTTCGGCGTGCAGGTTCGAGATCGTCCGCCGCAGTGCATTCCGCACGTACTCGGTGAGGACGGCCAGATCCTTGGTGTGGGTCGCCCAGTCGCTGAGCGTTTCCAGGATCGTCTCCAGGTCGCGAATCGGCACGCGTTCTCGCAGGAGGTTCTGCAGCACTTTCTGAAGCTCGCCCGGCTTGACGGCGCCCGGAACCGTCTCCTCCACGAGCTTTGGCGTCGTCTTCTTGAGCTGCTCGAGCAGGTGGTTGACCTCCTCACGCGAGACGAGCTCGTCGGCGTGGTCCTTGATCAACTCGGTGAGGTGGGTGGCCACCACGCTCGTCGCGTCGACCACGGTGTAGTTCATGGTCTCCGCGCGGGGCTTGAGCTCCGGCTCGATCCAGATGGCGTCGAGCCCGAACGCCGGTTCCTTCCCTGCGAAACCGTCGAGCCGTCCGCTGGCCAGCCCCGAATCCATCGCCATGAGCAGGTCGGGATAGATGACGCCTTCCCCGACGACGGCCCCGCGGAGCTTCACCCGGTAGGTGTTCGCCTCCAGCTGCATGTTGTCTCGAATGCGGATCGGGGGAACGACGATGCCCAGATCCACCGCAAGCTGCCGCCGGATCATCGCGATGCGGTCGAGCAGGTCGCCGCCGCGGTTCGCGTCCACGACCTTCACCAGGCCGTAGCCGATCTCCACCTCCAGCGTGTCGACACCGAGAAGGTCTTCGACCGGGGGCGGCTCGGCGGGGGTGCGCGCAGCCTCCTCGCGTGCTTCCTGCTCGCGCTGCGTGCGTCCGCTGCGTGCGATCTGTCCGATCGACCACGCGATGCCGACGAGTACGACCGCGCCGCCCAGCATCGGCAGCGAGGGCAAGGGCGTGAAGGCGAGGATCGAGAGGAAACCGGCGATCAGGTACAAGGCAGTCGGCTGCGAGGCCAGCTGCAGCGGGATCTGCTCGCCGATCGTCTCGCTGTCGCCGGTGCGGGCCACGATGAAGCCCGCCGCGATCGCGATGATGAACGACGGCACCTGGCTGACGAGCCCGTCTCCGATCGTCAATGACGTGAACACGGCGAGCGACTCGCCGGGGCTCCAGCCCTTCTCGAGCGCGCCGATCGCGAACCCGCCGATGATGTTGACGAGCGTGATGAGGATGCCGGCGATTGCATCGCCACGCACGAACTTGCTCGCACCGTCCATGGCTCCGTAGAAATCCGCTTCGCGGGTGATCTGCTCGCGTCGCGATCGGGCCTCCGACTCGTCGATGAGACCGGCGGAGAGATCCGCGTCGATCGCCATCTGCTTGCCGGGCATCGCGTCGAGGGTGAACCGCGCCGCCACCTCGCTCATCCGGGTGGCACCCTTCGTGATGACCACGAACTGCACGACGACGAGAATGATGAAGATGATCACGCCGACCACGACCGATTCGCCGGCGACGAAGGTGCCGAACGCCTGGATGACCTCGCCCGCCACGCCCCGCGCCTGTTCGGGAGACTCCGCGTCGGCGGAGAGGATCAGGCGAGTCGAGGCGACGTTGAGCACGAGGCGAAAGAGCGTCGTGGTGAGCAGCACGGCCGGGAACACGCTGAAGTCCAGCGGGCGTGCCATGTAGATGGTCGTGAGCAGGATGACGGCCGCCAACGCGATGTTGGCCGAGATCAGCACGTCCATCGCGAACGGCGGGAGCGGCACCACCAGCACGATGATGAGCGCGAGGAACGCAAGCGGGACGAGGAGGTGCCGCATCCGCATCGCGGTCTGGATGAGCCGGGGCATCGGGCTGGTCGGGGGAGGGGCCATGCGTCTGGTCCGGGACGGTCAGCGACCGCCGCGGTTCATCCTGCCTTTCGTCCGCTGAGCTGGTACACGTAGGCGAGCACTTCCGCGACCGCGGCGTAGAAGTCGGGCGGGATCTCCTGTCCCACGCCGACGTCGCGGTACAACGCGCGGGCGAGCGGCTTGTGTTCGACGATCGGGATGCCATGCTGCAACGCGAGCTGGCGGATGCGAAGGGCGAGGTGATCGGCGCCCTTCGCGATCACCTTGGGCGCGTGCATCGACTCCGCGTCGTACTTGATCGCGATCGAAATATGGTCCGGGTTCGTGACGACGACGTCCGCCCGGGGCACCGCCGCGGAAATCCGTTGCATCGCGATCTGCTGCTGCATGCGGAGCCGGCGTCGCTTGACCTCCGGATCGCCCTCGCTTTGCTTCATCTCGTCCTTGACCTGCTGCTTGCTCATCCGCAGGTCCTTCGAGTGCTTCCACTTCTGGTAGATGAAGTCGAGGATCGCCAGGACCAGCAGCACCGCGAGCACCCGCAACGCGAGGTGGAGCATGAGCCCGCCGATCGCCGCGAGTGCCTCGGTGGCGGCGAGCAACGGCAGCACGAGGATGTCGGAAGCGTGCTGATAGACCGTCGCGGCCGCGACCACGATCACGATGAGCACCTTCAATGAGTCGATGGCGGCCTTCACGAGCGCGGAAAGACCGAAGACCCGCTGAAAGCCGCTGAGCGGATTGAGCTTGCTCAGCTTCGGCTGGAGCACCTTGGGCGAGAACAGCCATCCGATCTGCCCGAGGTTCGAGAGAAGCGCCGCCCCCCACGCGATCAGAAGGATGGGCAACGCCGTTCGCACGCCCGCGCCGACGACGTAGACCACGGTCTCCCAGGCGCCGGCGGGGTCGAGGGGATCGGTCACGACCGCCCCGTCGAGCACCGCCGCCAGAACGACGCGTCCCTGTCCCAGCATCCACGTGGCGGTGACCGCGATCGTCACCGTCCCGAAGACGAGCAGGACGACCGCGGCGAGATCCTGACTGCGTGCGATCTGCCCGGAATTCCGCGCCTCGAGCTTCTTCTTCGGCGTCGCCTCCTCCGTGCGCTCGCCAAGATCATCCGCCATGATGCTGCCTCACGACTCGATCCACTCGAACAGTGCGGTCAGGGTGACGTCGATCGCCTCCATCAGAACCTCGTTGATCACGGTCAGACCGAGCATCACGACGGTCACCCCGACGAGGATCCGCATCGGAAAGCCGAGGCTGAGGATGTTGAGCTGCGGCACCGTCTTGGTGATGAAGCCGAGCGCCACGCTCTGCAGGAAGACGACGGCCAGCACGGGCGCCGCCACGCGGAGCGCCAGCTCGAACGCCGCCAGCAGCAGCCCCGTGATCAACGCGATCAGCGATCCGTCCACGACGAACTGCCCGAGCGGCACGTGCTCGAACGTGTGCAGGATGGCGAGCACGAGCGCTTCGTGACCACCGACCAGCAGGAATCCGGCGAGCGCGAGATAGAAGAGGATCTGTCCCACGACGTCGGCCTCGTCGTCGAGACCGGGGTTGTAGAAGCTCGCAAAGCCGAGCCCCATCTGCTGACCCATGATCAGACCGCCGGTCTGCACGGCGATCATCGGCAACGCGGCCACGTAGCCGACGATGAGCCCGATGAGCAGCTCGGTCGCCATCAGCGGGGCGAGCGACCAGAGGTCCAGATGCAGCGGGTGCGCTGCGAACACTTCGCGTGAAAGCAGCGGGTAGATCGCGAGACCGATCACGAGCGAGAGAAACACCTTCACCCGTCCGGGGATCGCCGCCGAGCCGAAGACGGGCGCGAAGACCATGAGCCCGCCCAGCCGGAAGACCACGAGCAACAGCGGAGGCACGTGGGACAAGATGACTTCGAACTGGCTCACGCACGCACTTCATCCGATGAACCCGCCGGCCTCAGCCGCCGAGGCCCATGAACATCTCCCGGGCAAAGTCGGCCATCTTCACGGTGATCCAGCTCAGAAGCAGGACGGCGACGACGATCATCACGACGATCTTCGGGACGAAGGTGAGCGTCTGCTCCTGGATCTGCGTCACCGCCTGGAAGAGACTGATGATCAAACCAACGACGAGACCGGCGCCGAGAATCGGCAACGCGATCAAAAGCGCCTGCAAGAGCGCCGTCCGTACGACGTCCACCGCATCTTCGCCCATGACGACTCCCGGGGATCAAGGCCCGCCCGCCATCACCCCCGCCGTCAGCGCCACCTCGGGCTGGGCGACGGAGGTCAACAGCGAACCGGCGACGAGCTGCCATCCGTCCACGAGGACGAACAGCAGCAGTTTGAACGGCAACGAGATCAACACGGGCGGAAGCATGAGCATGCCCATCGAGATGAGCATGCTCGCGATCACCATGTCGATCACGAGAAAGGGCAGGTAGATCCGGAACCCCATCAGGAACGCGACCTTCAGCTCGCTCAGGATGAATGCCGGCACGAGCGAGAGCATGTCCACGTCGGCGTAGGTGAGGCTCCCCGGGTCCGACGTGTCGATGCCCCGGTAGTTCAGCATCATGTAAACGCCCGACCAGTTCCCGGTGGACTCGATTTGCGCGAACATGAAGTCACGCAGCGGCTGCTTGGTGCGTTCCCACGTAACCGTGTAATCCGTCACCTCGCCCTCGGCGTAGGGGCGGATGCCTTCCTGGTACATCCGCGTCATGGTCGGACCCATCACGAGCGCCGTGAGAAAGAGGCTCAGGCCCACGATGACCTGGCTCGGCGGCAGCCCCTGCGTACCGAGCGCCTGCCGCATCAGCCCGAGCACCACGATCATTCGGGTGAAGCAGGTACAGAGGATGAGCACGGCCGGCGCCAAGCTCAGCACTGTCAGCAGCAGCACGATGTTCAGGGCGGCGCTCAGCCCCCCTTCCATGCCGGGCACGACCGCGCTCGCATCTTCGAGCACCGTGATCGGGTTGAGCGCTCCGAACTCGCTCGGGTTGGCGCCTTGCGCCGCCACGTCGTTCGCCAGCGTGAACACGGCCGCGAGAGCGCCGGCGACGATGAGGGAACGCCGAGTCATGCGGTCAGCCTCCGCCGATTCCCGCGGGACCGCGGTCGGGTGAGATCGATGACCTCGACGGCGTCGGGGCGTTCCAACCGCAGCGGCGTCGCGTCCTGCCGCTGGTCGTGATCGTCCTCGAACGATTGCAGGAGCGACCGAAAACGCGTGGCATCGCGGGTTCGCGCGCCCGCTTCCAGCTTGCCGAGCAGACGCCCGACCTCGTTCGCGTCGGTCATCTCCGAGAGCGTCGTCATCGTCGCGCCCGTCTGATGGAGCAGCAGCACCCGGCGGTCGAGCTTGAGCAGAACGAGCGATTGTCCGCGGGCGACCGGATACCGGGCGAGAATCTCCAGGATGCCCGATGGACGCGCCGCGCCGGCGAGCCCGCCGCTCGCGCGTTTCAGAAACCAGCGGGTGACCGCGATGAGACCGATGACGAGCGTGAGGGCGCCGACGACACGGGCCAGCTCCAGCCAACGCGACCACGAACGCGGGGGCGTGTCGACCGCATCGACGCCGGCGGCGGCGGTCCCGGCGGCGGCCGCCGGACGCGCGCTGAAGACGCCGTTGGGAATCCCGAGGGGTCGGTCTTCGCCGGGAGCGATCGGGGTCTCCGCCGATTCGGCGGGCGGCTCGGGCATCCCGGCCGACACGATCTCGATCGGTCCAGCGACCGCCGGGGGCATCGCCCACGACGTCCGCGTCACCACCATCATCATCAGCGGGAACAGCGCAACCACCACGCTGCCCACCGTGCCTATCGATCTCCGCATGTCGCCATCCTGGCTCGCGCGCGTCGGATCCTCCGACGCTCCTTCACTCCGTGGCCGGTCCCGATCGAATGATCTCGCTCACCCGAACACAAAAACTCTCGTTGAGCACCAGCACCTCGCCCCGGGCGACATGCCGGTCGTTGACGTAGATGTCCACCGGATCACCGGCGGCCTTGTCGAGCTCGATGACCGAGTCCCGGTTCAGCCGAAGCACGTCCTCGACGTACATGCGGGTGCGGCCGAGCTCGATCTTCACCCGGAGGTCGACGTCGTTCAGCAGGTTCATGCCCGCGGACACCGCATCCGCGGCCGCGTCGTTGCCGAACTCGGGCAGGTTCATCGCGTCGGAGTCCGTCGCCGCCGCCTCGACCGCCTGCGCGGCCTCTTCCACCGACTGCATGGCCGCCTCGGCGGGCGAAGGGGGCGCGGCGTCGTCATCACTCCCGTCGGCGATCGGTTCGGCCGTCGCGTCGGGCTCGACCGCCTCCGCTCCCTCGCCGGGAATCGGCTGCTCGTCGGGATCTGCGGGATTCGGGGTGTCGTCAGACATGGTTCGCCGTCCGTGGCTTTGCTGCGTGTCGCCGCTCGCTGGCACTCCTTGCCAACTCCATGCCATCGGCACGGGGTCAGCGGCGTCTTCATATTAGTGGACGACGCTCCGACGCGCAAGCACTTTTTGTTTCCGGAGTGTCCGCGCGTGCGCAATTCCCGCGCTCACGCGTTGTTCAGCGATCGACGCGGAAGCCCGTGCCCATCACGATCACGCACTTCGTGAGGATCGGCTCGCCGTCGTCGTCGTCGATGCCGAATCGCTCGTTGAGCAAGGCGTGAACTTTGCGCGTCAGGTTCTCGAGCTTCGGTTCCTGGAAATGATGCGGCTCGCTCGTACGCCAGATCGCGCTGATCTCCGCCTTGATCTCGTTGTAGAACTGCTGCACCTTCTCGTTGATGACGTCCGAGTGCTTGTTCTTGACCTGGGCGTAGATCTCGGTGCTGTACAGGTACGACACGCCGCTCTTGGCGTTGGGCAGCTTGGCATCGAGCACGAGAACCTCGACGATCTTCTCCTGCTCGGCGAGGATCGGATCCAGCTCCGCATCGTTGGCGGCGGCCACGTCCGGGTCCTTCCCGATGAACATCATCGCGCCGACGAGCACGGCCGCCTCGCCGACCAGCAGGATCGCGACCACGATCATGCTCTTCAGCGGCGGGAGCTTCCGTTTCGAGTCCGTTGATTCGGCGGCGTCAGCCATCGTCAACCTCCACGGGCCGCGGTCTCGTTGGTGTAGAGCGCGTCCGTATTCACTTCGTCGACCAAGACTTCGGTCAGAATGACCTCCACCCGCCGGTTTTCGGCCGCGTCCTCCGGCTCGACGGCCCGCGACCGGATCGGCTCGCGCATTCCGACCGCCTTGAGGCGGAAGACCCGGTCCTCGATCCCCATCTCGAGCAGGATCTGCTTGACGTTCTCGGCCCTCTGGAAGCTCAGCTGATCCAGACTCGTCCAGGGCGCGTCGGGCGGGAGGTACTTGGCGGCGGCGTGGCCGACGATCTCGACCTTGTTGTTCCGCCCCTTCAGGAGCTGCGCGAGCTTCGCAAGCTGGGCCCGCACGGGCTCCTTGACCTCCGCCGAGAGCGTGTCGAACGTGCTCGGCCCGCCGATGGTGAAGACGATCCCCTCCCGGATCTTCGTCACCCGCATCTGGTCGCCGTCCACCCCCTGCTCCCTGGTCTGGCTGACCACCGTCTCCTCGTTGTTGTTCTCGACGGCCATCGTCTCGAGGACTTCCACGAGCGACTTGAGCGGCGGGTCGGGCACGGGCATCACGCCGATGAGACCGGCGTACCCGAAGGCCTCCTTGATGGCCGTGACGACCCGCTGGTACTCCTGGTCCTTCTTCACCTCCGAGAACATCTGGAGGAGAATGAAGAAGCACAGCAGCAGGGACATCATGTCACCGAACGTGACGACCCACTCGGGGACTCCCGGACCACTCTTCTTCTGCTTCTTCTTGACTGCCATGTCCTACGCCGCCGCCCGCTCATCATCCTCGTACACGCGGTCGGCCGGCGGCAGGAAGGTCATGAGCTTGGAGTGGACGTTTCGCGGGTTGTCACCGGCCTGGATCGCCATGACGCCCTGGATGGCGATCGTCTTGGCGAGCACTTCCTCGGTCGAGCGCACGGCGAGCTTGTCGGCCATCGGCAACGCCGCCACGTTCGCCAGGAGCGCGCCGTAGAGCGTCGTCAACAACGCCGCGGCCATGCCGGCGCCGATCTTCGACGGGTCGTCCATGTTGCTGAGCATCGCCACCAGACCGATGAGCGTTCCGATCATGCCGAACGCCGGGGCGTAGCGACCGATCGAATCGAGCAGGCCCTTGCCCTGCTCGTGGCGCTCCATGAGGTTCTCCAGCTCGGTCTCCATGACGGTCTGGATGACCTCGGGATCGGTGCCGTCGACGGCCATCTGGATGCCGCTGACGAGGAAGGGATCGGTGAGCTCGCTCGTCTTGCTCTCCAGGGCGAGGATGCCGTCGCGGCGGGCCACCTCGGCCAGCTCGACGAGCTTCTGGATCAGGTCGGCCGAGTCGTACGGCTTGTTCAGGATCGTCTTCAGCGAAACCTTGGGGATCTTGAGGAATCGCACCAGCGGGTACGCCGTCATCGTCGCCCCGAGCGCGCCGCCCAGAACGATGAGCATGGAAGGGGCATCGACATAGGCGAGCACGTTGCCGCCCATGACGATGGCCATCATGATGAGGGCCGCCGCCAGGACGAGCCCGATGATCGTGGCGATGTCCACGCCGTCTTCTCCCCTGTCAACCCGCGGAGGGATCGCACCCTCTCACTTCCCGTCAATCGGAGCGGGTCCCCGCGGACTTGAGGGTCCGGCGGCGACGTGCCGCGGATAGAGTCCGGTCGTCGTGAAGAGGGAGGGCTCAGGGGAGCAGGACCGGTAAGGTGCTCTCCTCCAGAGAGATGCGGACCTTGCCCACCGGCTCCTTTCGGACGGGTCGATCACCGTCGAGCTGGAAGCGGGCGGCCGGCTCCAGCCGCACGTCGACGACCGTTCCGCGGCCGCGGATGACGTGCTTCTCGCCCCGCCCCAGACGGCAGCGGACCATCCAGCCGATGACGGCGCGGCGGGTTGCGGCGGGAAGGAAAACGACGTCCAAGAGACGGTCCGTCATCGATGCATTCGGCGCGGGATCGAGGCGAACGGCGTACTCGGGGCAATTCGCAACCACGAGGACGCCCGGTCGACCGTCGACGATCGTCGTTCCGTCGATCCGCGTCGTGATCCGAGACGGGCGGTACATGCGAAGCTGGCGACCGAGCGGGCCCAGGTACGAGCGGTGGCGAATGCCGCCCGTCCGATGCGCGGCGAGATCGTGGATGACCTCGGCATCGAAACCGATCGATGCCATGAGCAGGAACCACTCCTCCCCGACCCGCCCGACATCCACCCGCGTCGTCCGCATCGCGGCCAGAGCGTCGAGCAGCCGCGTCTCGGAACGATCCATGCCGAAGTGCCGGGCGAAGAGGTTCTCGGTCCCGAACGGGAGGTGGTAGACGGGCGTGTCCGCCCGGACCGCCGCCGGCGCCGCGGCGCGCATGGCGCCGTCCCCGCCGAGCACGAGAAGCGCATCGGGCGTTGCGAGGTCCGCCGCGAGGACGTCAACCGCCTCCACCGCTTGCGACGGGCGCAGCTCGACCCGGTGCCCGGCCCCGCGGAGCGTCGCCGCGTAGGACTCGGCTGCTCGCGCGCTCCGCCCGGCGCCGGCGATCGGGTTGAAGTAGAGCAGGACGAGCAGGCTCACTCCGGATCCGGCGTCCGCGTCGCGGTTTCCTTGCTGATGACCTCGACGGTCTCGATGGTCACCGGCTCGACCGGGACGTTGCCATGACGCCCCCGCGGCTGCGTCGGTTTCACCCGGATGGCGTCGACGACGGGCATGCCCCGGATGACCCGGCCGAAGACGGCGTAGGCCGCCCCGTCGCGGGGCGAATCGAGCGCCGTGTTGTCCTTGACGTTGATGAAGAACTGGCTCGTCGCGGAGTCCGCCCGTCCCCCGAGCCGCGCCATGGCGATGGTGCCCCGGCGGTTCTTCAGGCCGTTCTCCCACTCGTTCACGATCGGATCCCGCACGGACTTCTGTGTGAGATCGGCCGTAAAGCCGCCACCTTGGATCATGAAGTTGGGAATCACGCGGTGGAAGATGGTGCCGTCGTAGAAGCCGTCCTTCGCGTACGTGACGAAGTTCTTGACCGTCTTGGGCGCCCGGCCGCGATCCAGCTCGAGGATGATGTCGCCCTCGGAGGTGCGCATCCGGACGTAGACCGCTTCTTCGGCTTCGGGTGCGTCCATTTCGGCGCTCGCCGACGGCGCGACCCGGGCG
>JABDLI010000272.1 GCA_013003065.1 Phycisphaerales bacterium | reverse complement strand
GACCGTGACCGCGACCGTGTCCGCGTCCGCGTCCGTGCCCGTGTCCGCGTCCGTGCCCGTGTCCGCGTCCGTGCCCGTGTCCGCGTCCGTGTCCGCGTCCGTGTCCGTGTCCGTGTCCGTGACCGCGTCCGTGCCCGCGTCCGCGTCCGTGTCCGCGTCCGTGCCCGCGTCCGCGTCCGTGTCCGTGACCGCGTCCGCGACCGTGTCCGCGTCCGCGTCCGTGCCCGCGTTCAGGGGCCCTCGTGGAACCCCATCCTCCGCGTCAGCGAATTCAACCCCGGTCCGACGGACGCCCCCAGTGCCATCCCCGGCAAGGCAGGCAGTCTGGGCGGGCGCTATGCCTCCGGGGACCAACGTCCGTAAAGCCTTCTTTTCCATGGACTTGCAACAAACAACCGTGTATGCTCTTCCCGCAAGGCAGCTGCAATCGGGCCCTCCCGGGGGACTCATGTCCAAGGGTCGCGGTGTGCGGAGAGACAAGGAGACGAGATGGCCAAGGTGCAATCCCGGCGCCGGGTGAACGGAACGTGGACCGTCATTGCCGCCCTGATCGGTGTGCTTGGAACACAGGGTGGGCCGGGCGGGCACGTCATGGCGGACGAGATCGTCGTGCGCAACGACTCCTTCGAGTCCGGGCAATCCGCCGTCATCGTGGGCGACTTCATCGCGTTCGAGCAGGCCGGCGCGCGGCTCACCAGCCCGTGCGACGGCGACATCGTCGCGGTGCAGGTCGGCTGGCTCGATTTCTTCGGCACCTCCGATCCGACGATCGAAGAGGCGATCCACATCTACCGGGGCGAGACGTTTCCGACGCCGGGCCCCGAGATCGTCGAGCTGTTCGCGCCGCTCATGACACCTGGCGCCCTCAACGAGTTTCGCCAGATCGACGACATGGGCACGCCGCTGTCGGTGCCGGTCGTCGAGGGTCAGCAGTTCTACGTAACGCTCCAGTTCGCCAACCCGACGGACATTGCCGGCGGCTCCGCGAGCGTCTTTCGCGACACCGACGGGTGCACGTCGGGCTCGAACGTGCTCTTCGCGATCCCCGGCGGCTGGACCGACTTCTGCGTGTTCCTCGCCGGCGACCTGGTCATCCGCGCCGTCATCGACTGTCCGTCGGTTCCGCTCGGCGCGTGCTGCCTGCCGACCGACTGTATCGACCCGGTCACCGTGTCCGACTGCGCCGACTTCGGCGGCACCTGGCTCGGCCCCGACTCGGATTGCACCGGCGAGGCCTGCCCCGGCGCCTGTTGCCTCGGCGACGGCACCTGCGTGCCCGATCAGTCCGCGAGCGATTGCGCGACGGCGGCGGGCGAGTTCCAGGGCGAGCACACGTCCTGCGACGGCTTCAAGTGCCCCGAGGCCGTGGGCGCGTGCTGCATTCCCGCGACCGAGGGTTGCCTCGACCGCACCGAGAAGGAGTGCGGTGTGTTCGGCGGCATCTGGAGCGGCCCCGGCACCGACTGCGGCAGCTTCGTGTGCTTCCCCTCCGGCGCCTGTTGTCTCCCCGACGGCTCGTGTTCAGACGACTCGGATCCGGACGCCTGTGCCGACGCGGGCGGAGTCTTCCAGGGTGACGAGGTCTCGTGCGGCGACATCACCTGCCCGGCTCCCGAGGGTGCGTGCTGCATTCCCGCCACCGGTCTGTGCTCGGTCGAATCGGAAGGCGACTGCCGCATCGGCGGCGGTCTCTGGCAGGGTGGCGGCACCGACTGCGCTGACGACGACGGCAACGGCACGGCAGATGCTTGCGAAGACGCCAAGTGCGCGGCCGATGTCGATGGCTCGGGAGACGTCGGGTTTACGGATCTTCTGCAGGTGGTGGCGTTGTGGGGTCCGTGTGCGGGATGTCCGCAGGACATCGATGGGGATGGAACCGTGTCGTTCGTTGATCTGCTGTTGGTGTTGTCGTCGTGGGGGCCGTGCACGTGACGAATCCGCGCGATCGTCGAACTCTTCCCAGGCGAGGCGGCAGGGACGCCGCCGGTCACCGCGCAGCCTGCACCGCCGGAGGGCGGTGCGAAAAACAGTCCGAACCCACGCCCGAATCTTCACTGACGAGCTCGCATGGATGCGAGCGGTCCCTTGAGACCCCCGACAACTGAGGTCGAGCCGCACGACGCGGCGTGAACAATGCGGGAGCCGGCGTCCGGCAAACGCAGCCAGCGTCCAGTGGCAGGATGCCACTGCGAGGGTCCACGCCCAACTCTTCCCAGGCGAGGCGGCAGGGACGCCGCTGGTCCCCACGCGGCCCGGAGTAAGGGACGCTCGCGATAGTACTTGGGAACGGGAACTGGGCATTGAACGAATCGATCAATCGGGAGTTGCCGAGGACCTAACCGCGCCCCGCCGCCTCCACCAGAGCCCCCACCAACTCCTCCGCCTCCGGCAGCCGTCCGACCCCTTCCGTCCGGCACGCCTGCCACCCGACCCCCGGCTCCACCACGGTAAACCCATCCTCCCGCAGCTGACGCACGTTCCGCTGCGTCGACGGCTGTCCGTACATCTGTGCATTCATCGACGGCGCCAGCACCACCGGCTGGCGACTCAGGTCGACCGCCGACACGATCAGGCTCACCACGTCGTCCGTCCGTCCGGTGGCCAGCTTCGCGCACATGTCCATCGAGCACGGCGCCACGAGCACGACCGCCGCCCGACGGGCCAACGCCACGTGCTGGGGGTCCTGGGACTCGACGTGCGTCCACTGGTCGGTGTAGACCGGGCGGCCCGAGAGCGCCTGGAAGGTCAACGGGGTCACGAACCGGGTCGCGGCATCGGTCATCGCGACCGTGACGCCGACGTCCGCCTGCGCGAGTCGGCTGACGACCGTGGCGAGCTTGTACGCGGCGATGCCACCCGTCACGCCGACGACGACCTCGCGGCCGGCGAGCGGGGTGAGATCGGGGAACGTGTCACGCGGGGTGGTCACGACCCGGGAGTTTCCGGGATGCGGGGGGGAAAGAAGATCAGGTCTTCGGCGGGACGTAGCCCGTCTCCGACCAGTCCGGTGCGATCTTCTCCTGGAGGATCTCCTCGATCACCAGCTCCAGGTCGGTCCGGCCCCTTCGCTCGACGAGCGGGCGGGCGCCGTCCACGATCAGCTCGCGGAGGCGGCGTTGGACCAGGGCGGTCAGCTTGAAACGGCCGCCGTGCTTCTGGACGATCTCATCGCTCTTCAGGGCTTCGATCATGTCGCTGGGGCTCTCCAGGGGCCTCGTGGCAGAACCGCGTACTATATCGGCTTCAACCGGTCCCGTCGACACGGGCCGGGGACGGGGAAGCCCAACGGGGGTCGCCGTGTTCGAGCGTCGAGAATCCGATCGCCGGCCGGTCCGCGGGGGGTGGCGGCTGGTGGTGATCGGGCTCGGTCTGGCGGCGGCCGGCATCTTCGCCGCGGGGGGATGCATGGAGCGGTTGTTCTACTACCCGCAGCGTGAACCGACGCCGCCGCCGGTGGGCTTTCCGGGCGCCGAGCGTCTCGACTTCACCTCCGCCGACGGCACGCCGCTCGTCGGCTGGTTCCTGCCCGCCACGGGCGCGGATCCCCACACACCAGCCCCGGCTGTCCTGCACGCGCACGGCAACGCCGGCAACATGACCGGGCACCTCTGGTTCACCGAAGCGTTGCCGGAGCGGGGTTTTCACCTGGTTCTCTTCGACTACCGCGGCTACGGCGAGAGCGGGGGATCGGCGCGACGCCGCGCCGACCTCATCGCCGACACGCACGCGGCGCTGGACGCGGTGCTCGCCGACGCCCGCGTCGACCGGACCCGCGTCGGGCTCTACGCCCAGTCGCTCGGCGGGGCGATCGGTCTCAACGTGATGCGTGATCGGCCGGAGATCCGGGCGGGCGTTGTCGTCGCGGCGTTCACGAGCTGGCGGGAGATCGCCGCGGACGCGCTCGGCGGCTCGTTCCTCGCCCGCGGGGCTGCACGCGTGCTGATTCGCGACTCGGCCCGGCCGGTCGACGCGATTCGACACATCGATCGTCCCCTGCTGATCGTCCACGGCACCGAGGATGACATCGTCCCCGTCGCCCACGGTCGACGCCTTGCGGCCGCCGCGCCCGACGCGCGGTTCCATCCGCTCGAGGGCGGCGGTCACAACGACTTCCGCAGCTCGCACCCGGAAGTGGACGAGCTCGTGGCCGGCTTCTTCCGCGAGCACCTGTCGGCCGCCGCTCCGGCTCGGTGAGCGTGCTACACTCGCGCCGTTTTGACCGCCCATGGTTCGATCCCTCGCATCCCGATTCAAGCAGTTCTCCACGCGGCTCGGCTTCGAGCGTGATTGGTATCTGATTCTCGTCGCGGCCGTCATCGGTCTCGTGATGAGCGGTGTTGCCATGGCGTTCATCCTCCCGCTCCGCTGGATCGAGGAGCGCGCCGATGCGACCGATCCGTCGCTGCTGTGGTGGCTGGTGCCGACGCTGCCCATCGCGGGCGCGTTGCTCGCCGGCATCGTGCATGCGCTCATCCCCACCCCCGACGCCGGGCCCGGGGTCACCAAGGTGATGTATGCGATCTACCGACGCAAGAGTCGCATTCCGCCGGTCATGGCCCTCCGCAAGTGGCTCGCCTCGACGTTGACCATCGGCTCCGGGGGCTCGGCCGGGGCGGAAGGACCGATCGTGACCATCGGCGCCGTCATCGGGTCGGTCACCGGGCAACTGCTGCGGACGAACGGGCCGAACACGGCGACGCTGCTCGGCTGCGGCGCGGCGGCGGGTATCGCCTCGGTGTTCAACGCGCCCATCGCCGGCGTCTTCTTCGTGATGGAGATCCTCCTCCGCGACTTCTCGCTGCGCACGTTCACGCCCATCGTCATCGCGTCGGTGATCTCCGCGGCCGTGACCCAGGGCGTCCTCGGGGCCGACGCGCTCTTCGCCGCCGGTGACGACTTCAGCGTCGAGGCGTTCA
This sequence comes from Phycisphaerales bacterium, assembly GCA_013003065.1. Taxonomy (GTDB): domain Bacteria; phylum Planctomycetota; class Phycisphaerae; order Phycisphaerales; family SM1A02; genus JABDLI01. Next base: position 2,365 of record JABDLI010000272.1, on the reverse strand, counting down.
CATGGCGCGAGATCCCGAATTACCTCATCCTCGGCGTGGCCTGCGGCATCTTCGCGGTCATGTTCGTCCGCGCGCTCTATGCGACCAGCCGCCGGTTCGAGAGGCTGCCCGGTCCGGATGTCCTCAAGCCCGCCCTGGGCGCGCTTCTGCTCGGCGGTCTCGGTCTCGGGTTCCTGTGGCTGCAGCAGGGGAGCGCGCGGATGCCGCTCTTCTACGGCAACGGTTACCCGGCGATTCGCACGCTGCTGGAGCCGGCGCACTACTACGTGGACGCTGCGCACACGACGCTCGGCCCCGCCGGTCCGATGCTGATCGGCCTCGTCGCCCTCGGCACGCTCAAGGGGCTCGCGACGTGTCTGACCGTGGGCTCCGGGGGGGCGGGCGGCATGTTCGCGCCGTCGCTGCTCATGGGGGCGGCCGTCGGTGGGGCGTTCGGGTATGTCGTGTCCGCGCTCGGGTGGTTCCCGGCGGCGAGCCCCGCCCACTACGCGCTCGTCGGCATGGCGTCGATGGTGGCGGCCACCACGCACGCCCCGCTGACCGCGATCCTCATCGTGTACGAGATCACACGCAGCTACGAGGTCATCCTGCCGCTCATGCTCGCCGCCGTCATCAGCACGATCGTCGCGCGGCTCTTCCTGCGTTCGAGCGTGTACACGGTGCGGCTGGAGGACCTCGGGGTGCGGGTCGGCGCGATGAGCGACCTGACCGTCCTGCGGCGTCTGGTCGTGCAGGACGTGCCGCTCGTCGCGCCGGTCTTCGTCCATCCCGAGGATTCCGCGCAGCGTCTCCTCGAGTTGAGCGAGCGGATGAGCGTGACCGATTTCGTGGTCACCGACCGCCGGCACCGCTACGTCGCGCTCGTGACGGGCGGTGATCTGAAGGAGGCGCTCGTCCACCGCGAGGCGATTCCACTCTTGCAGGTCAACGAGCTGCAACGCAGCGATCTGCCCACGGTGACCGGCGAAGACACGCTCGACGTCGTGCTCGACCGGTTCTCACGGCACGACGTCAACAGCCTCGTTGTGCTCGACGAGCGCGGCGATGGCGCGGTGCTCGGGTTGATCACCCGGTCGCGTCTGATGCAGCGGTATCAGGACGAGTTGAGCAAGGACTGATCGTGGAGGGGTTCCGGTTCCCCAAGTCGATGCGGGTGCGGAACGCACCGGGCTTCCGCGCCGCCTACGACGCCGGCGTGAGCGTGCGGACGGGGCCGCTCGTCGTGTACGCGTGCCCGGCTCCCCCCGGCGTCGTCGACGGCCCGCGACTGGGGCTCTCCGTGCCGCGACGCGTGGGCAACGCGGTGCGTCGCAACCGGGTGAAACGCCGGCTGCGCGAGGCGTTTCGTCTCGAGCGTCCCGATCTTCCGCGGGGCTATGATCTGGTCGTGAACGTACGTCCGCACGTGCCGTTGACGGTGCCGGAGTACCGGCAACGCCTGATGCGAGCGGCGGAGACGCTGGATCAACGATGGACGAAACGCCTCCGAGCCCGGGAGCCCGACGAACCGTCCGAGCCCGACGGACGGCCTGGCCGCTGATCACGCTCGTGCAGCTCTACCAGGTCACGCTCCGACCCTTGTGGGGCGGGCACTGCCGCTTCCGGCCGACCTGCTCGGACTACTCGATCGAGGCGCTCGGCCGGCACGGCGCACTTCGGGGTGGGTGGCTGACGCTCCGGCGGCTGCTCCGGTGTCACCCGTGGGGCGGCGCGGGATACGATCCGGTGCCGGGATCAACCGGTATGATGGAGACTTCGGCGGGCGTGGGTCCGCCGGTCGGCGACACGAAGGGCGTGACGAGCAACGACACGGAGCGTGAGACGGTATGAGCACCGCGACGGCACACCGGACGATCGAGGAATACCTCGGCAACGAGGCAAGCGAACTGCTGCAGTACCAGGCGAAGGTGGACGCGGGGCACCTGCACGTGCCCGGGCCTGATTTCGTCGATCGCGTGTGGGCCGGCAGCGACCGCAGCCCCCAGGTGCTGCGGTCGATGCAGACGATCTTCGACCACGGCCGTCTCGGCGGCACCGGGTACGTGTCGATCCTCCCGGTCGATCAGGGGATCGAACACTCCGCCGGCGCCTCGTTCGCGAAGAACCCGATCTACTTCGACGGCGAGAACATCGTCAAGCTCGCCATCGAGGGCGGGTGCAACGCCGTCGCGACGACCTTCGGCGTGCTCGGCACGGTCAGCCGCAAGTACGCCCACCGCATTCCGTTCATCGTCAAGATCAACCACAACGAGCTGCTGACCTACCCGAACGAGTTCGACCAGATCATGTTCGGAACGGTCCAGGAAGCGTGGAACCTCGGGGCCGCCGCGGTCGGGGCGACGATCTACTTCGGCTCCGACAACGC
>JABDLI010000271.1 GCA_013003065.1 Phycisphaerales bacterium | reverse complement strand
CCGCGCCGCCTCCGACGCAACGTCGTCCCAACGGCACTCGATCGAGATGCCGCCGGCGAATCCCGTGTCCGCGAGCGTCTGGAGGTACGGCGTGAAGTCGTCGCCGTCGTGCCCCGGCGCCGTTCGTGCTCGCTTCTCGGCGATGTGCGTGTGCCGGACGAAACCGGCGGCGTCTCGGATGGACGCCGGCGGATCGTCGCCGCGGAGCATGTGGAAGATGTCCGCCGTGATGGCGATGTTGGGATGCTTGACCGCCCGCACGATGCGAAGCGCTTCGAGCACGAGGTGGATGAAGTTGGTCTCGCGTCGCTGGAGCGGCTCGACGCACACGGTGACGCCGTGGCGAGCGGCGAGGGGTCCCATCCGGGCGAGCAAGGCGGCGAACTGCAGCTCGGCGTCGGCGGGCGGGTACCCGGCGGGCACCGACCGGGCGCCGCTGGATCCAAAGGTGATCGTTCGGATACCGACGCGTTCGGCGCGTTCGAAGGCCACCGCGGCATACCGCAGGACGGCCTCGGGATCGGCGTCGGGTCCGGTGCAACGGAGGGAACCGGGCAGGAAGCCGTTCGCGGCGCGAGCCGGGACGGGAGACGCCAGCAATCCGCGGCGCCGTGCGTCGAACTCGCCATCGGGGGCGCCCGGGACGAGCCAGCCCTGGCAGCTCACCTCCAGATACTCGACCCCCGCATCCGCCAGCACGCGGCCGTCATCCGGAGAACGGCACACGCCGATAGGTGGCCGGAACGGCTCGGGTCGGCGCGCGAAGGCAAACGGGCTGAGCGACGCCGCGATTCCCATCACGCCGCCCCGCAGCAGGAAGCCGCGTCTGGTCGTCGTCAACGCCATCGTCGCGTCCTCCCTGGGTCGAGCGGTTACGGCGGGTCCTCGAGCTGGCGTTCGAGCTCCCGCTGCCGTTCGGCGAGCTTGTCGTTCGTGCTCTTGGCGCTGCGTTTGGCGGCGCCGTAGGTCGACCCGCCGCCCCCGCTCCGGGTGGATCGGGCCGGTGCGGGCTCGACCGGCTCGGCCTCCGCGGTCTCGACCGGCGCCGGCGCGGGCGCGCGCGCGCTGTCCTCTTCGACGTAACAACCGGCCAGCACCAGCGTCATCGACGCCGTCGCGAGTCCCATCAGGTGCGTGATTCTCATGCGAGCATCCTACGCGGCCGGATCGCCGCTCACGAGCCGCCTCCGGGCAAATCCACCCCGGCCCGGCGGGCTTCGTCGCGGATCAGCGACTCGATCTCCAGGAGCCCCGCCTCCCTGGGCTCGAGCGCGATGGCCCGCTCGATCGCCTCGAGCGCCGGCTGCCAGTGACCCGCGAGCCGTCGCGCCTGCGCGAGGTTGGCGAAGGGTCGGAAGTCGCGGGGCCGCAGGCGGCAGACGTGCTCGAGCCGCTCGATGGCTTCCGGCCGCGTCGCCGGCTCGTGCAGCAGGATCTCGCCGAGGTTCATGATGACCCCGATGTCGTCGGGCCGGTGCGTGAGCACCAACCGGTAGTGCTCGGCCGCGCGGTCGCGTTGTCCCCGTCGCGCGAGCAGCTCCGCGTACCGCGCGTGCGCATCGACCGCAACGAACCCGGCGGCGTCCCGCAGCTCGATCGCCCGGTGGTAGGCGGCCTCCGCCGGGGCGAGCTCCCCTCGCGCGCGGTGGGCGTCGCCCACGTACGTCCACGCCAACGGGCTGCCGGGGTTCTGCCGCACGGTCGCGGCCCAAAGCGTCTCCTGACTCTGCCAGTCGCGGTTGCGATCGACGGTGCGTACGGCGTAGAAGATCGTGAAGGCGGTCATCGCAATCATGCTTGCCACCCGCGCCCCGCCGCGTCGGGCAAGACCGGCGCCGAGCAACCACGCGAGCGCGAAGACGAAGCCGAACGACGGCAGGAAGAGAAGCCGATCGGCCCGCACCGTCCCGATCGGAAAGAGCAGGTTGCTCACGGGCAGGATCGCCACGGCCATCCACACGCCACCGAGCACGAGCACGTGGTGCCCACGCCGGTAGAGCCAGACGAGAAGCGCAGCCACGGCCATCCAGAACACCACCGATCCCACCGCCAACGGATCGGTCACGGTGCGGGCGGCGAGGTGCCGGTAATCCGCATATTCGGCGCAGAGGTGCCACGGCAGAAGGAGCTGGCCGGCCTGCCGCATGAGGGTCTCGCTGGCGTAGAGCATGCGCTCGAGGCCGCTGGCGTACGCCATGACCTCCTGCGGCGCCGGCAGCCCGCTGCCCACGACTGCCTGCCGCGTCGCCATGAAGAGCCCGAAGGGGATGAGGTAGACGATCCACCGCGGCCAACGCCGGATGGTCCGGCGCCACCGGCCTTCGTCCACGATCAGCCACTCGACACTCAGCATGAGCCCCGGCGTCACGACGGCCGACTCCTTGAAGAAGAGCGCCGTGCCGAACGCACCGGCGGCCGCCGCGGTCCACGCGATGGCACGGCGGGCGTTGGCGGGCGCCGAGCGGACCGCGTTGACGTGACTCCACACGGCCAGGAACGCGAAGAGCGCTGCGCCGAGCTCCGAGCGGCCGACGCCGTTGGCCACGACTTCGGTGTGGACAGGATGCAACGCGAAGAGCAACGCCGCAATGGTCGCTACGCCCCGATGCCGGACCAGCGATCGCACGAGGCCATAGACGACGACGGCGATCAACGCGTTCAGGAGCACGTTCGCCAGGTGCACGCCGAAGGGACCCGGTCCGAAGATCGCGCGGTCGACCGCAAAGCTGAGGAGCGTCAGCGGACGATACAGCGTCGCCTCGGCGTCGGCGGATCCCCAGTACGTCGTCCGGAAGAACACGCCGGGTCCGAGCTGCTCGAGTCGCGGGTTGTCGCGGATGATCGTCGCGTCGTCGTAGGTGAACCCCGCTCCGAGCGTGTTGGCGAATACGACGAACGCGATGACGGCGAGGGCGACGCACGGCAAGCCGTCGCGCGACCAGCTCCACGGGGCGGTCCGGGCGGCCGGGGGAGCGGCGCGACCAGCGCGGGCATGACGACGACGTTCTGAGCGTGACACGGGGCGGCGATTGTAGCGGTCGACGCGGGGGCTACGGCACGTCCGACCAGCTCTCCAGCAGCGTCAGGAGGTCGAGGAATCCGACGACGCCGTCGCCATCGACATCACCCAGGCACGTGATCGGCGTCGGCGGGCAGAGCCCCCACCGTCCGAGCAGCAACAGCAGATCGAACCAGTCGACCGCCCCGCTGCCGTCGAGATCGGCGGGGAGCTCGCACTCGTCGGGCACGCCGTTTCCGTCGGAGTCGGGGAGCGTGCCGGCGGCGATCTGACACGCGTCCGGAACGCCGTCGCCGTCGCAGTCGGCGGCGTCGCCCGCCTCGATCTCCGCCGCGTCGCCGAGGCCGTTGTCGTTGCAGTCGTAGTCGCCGATCCGCAGGTAGTAGACGTCCTGTTCGCCGTTGAAGGTCGCGGCGAATGCGAGGTGCGCGCCGACGCGGTCGGACACCATGTGGTAGTAGTCGCCGAGCTTGCTCTGCTGCGGATACCCGACCCCGTGCTCGAAGGGCAGCGTGATCGCACGGTTCGCGGCGAACGTCCGTCCGCCGTCGCTCGATGACGTGTAGTAGACGGTGGACCGCAGCGCCGCCGTGTCGTCTCGCGTGTCGTTCCAGATCACGTCGAGGCGTCCGTCGGGAGCAACCGACATGGTCCCGAACCACTGCCACGCGTGGGCGGCCGGCGGGTCGTCGTTCACCCGCACCGGCGGCTGCCAGGTCACGCCCCCGTCGCGGCTGCGCGCGAGCTGCACGTCCATCGGGTCCACGCTGCTCGCGTCATGGGTGGAGGCAAGCAGGTAGACGTTCCCGCGGTTCGGCCCGCTCGACGTGTCGACGCCGATCCACACCTGCCCCAGGAGACCGGCCGGGTTCACCGCCGCCCCGACGACGAGGCTCCCCCCGAGGTCGGCGCTCGAACGCTGGACGAACTCGGGGGTCGTGGCGGGGTCGAAGGCGTGGTTCGTGCGGGCCACCATGAAGTCCCCGTAGTCGAAGAATCCCACGCCGCAGACGTACAGCTCGCGATCGGGCCCGATCGCCAGCGTGCCGAAGTTCGGCATGCCGGCGATCTCGATCGGCGGCGTGAACGTCGCGCCGCCGTCGAGCGAACGGGTAAAGGTGGCGCCGGCGCAGCAGCCGGCGTAGACCCGCCAGGCGGCGTAGACGTTGGTGACCACGCGATCGGCGCACGTGTCGACGACGAACCACTGCTTGTCGCCGCCGAACGCGGGGATCGGTCCCGCCCACGTCAGCCCGCCGTCATCGGAGAGGAACAGGTCGCAGAGCAGCCCGTCGGTGAGGCTGTAGTAATAGAACGCGCCGTGCGTGTCGGCCGCGAGAACCGGATCCGAGCGGAAAACGCCCGCGTCGAGGGGTCCGGTCTGCCGCCACGTTCGTCCGCCGTCCCAGCTCACGGACGCTCCGGCCTGCCGGAAGCTGGAGGCGACGGTGTCGAACTGGCGCCACCCGATCACGATGCGATTGGGCGCCGTGGGATCGACGGCGATCGACGGCTCGTTGGCCGCATCCCCGATGACGTTGAACCCGTTGCCGTCGGTGTTGACCTGCACCGGCGCGAACGGCGTGCCGACGGCGGGCAGGGGCGTCACCGGGCCCCGGGCGGTCGCCGGCGTCCCGGGAGCCTGCGTCGGTCGCTCGTCGTGCGTGACCGGCGGGTCGATCGGCGCAGCCGTCGACCACGTCGACACGGCAAGCGTCACCGTCACGCACGCCCCCGGCCACGAACCAGCTTTCCTCCCCAACCGATCCTCCTCCCGATCCCCCGTTACACGGTCCAGTTCGCCAGCAGCATCAGCAGATCCGGAAAGCCGACCGTCCCGTCGCCGTCGACGTCGGCCGGGCATGCGGCGGGCGGATCCGGACAGTCGCCCCACGCTGCCAGCACCAGCAGCAGGTCATTGAAGTCGACGTCGCCGTCGCCATCGACGTCGCCCGCAATGACGCACTCGTCCGGCACGCCGTCCCCGTCGCGATCGAGGACGGTTCCCGCCGCGATCTCGCACGAATCGGGGATGCCGTTGTCGTTGCAGTCGCCGGCGTCGCCAGCGGCGATGTCCTCGGCGTCACCGACGCCGTTGCCGTTGCAGTCGTAGTCGCCGATCCGCAGGTAATAAACGTCCTGCTCGTCGTTGAACGTGGCGGCAAACGCGACGTGGGCGCCGACGTCGTCGGAGACCATCTCGTAGTAGTCCCCGAGCTTGTTCTGCATCGGGTATCCCTTGAAATGATTGAAGGGCAGCGTCAGGGCGACGTTCTCGGAGAAGGTCTGCCCGCCGTCCGTCGAATTGGCGTAGTACAGCCGCGAGAAGTCGGCGAAGGCATCCTCCCGGGTGTCATTCCAGATGACGTCGATGCGACCGTTGGGCGCGACCGACATCGTGCCGAACCACTGCCAGGACGAGGGGCTCGACGCGTCGTCGTTGACCCGAACGGGCTCGCCCCACGTCTGCCCGCCGTCGAGGCTGCGGGCAATGCGGACGTCCATCGGATCGGAGCCCGTGGAGCTCTGATTCGAACCCAGCAGGTAGAGGTTGCCGTGCGTCACGCCGCCCGACGTGTCCACGGCGATCCAGGCCTGCCCGAGCAGACCCTGCGGATTCGGCCCGGCGCCGAGCAGCATGCTCCCTCCGAGATCGACGATGGTCGCGTCAAAGTCGGCGGGCTGGTCCGGATCGAACGGCATCTCGAGCCGCGTCACGACGTACTGCGAGAAATCCGAGGGGTCGATGCCGCCGATGTAAAGCTCGCGATCGGGACCGACCGCGAGCGTACCAAAGACCGGTGTCTCCAGGATCTCCGCCGGCGGCGTGAAGGTCTGCGCTCCGTCGAAGGAGCGGATGAACGTATCCTGGCCGCAGCATCCGGCGAAGATGCTCCAGTACGCGTACACCTTGCTGCGGCCCTTGCCCTCGCACTCGTCGAGCACGAACCACTGCTTGTCGCCGCCAAACGCGGGAATGGGGCTCGACCAGCTCACCCCGCCGTCGTCGGAGAGGAAGAACTCGCAGGTCGTGAGGCTGCTGAGGCTGTAGTAGTACATCGTGCCGTCCTGATCGGCGGAGAGCACGGGATCGGAGCGGAACTGGGCTGGTTGCAACGGCCCGTTGTTGGTCCACGTTCGCCCACCGTCGTGGCTGTACGCCACGCCCGCCTGGCGGAAGTTCGACGATTGCGTCGCGAACTGCCGCCACCCGATCGCGAGGCGGTTCGGCGCCGTGGGGTCGACCGCGATCGACGGCTCGTTCGCCGCGTCGCCGACGATGTTGTTGCCGCCGGCGTCGATGTTGACCTGCACGGGCGCGAAGAGGTTGCCCACCGCGGGCATGACGCGGGGCGGATGGGTTTCGTCGCGGGCGGCGGCCGGGGGGCCGGGAGGTTGGTCGAGCTTTTCTTCGTGAACGGCCCGGGCCGGTGGCGCCGCCGGTGTCGTCACGGGCGGGGCGGCGAGGAAGACGGTCGTCAGCGCGGCGGTGAGCATGATGCAGGACCTCCTCGAGCCCAGATGACCGGCGGGGGAATCGCGCTCACCAACTCGGGAATTGGCCGGGAGATTCCCGGCATGTCGACCGCGGCGTGGTCTCAGGTCCAGGCCGCCAGCAGAATGAGCAGGTCGGTGAAGTCGACCACGCCGTCGCCGTTGATGTCCGCCGGGCAGCCGACGCACGGTCCCCAGGAGGAGATGACGGCCAGGAGATCGGTGAAGTCGACGTCACCGTCGCCGTCCACGTCGCCGGGGATCGTCTTGCCGCAGCCGATGTCGACGATCGCGATGCCGTCGATGCCGCCCTCGGTCACGGAGTTGTTCGGATTGTCAGTCGCGCTGAAACGCACGCGGACGGAGTCCGTCACCTCGACGAAGTCGGCCACCGCGACCGTGCGCTCGACCCAACCGGCGGTATCCGGCACGCTCTCGACCAGGGTCCAGCTCGCCCCGTCGTTGGAGGAGAGGTGAACGTCCATGCGATCCTCGTCCCCGTCGTCGTTGGTGAACCAGCGGGCGTAACGGACGTGGGGGTTGGCGAGGCCGGAGGTGTCGAGAGCCGGAGAGATGAGCCGGGTGGGGCCGCCGTCGACGTCGGAGTTGTCATCGACGTTGTCGGTCAGGTAGCAGTTGCCCGAGCCGTCGAAATCGTCGGCGGGGTCACCGCGGTCGCCGCCGCCGATCGGAACGCCACGCTCCCAGGCACCGTCGTCGAGATCGATGTTCTCCACCGTCCAGCCGAGATCGCTCTCGAAGTCGTCGGCGAAGGCGACGGTGAGACTGGTCGCGACGAGTGCGGTGTAGACGCCCGGCTGCGGATCGCTGGTCTCCATGCCGCTGACCGTCTCCGCCGTGAAGAAGTAGCTCACGGTCGACCCGCAGGTGAGGGCGGGGAAGACCGCGTCGTACACGTTGGTGGCCACCTCGACCATCGGCACGCTCACGACCCCGGCGCCGGCGTCGTAGTGCAGCATGCCGGTGCCGGAGAGCGGGTCGCGACCGCCGTCCAGCGCGGACACCTCGACCCGGATCGTGTCGCCGGACGGATCGAGCATCTCCGGCAGCCCGTCGGGATAGTCGAAGCCGAGCAGCGAGACCGGAATGCACACACCGGTGGGATTCTCGAGGGCGTTCTGGAGCCCGGAGTTGTTGTTGCCGGTGCCGTTGTTCGCGCCGCCGCCGGCCCCGCACCCGCCGTGCGTGTGGATGCCGATCGCAAAGCCGGTGGACTCGTTGATGACCGGGGAGCCGGAGTTGCCGCCGGTCGTATCCGTGGTGTAGGCGACGGCCGAGCCCGCGAACGACGCGTAGGGCCCGGCGTGGGTCTTCTGCACCTGGTTCCACTGGGGCGGCACCGGGGAGCTGGTCGTCCCGTAGCCGGTGATCCGAATGTCCTGGCCGCCCACGGCGGGCGGCAGGGAGAGCACGAAGAAGTCGCCTTGCGCCTCGACCGGCGTCAGACCGGTCTCGGTGTTCGGGAAGCAGCCGAAGTAGGCCCAGTCGTTCCCGATGCCCTGACCGCCGTTGCTCTGCATCGACGTCGGGTCGATCGCGTATTGATCCTCGGGGCCCGGATGCTGGAGCGCGCCGCCGCCCGTCGAAAGGGGCACGTTGAACTCCATCGTGCCGCCGCTGCCCGCAGGGGCGCAGTGACCGGCGGTGAGGAAGCAGTGATTGGCGTCGTCGATGAGCCACGCGGTGCAACCGATCGGAACCAGCCGGCCGGCCCGCGGGTCGTCGGAGAGCTGTCGATCGTCGGTGGTGCCGCAGATGGTGTCCGCGGCCGGCGCGCTCGGCACGAGGGGGCCGACCGTCGCTTCGTTCACGATGATCCGCGACGCCGCCGCCCCGGGATCGGCTTCGATCTCGATGTGGAGCGTGCCGCCGTTGAAGTACGCGGTGGTGTCCTGCCACTGAGCGAGCGTCGTGGCGGTGTGATGCTGGGTGCCGCCGTCCCGCAACGCGGTGACGCGGAGGATGGTGTCCGCTCCCCCGTCGGGGGCGACGCCGAGCTCGGCGGTGGCGAAGGCGAGACGGATCCACGCCGCCGCGGGCACCTCGACGATGGTCTCGTAGACGACGGCCCGCTCGACCCCGTCGTTGACGACGAATCCGGAGTCGAAGCCGATCTCGATCGCGAACTCGTCGAGCGGCTGGATTTGACCGAGCGCGGGGCCGGTGATCATGGCGATCGCGGTCATCGTGACCGTCGTCAAAGCGTTCATCATCGTTCGCACGGCGTTTTCCTCCTGGGCCTTCCGATCAGTGTGACGGCGCCCGCGTCTCGCATCAACCGGCAACCGGCGTATCGAAGAAAAACCCCCGGCCGCGGGGCCGGGGGCGTAAGAGCAATCGAGCGAACCGGCCTCAGCTCCAGTTGGAGAGCACGGTCAGCAGATCGACGAAGTCGACGACACCGCTGCCGTCGAAGTCGGCCGGACAGTCTGCCGGCGGGGGCGGGCACGGGCCCCACGACGAGAGGGTCGTCAGCAGGTCGGCGAAGTCGACGTCACCGTCACCGTCGGTGTCGCCCGGCACGTCGTCCTCGCACACGAAGCTGAAGATCTCCAACGCGTCGATCGCCGCCTCCGTCACGGAGTTGTTCGGGTTGTCGGTCGCGCTGAAGCGGATGCGGAAGGTCGAGGTCGGCGTCACGAAGTCCGCGATGCGATGGGTGCTCACCTTCCAGCCACTGAAGTCGGGGAAGCTGTCCACGAGCGTCCACGACCCACCGTCGTCGCTGGAGACGTGCACGTCGAGGCGATCCTCGTCGAGATCGTTGTTGCTGAACCAGCGGGCGTAGCTGACCCAGGGATCGTCGATCCCGGTGAGGTCGATCGTCTGCGAGATCAGCATGGTCGGACCGCCGTCGACGTCGGTGTTGCCGGCCGCGTTGTCGGTCAGCCAGCACTGGCCCGAGCCGTCGGCGTCGACGGTGGGATCACCGCGGTCGCCGTCGCCGGCGGGCACGCCCCGCTCCCAGGCGCCGTCGGTCAGGTCGATGTTCTCGACCGACCAGCCCGGGTCGGTCTCCATGTCGTCCATCAGCGCGACGACGAAGCCGTCGGCGACGGTCACGGAGTAGGTCGCGAGCGCCGGCGCGGAGGTCGGGCTCGTCACGATGTCGCCCTCGGACGTCTCGACGCTGAAGTAGTACCGCATCTCGGTGGGGCAGATGTCGCCGGGCAGCGTGCCCTCGTAAAGATCGCCGCCGATCGACACGAGCGACTGGGCGACGAAATCCTCGCCGACCTCGTAGAAGAGCGTCTGCGAACCGTCGACAACCGCGCCCGGTTCGAGCTCGGCGATCTCGATCTGCACCGTCGCGCCCGACGAGGGAATCGTGTCCGGCAGCGGCGTCGGGAAGGCGAACTCCACGAGCGGCTCCTCGACGGACAAGACGAACAGACCACGCTGGCGATCGCTCGCGATGACCACGCCGCTGGCGAAGAACGGATAGTTGCTCCACATCCCGCCGTAGTCGGTGGCGTCGTCGTCGGGGTGGGTGTCGAAGTAGGCGATCTCGGTCGGCGCGATGGGGTCGGAGGTCTCGAAGATCCGCAGGCCGCTGGAGTAGTTCGCCTGGAAGATCAATCCGTCCCGCACGTACATGTTGTGACCGATCGCGGGGCTGCCGTTCGTGAAGATGGCCACCTCGATCGGGTTCTCGATGTCGGAGACGTCGATGACCTTCGTCTCGGTCGTGATGCCGAGATCACCCTCGTCGAGCTCGTCGCCGAGGTAGAAGTACTGGCGATCGTCCGAGAGCCACGCCTGGTGCGAGTACACGCCGTTGGAATACTGGTACCGCGCGAGATTGATGATGTCGGATTTGTCGGTGACGTCGAGGATGTCGATGCCGGTCTCGACCCCGCCCGAGCTGAAGCCGCTGCAGCAGAATGCGATCTCACGACCGGCGTAGGGGCCGGAGTCGTAGGTGATGATCTGCGCGTCGTGGACGTAGCGCTCTTCCCACACGGCGACGAGCGGCGGGTTCACCTGGTCGACGTTCAGGTCGTAGATGCCGAGGCCGTACTGGTCGCCACCGGTGCGGTACGCGTAGCCGCTGTCGGTGTTCAGGGCGATGTTGTGGCTGTCGCTGCCACCGACGGTGACGCTGTTGGCCAGCGCGACCGTGCCGCTGTCGATGTTCGTGAGGTCGACGATCTGCATGCCGTCGCCGCACTCGGTGACGACGTAGGCATACTCGCCAAAGGTCTTGATGTCACGCCAGGTGCAGCAGGTGCCGGGGATCATCCCGACGACCTGGGCGTTGTCGGGCTGGGTGATGTCCGCGAAGCCGGTGCCGCACTCGAGGCCGATGATCGCGTACTCGCGACCGGAGGGCGACGTGTAGCCCCAGCTGTCGTTCGCGCTCCCGCTGCCGCCGCCGAACTCGGCGATGGGGATCCAGGACAGCAGCACGACGCCGTCCGCGGGGAATCCGGGGTCACCACCGTCGGTCGCCGCCCGGTAGCCGGGGCCGACGTAGGGCTCATGGGTGTCCTTGGCCTTGGGATCGTCCTGGTGAGCCATCACCGTCGAGATCGCGGTCAGGGTCACCGTGGCGGCCGCGACGAGGCGGCCGTTGGTCTTCACAAGCATCCGAGAATTCTCCAGTTGTCGTGGTTCGAGCCCGTGGCTGGCGTGCATCAAACGTACCTGATCCCATCGTCCGCCGCCAATGGATGTTTCGAACTGGGCCGCTCATGACGTGAGAATGGCGAAAATAGGGGCATTTGAGGAGCGCGCGGCGCCGGAGACCTCCTCGACCCCGGCAACCGCTTCCTTTCATTCGTCGCCCGCGGCGTCCCAGATCCACCCAAGTACGGGCGGAGGACGCCGGATCTCCCCCACGACCGGGAACCCAAAGAAAAAAACCCCCGGCCGGAGCCGGGGGTCTGGGATTCGCGATCGGGGACCGGAGATCAGGTCCAGTTGGCCAGGAGCAGCAGCAGATCGGTGAACCCGACGGTGCCGTCGCCGTCGACGTCGGCCGGGCACTCGCCCTTCGGAGCACACTCGCCCCAGGCGGAGAGCACGATCAGCAGGTCGGTGAAGTCCACGTCGCCGTCGAGATCGACGTCACCGGTGGTGGTCGCGGTCGGCAGCTGCCAGATGAACAGACCCCGCTGGCGGTCGTTGCCGAGGATCGTGCCGCTCGGCAGGTACGGATACGGAGCCCACAGGCCGTCGTAGCCGTCCGTGTCGATCTCCGGGTGCGTGTCGAAGTAGGCGATCTCGGTGACGTTCAGCGGATCGCTCGCGTCGAAGATCCGCAGCCCGCTGGTGTAGTTGCCCTCGAAGATGAGCCCTTCGTGCACGAAGAGGTTGTGCCCGGTGGCGGCGTTGTCGTTCGTGAAGACGGTCACCTCGACGGGATTCTCAAGGTCGGAGACGTCGATGACCTTCGTCTCGGTCGTGATGCCCAGATCGCCCTCGTCGAGCTCGTCGCCGAGGTAGAAGTACTGCTTGTCCTCCGACAGCCAGCCCTGGTGCGAGTACACGCCGTTGGGGTACTGGTACCGAGCGAGCTGGATGATGTTGTCCTTGTCGGTCACGTCGAGGATGTCCAGGCCGGTCTCGACCCAGCCGCCGCCGAATCCGCCGCAGCAGAACGCGATCTCGCGGCCGGCGTACGGTCCTTCGGTGTAGGTGACGACCTGCGCGTCGTGGACGTAACGCTCGTCCCACACCCGCACGAGATCGGGGGCCGCCGGGTCGGCGAGGCTGTAGATCGCCAGGCCGTTGCCGCTGCCGCCGGTGCGGTAGAGGTAGCCGCTGTCCTCGTTGAGCGCGACGTTGTGGCTTGCGGAGCCGACGCCGCCGTCGGTGTTGCCCACGTACGAGATCGTGCCCGCATCGATGTCGTCGAGATCGATGACCTGGATGCCCAGGCCACACTCGCTCACGATGTACGCGTAGTGGTCGTAGGTCTTGATGTCCCGCCAGATGCAGCACGGGCCCTCGATGCTGCCCACGAGCTGGGGGTCGGTCGGATCGGTCACGTCGACGAAGCCGGTCGTGCAGCTCGTGCCGACGATCGCGTACTCACGACCGCTCGGGGAGACGTAGCCCCAGATGTCCGCGGCCGGACCCGCGCCCGCACCCGGGAACTCGGTGAGCGGCATCCACGCCAACAGGTCGATGCCCTCGGCCGGGAACGACGGTCCGCCCAGGGCGTGGGCGCTCGCGCGCCAGCCCGGACCCTCGTAGATCGGCGCGAAGCCCTTCGCCTTCGGGTCGTCCTGGTGGGCCAGGGCGACGGCGGAGGCAGACACCACGGCAACGCCGATGGCGAACAAGCGGACCGTGGGAAGACGATCAATCATGAAATGACTCCATGCGTCTGCAGGTGGGCGGAGTGGTCGTTCAACAGTACCTCCGCGTACGGTGCCTGACCAGCCCCCACGCGGGATTCGCCTCCGTCAGGGCCCCGTTGGGTGTCGCGGATCCTCGGGAGCGGCCAGCAGATGGTCGGGGAGGGGCTCCGAGGAGAGGTGCTCGAGAAAGGCGACGATATCGGACTGCTCCTGCTCCGTCAGGTCCAGCGGCACGAGGAGCTGCTCCTGGTGGTGGCTCGGCATCACGGCTCCCTCGAGCGTGGCGTAGTGCCGCACGACCCGCGTCAGGGAATCGAACTGCCCCTCGTGCATGTAGGGGGCGGTGCGGGCGACCTCCCGGAGGGACGGCGTCTTGAACTGTCCCCAGCTGTCCGGGCTGCGGATGACCGACCGGACCTTCGATGCGGCGGCCTCGGCGGACACGCCCGTGGCGTCGGCGTGGGGACCGGCGGCGTTGAAGGGGTCGGCCTGGAGACGCGTGATACCGTCGTAGCGTCCCGGATCGAAGAGCGCCCCGCCCGCGAGCGGCGCGACGCCGGTCGAGTGAAACTCGCCGTCGGTGAAGTTCGGCCCGAAGTGGCAGAGCGTGCAGTTGGCGCGTCCGATGAACAGCCGCAGCCCGCGTTGCGCGGTCTCGGGCAACGCGGCGAGATCGTCCGCGTCGCCGGAACGGAGACCGGCGACGAACCGGTCGAAGGGCGACCGGTCGCTCCGGAGGCGACGCTCGTAGGCCGCAATCGCCTTGCCCACGTTGGCGAACACGCCGTCGATCGCATCGCGGTCGGCTTCGCTCATGGCCGTCCACGCGACGTGGTGTGGGTGCGCCGGATCATCGATCACCGCACGCGCCGCGACGGGAAACCGCGACACATCGGCGAGCGGAGGCAGCGGCCCGAAGATCGCCTCGTACGCGTCGCGCAACGCGGGATCCTCGGCGAGGACGCGGGCCACGCCGACGCGGGTCGTGCCGTGCTCGCGTTCATCCTCGATCGGGCCGAGGGCCTGCGCCCACAGGGTGTCGGCCCGGCCGTCCCAGAAGAACCAGCGGTTGTGCGCGACGTTGGCGAGACCCATCGAGTGCCTCGTCAGCTCCGCCAGCCCCTGCCCGAGCCGCCGTCCGTCCGTGAACGCCAGCGCCGGATCGTGACAGGTTGCGCAGGAGACGTTGCCGTCGGCCGAGAGCCGGGTGTCGAAGAAGAGGAACTGCCCGAGCCGGGCGGCGGCCGGGTCGTCGGCGACCGCGTTCGTCGGATCCGGTGGCGTCGGCGGGAGTGGCGACAGCGTCAGGATGGTCGCCCGCTCCTCCGGCGTGAACGCGACCGCCGGCGTCGCGTGTGTCACGGTGACGCCGGAGGCGTCGGAAGGGGGCGGCGGGTCGGGGTCGGGGCGGCACCCGAGCGTCGTCGACAGGATGAGAGCCCAACTGAGAGACCAGATGAGAGACGGGATGAGAGCCGGGCTGACCGGGGGCGCGCGGTCGATCATCGCAAGGTGACATCCACCTGCGCCCGCTCGGTCACGGCCCCGCGGGTGACGTCGAAGTGCAGCTCCCACGCCCCTGGCATGTGCATGAGCATCCCGCTCACGAGGAAGGTGCCGTCGGGCTCGAGCGTGATCTCCGGCTCGCGATTCATGCCGTGACGATGGGCGGGCATCCGCGCGTCCACCGTCAGCGTGACCGAGCGGAGCGGCGTGTCGGTGCGGGCCGCGTCGAAGATGCGGGCGCGGAGCCCGAAGACGTCGTTCAGCGGGATCGCGGCGGGATCGGTTTCGTACCGCACGAGATAACGCCCGCTCGTGCTCACGACCTCGTGGGCCAGCGATGTTGCCGTCGCCGCATCGGCGTCGGCCGGGGCCGGGGCCGTCGCGGCGGGCGGGGTCGATGCCGGCTGCCGCTCGCAGCCGGCCAGCAGACCGGCGTGCAGCAGGACGGCGAGCGTGGTCGTGATTCCGGCGTTGCGGTGGATCATTGGCCACCTCGAGGTGAACGCGAGACGTCGTCACGGGTGTACGCGCGTCCGGTGCCGAACGTGACCAGCCACTCCCCCTCGGGCGAGAAGATCTTGGCCTTGTGGTTCCCGTAGTCGAGCACGTAGACGCGACCGGCGTCGTCCTGGTCGATCCCGCGCGGCTGCCAGAATTGCTCGTGCTCGATCCCCAGCTCGCCCCACGCGGTGACGAAATCGCCGGACTCGGTGAACTTCTGAACGCGGTGGGCGGCGCGATCGGTCACGTACACGAACCCGTCACGGCCGGCCGAGAGACCGAAGGGCGCGGCGAATTGGCCGGGGCCGTCGCCCGCCTGACCGAACGCCCCCCGCGTTCGACCGGAGCGATCGAACATCTGGACCCGATGATTGCCGGCATCAACGACGTAAACGACCTCACCGGACTGGTCGAACGCGAGATCCGTCGGCTGCCGCAGCTGACCCGGGGCACCGCCGTATCCGCCCCAGCTCCGCTCGAAACGCCAGTCGGGGTCGAAGACGAAGACCCGGCAGTTGCGGGCATCGACGACGTACCAGTTGCCGTCCGCGTCCTGCTCGAGCGCCGCGGGCTCGATCGGCCAGGCGACGTCGATGCCGTCGCGTTCGGCGATCGCGGCGAAGTCGTCGCTGCGGCTGAAGCGGCCGCGGCGGCGTGAATAGGCGCGGGGAGCGTCGGGATCGTAGTCGAGGTGGAACCGCTGCACGCGTCGTGTCGCCGTGTCGGTCATCAGCAGCGCCCGCTGGGCGACGTCCAGCTCCAGCCCGGCGGCCCGGATCATCTGCCCGAACCGCGTCCCCCGCTCGCCGAAGTCGCCGATGATGATCGGGATCTTCCCGCTGAGCTCGAAGACGTACACGCGATGGCTCTCCGGCTCCGCGATCGTCAGCAGCTTCTCGTCGATGTCCAATCGCGTGCCGAAGTGCGGAACCTTCCGGCTCAGCACGGTGCGGGTCGCCTCGGCGGCTTCCGGCGCGGGCCCGGGGTCGGACGCAAAGATCTGGACCCGCCGCTCGAACGCCTCCGCCACGACCGCGAACGTCCCCGACGGCGCGATCGCCAGGTCATCGGGATAGTGCAGCTTTCCCTCGCCCTCGTGCGGCAGCACCGCGTGGGTCCCCCACCGCTCGATGAGCGTACCCCCGGCGTCGAAGAGCTGGATGCGGTGGTTGCGTCGGTCGGCCACGAACAGACGCCCGTCGTGCCAGGCGAGACCGCTCGGCTCGTCGAGCAAACCGCTGAAGGGGCCCCAGTCGCCCCACGCGAGAAGGTAGTCGCCGTCGGCGGAGAACTTCTGAATGCGGTTGTTGTCGGCATCGGCGACGAAGATCGACCGGTCGGTCGCGACCACGACGTCGAGCGGCCGGTTGAACCGCCCCGGTTCCACGCCGAAGCCGCCGATCACGCCGACGGGGGCGCCGTCGTGATCGAAGATCTGCACCCGGTGGTTGCCGAGGTCACAGACGTAGACGCGGTCGCTCGTGACATCGATGCCGCGGGGCTCGTTGAACGCTCCGGCGGCCGCCCCGTACGAACCCCAGCCGGTGCGTCGCGTGCCGTCTGGCCCGAAGACCTGCACCCGGTGGTTTCCCGTGTCGCTCACGAACACCCGGCCGTCGGGCGTCACCGCCACGCCGCCGGGATCGAGCAGCTCCCCCTCGCCGTGACCGCGGCGGCCGAGGACCCGCCGCAAGATGCCGTCGCGACCGTAGATCGCGATGCGTCCGGCGTCGGCTTCGGCGACGTAGATCGCGTCGTCGACGCCGATCGCGACCGCCGCCGGCTGACGCAACGCGGAGGCCGTCGCCTCGTAGACCCCGAGCCGGAACGGCTCGGCCCCGGACGACGGACACGACCCGGCCAACGTCACGAGCGTGACGATCGTCGTCGAGATGAGCCCACGCAGTCGAGCGGTCAACGGAAACCTCCACACACGAGATTGACGAGGATAGGGACGAGGTCGACCCGCGAGCAAGCCGGCGGGCGATAACCGTCGGGGACCCATGCCCGGTTCGCGGTTTTTCGCGGACGCCCGATTCAGGCGGCCTCGTGCGTGGTCGATAACCACCGGTCCCGCGAGTCGGTCGGGAGTCGACCACGAACGGCAACGGGCGCCCCGCAGTGCCCATGGGTCGCTACCCTACGCCCCTTCGTCGACGCCGATTCGCCCTCTCGCTTCCGCGATTCCGGAGCACGCGTCGATGACTTCGCAACTGGCCGTTCAAATGGACACCGGGTCGAGGAAAACGCGTGTCAGCCCGCTGAGCTGGGCGGCCATGATCCTGGGGGCAGCGCTCCTGGGGTACCTCGTCTACTACCACATCGCGCATCTGCACGATGCCCACGGCGGCGACCACGGCGTGGCGGATCTTCCTCGTCTGTGGGGGCTGGGCACGGTGCCCTTCGGCGTCCTGCTGGCCTCGATCGCGGTGTTGCCGCTGATTCCGTTCACCCATCATTGGTGGGAGGAGAACGTCAACCGGCTCGCTGTCTCCATGGGGTGTGCGGGGTGCACGCTCGCCTACTACCTGTGGGCAAAGGGGCCCGATTCCCTGCTGCCGGTTCTGAACCACGCGATCCCCGGCGAGTACGTGCCGTTCATCGTGCTTCTCTTCAGCCTCTACGTCATCTCCGGCGGCATCAGCCTCAAGGGCGATCTCGCCGCGCACCCGTCGACCAACACCGCGTTCCTGGCCTTCGGGGCCGCGATCGCGAGCTTCATCGGCACGACCGGAGCGAGCATGCTGCTCATCCGCCCGCTGCTCCAGACCAACTCGGAGCGGCGGCACGTGGTGCATACGGTCGTCTTCTTCATCTTCCTCGTCAGCAACATCGGCGGCACCCTGCTGCCGATCGGTGACCCCCCGCTCTTCCTCGGCTACCTGCGGGGCGTCGACTTCTTCTGGACGTTCAACCTCTGGATGCCCTGGGCGTTGTGCTGCGTGCTGCTGTTGATCACCTACTACGTGGTCGACACCCGCGCGTACAAACGCGAGTCGCTGGCAGACATCTGCCGCGACGAGACGCAGCGGGAGCCGCTGCGTCTGCGTGGCGCGGTCAACATCCTGTGGCTTGCCGGCATCGTCGCCGCGGTGGCGTTCATCGTCCCCGGCAAGCCGGTGCTGGGAACGTCGTTCATCGCGTTCCCGTTTCTGCGGGAGGCCGTGATGCTCGGCATCGTGGCGATCTCGCTCTTCACGACACCGAAGGGCGTCCGGGCGGACAACCAGTTCAACTACGCGGCGATCGCCGAGGTGGCGGCGCTCTTCGTCGGCATCTTCATCGCGATGCAGGTGCCGCTCGAAGTGCTGAAGGTCCACGGGGCCAACCTCGGTCTCTCCGAGCCCTGGCACTTCTTCTGGGCGACGGGCTCGCTGTCGGCGGTGCTGGACAACGCACCGACCTACGTCGTGTTCTTCGAGACCGCCAACGCGCTCGAACCGGGCGTCACCCGCGCGAGCACGATCATCCGCCCCGATCTCCTGGTCGGCATCAGCCTCGGGGCGGTTTTTCTGGGGGCCATGACGTACATCGGCAACGGACCGAACTTCATGGTCAAGGCGATCGCGGAGCAGTCCGGCGTGCGTATGCCGAGCTTCTTCGGGTACTTCTTCAAGTACGCTCTCGTCTACCTCCTGCCGATCTTCGTGATCATCTCCCTGATCATGCCCAGCGGCGGCGACGCGGACCCGGTCGAGCCGGTCGTCACGCCGATCGTTGAAACCCTGCACCCGGCCCCGGTCGTTCCCGGTCACTGAACCGCTCCGAAGAAAAGAGACACCCGCGATGATCAAGAAGATCCTCGTCGCCCTCAGCGGCACTCCGTTCACTCCCGCGGCCATCCAGCACGCCGCCAACCTCGCCCGCATCCACCGGGCGGAGCTGACCGGGGTCACCATCGTCGATCCGCAGCGGATCGAATCGGTCGGCCCGGTCCCGATCGGCGGCTCCAGCGCCGCGCACGTGCTCGTCGAGCACCGCCGCACCATCACCGGCGAGCGGATCGAAGAGGAGATCGAGCGGTTCGAGAAGACGTGCCGCGACGCCGATCTTCCCTACACCGTCGACCGGGAGACCGGGGACACGCTGGAGAGCCTCACCGACCTCTGGCGGTACCACGACTTCACCGTGTTCGGCCTGCGAAGCCTGTTCGAATACGGCGTTGTCGAGAACCCGGACGACGAGGTGATCAAGCTCATCGCCAAGGGCGTGCGGCCGCTGCTGGCAGTCTCCGAGAACTACCGTCCGATCCGCCGCGTGCTCTTCGCCTACAACGGCTCGATGGAGTCAGCGAAGGCGATGAAGCAGTTCGTGCAGCTCAACCCCTGGCCCGACATCAGGGCGCGGGTGGTGACGTTCGACATGGACACGGACACCTCGACGCCACTGCTGGCGGACGCCGCCGCATACCTGCACGCCCACGGCATCAACGCCGAGACCGAGAGCATGCCGGACAGTCCCGTCGACGGCCTGCTCCCCCATGCGGAGGACTGGGAGTCGGATCTGGTCGTGATGGGCTCGACCGCCCGTCACAAGATCTTCCGGCTGATCCTCGGCGACACGGCGCTGCACGCGATGCAACACTCGACGCTGCCGCTGTTCCTGTCGCAGTAGCACCCGTTGGGCCGGCCCTGGCCCGCCCAACGGAGTCCGGGCGCGATCATGCGAGACCGATCGTGCTCAGCGCGGGTTGCAGGATCATCGCGACGAGCTCGCGTTTGCCCGTCGGGTCGATGAGCCAGAGCCAGTCGTCGAAGATGAACTCGATCCGGATCGCGAGGAGCGCGATGCGGCCCATCACCGTGTAGCCGAAGGCCGCACCGAACGTGACCATCAGGAACCAGATGCCCAGCCGCGCCGTCTTCCCGACCACGCCGCGGTGTTCGATCGAGAAGAAGAAGTAGACGAGCGACGACAGGACGCCCACGATCAGGAAGACGTTCCGCAGCGATTCCCAGAAGTCGAACGAGCCGCCGGTCTCGACCCACAGGGGGACGATGCCGTTGCGGATCTGACTGAGGAAGTCCGCGTGAATGAAGGTGACCAGACGCAAACCGCAGAACACGCCGATGATGAACGCCATCGGCCACCGCGAGATCCACCCGCCCTTGGGTGACAGCCGCCACAGCAGCATCACGCCGAGGATCGTCGGGACGATGTAGATGAGCTCCGGGCGTTGCTCCTCGCCGAGCCCGGGCAACGCCCAGCTCCGGACGAGGTCCGGCGACAGCTTGCCGATGAGGTTCGGCACGATCGTCGTCCAGAATCCGATCACCATCCAATAGGCCGCGGACACGCCGACGACGCACGCCTCGGCGATCTTGTAGAACGGGTTGTCCTTGATGAGGAAAGAGAAGATGAAGAGCGTGAAGAGCGCCGCGACCCAGATGCCGAACGTCCGGGACAGGCTGAGCTGGTAGGTCGTTTGGGTGGGGTCCGCCGCCATCGCCTCCGCGTAGGCGCGTTGGCTCGACTGCTCGTAGGTGGTCCAGCGTCCGTCGGGGTGCGCATCGTCCACCGCGGCCGGAACCGCCCTCACGTAGGCCTTGCCCACGCCTCCGGTCATCAGCACCCGACCCCCGACCAGCAGCACGCCGATCGCGATCAGGACGATCCAGATGATGTTCTCGCGTTTCATCTAGCGACCCTCCCGCGTTCGACCAACGAAGTAGATGATGTTGCCCGCGATGATGAGCAGCACCATGAGGATGTGGGCAATGAGCTGTGGGCCCATCCGCCGTTTCCCCTCCGTGTACTTGCCCGGAATGATCATCTCGCCGTCCTCGTCGGGGACGAGAATGTTCTGACCGTACTTGTCGAGAACGAGGTTCTCGTATTCCGCCGCGCCCTTGATGGCCGCCAGCAGACCCGGAAGCTGCTGCGGGATGTACGGATACAGGAGCGGCGCCTGGACGCCCGTACATCCGGCGACGAGCGTGATCTCGTCGGGGTAGCGGGTGACCGCGTACTGCACCCACTCCTTGGTGCCCGGGTACCCGGCCGAGACGTTGCACATGAGGTCCATCTGCTGGATGTTCTCGACCCCCTGCATCATGGGGATGTCTTCCAGCGACGTGCCGGCGGCGTCGGTGGTGTAGAGCTGGCGGAGATCGGTGATGACCACCTTGATCACGCCCTCGTTGCCCGCCTTGAAGCCGAGGTTGACGTAATCCACGTGCTCGACGAGCTCGGGGAAGTCCGCCCGGATGACCTTGTTGATGTTGTCGGTGATCATCTGCTCGCCGACGGGCCACAGGGCCATGAAGTACATCTTGAGCTTCTTCTCGCAGCAGTGCCGCACGAAGGAGGTCGCCATCGGCCCCAGCTCACCCTCGCTGGCCGGATCGAAGTCGAACGCGAGCAGGACGCGATCGCCCTCATCCAGCGCTTCGAGCTTCTCGAATACGGCGGTGGCGAGACCCGATGCCTTCTCGGGGAACTGCGCTTGGAAGAGGATCGGCAACGCCACCGCGAGGAACATCAACAGGAACACCCACCGGCGATCCAGGTTCTTGAAGAACTCATACATGGTTCATTCCTCCCCCGAACCGAGATAGGAGCGGTCGACGCCCAGCAGGATCTTCAGCGACACCGAGGCGGTGCCGAGGGCGATCCCGATCATGATCGCCCGGTTGCCGGCCTTGTTGAACACGGTCATGAGGTACGCGCTCAGCTCGTCGGCCTTCAGTCCCGACATCGCATCGGGAAACCAATCGGTCAGGAACGGCCCGGCGGCGGTGCGCCCGAGCAGGATGATGAACGCCGTGCCGAGCAGGAGGATCGCCTCGAAGTTCTTCGCCCGGAAAGCCCGGAAGGCCGCGGAGGCCACGTAGAACGCCAGCATCGCGAACATCGTCGCGGTGAGCGGCTTGAAGGCGTACTCAAAGAGCCACCAGAACGGGCTGCCGATCTCGCGGTACAGACCGCCCCAGGCCTGGTCGGGGTGCATCTCGTTGGGAGGCACGCCGATCTTCAAGAGCCCCACCGCCAGCGTGAACAGGAACGCCGCGAGGGTGATCACCGAGTAGGCCCACCCGGCCGCGCGATCCGACACCTTGCTGAGGTGCACCTTCATCAGGTTGCCGCCGCCGAGGATGAACGCGATGGCCGCGAGGATGTCGAACCAGATGCCGACAACCTCGCCCCAGTCCTCGGTGTAGGGGATGAAGTACGCCACGATCATGACGAACCCGGCGATCATGGCCACCAACAGCGGTATGTTCCGTTTCATCCGCTGGGCTCCTTACGTGAGCATCGTGTTCTTCAGGAACGCGACAAAATCGTCCAAAGCGGGCGCATCTGCCATCGCCCCGATGGTCGCCGCCAGGACCCCAATGACGAGAAGGATCGCGACGATCACCTTGCCGACGTCCTGACCCTTCAGGCTGCCGAGCTCCTCCGGTGATCCGGAGAGGTACGCCGAGGCGGCGAAGAACTCCTCGCCGATGAGCGTGTAGTCGCAGGCGGCGACGAAGAACGGGAGCTGCGCCGGCATGGCGGTTCCCGCAATCTGGATCGCGCCGATCGAGTTGCCCGTCTCCGCGAGGATCAGCGACTCGGCGAAGAACGCGCCCATGTAGAAGCACGCGGCCGGCTTCTCCCGCACCATCATGCCCTGCAGATACGCCACGAAGCCGAACTGCTCGTCGGTGACGTAGTAGATGAGGTCCTTGTTGTACGCATCGGGCCGACCCGCCGCGAGGAACGCCGCCTGCACGGTCTCGCGGGCCGTGGTCATCACCAGCGAACGGCTCGTCGGCACCTCGACCTTGGCGTCGTATTCGGCGGCCGTCTTCGCGACGCGGGCGAGGACGGTCATGCTCGCGATCGTCTGGATCTCGTTGATGTCCTGGATGCCCGGAATGTAAAGACACGAGCGGCCCATCTCGGTCGCCCGGCCCACGGCCTCGTCGACCGCCTCGAGCCCGGCGATCTTCCGCACCTTGACCGGCTTTCCGCTGCGGGCGTGGAGGATCCAGTAGATGACCGCCCCGCAGAAGACCAGCGTGATGATGGCGAGCCACAAACGCTCGCCATCGAATGCTTCCATCGTCGTGGTCACCGCGGTCGCGGTCTGCACCGGCTCGGACTTGCTGGTGCCGCGGAAGGCGAAGACCTGGAAGTGGTAGCTCTCACCGTGCTGCAGCTCGTTGGCGGTGTAGGTCGACGTGCCCGGCATCACGATGTCCAGGAAGGCGAAGGTCGTCACCCCGTCGGCGTCCGTCTCCGACTTCATGATCTGATAGCCGTCGATCGATGCATCGTCGGGAGAGAGATCCCAACTCAGGTCGACCTTCTTCCCGTTGTCCCAGTCGTGGTCGACGGCGACGACGTTCGCCGGCGGGGCGGGCGTCTGGGCGACGCTCGCCGACGCGAACAGCAGGAGCGGGGCCACCATCGCGAGCGTCCACGCCAGGCGGAGGCGGGCTCGATGTGGTCGGCGGGACCGGCGGCTTCTCATGCGGGCTCCTTTCGATCGGACGCTTCCGGCGAACCGGCGATCAGGCTTCGATGAGCTCGACGTTCGCACGGGGAACGACGACACTCTCCCCGGAATCAAGCTTGACTTCAAGTACGCGGGCCTTCGACCCCGATCCGAGCACGTGAGGCTCGGCCGGCAGGTCGCCGACTTCGCCGATCAGACCGAAGTACGGATCGCGAATGATGCGGATGGGCCGCCCGGCCTCGAGCTGACCCGCCGTGTGCTCGGGCTCCAGCTCCCGTGCCTTCTCTTCGGCGGACAGCGGAATCACGATTTCCGGCCGCATCACGCCCGCCCGGATCTGCGTGGCCCCGTTGATCGAGGCAAAATCGCCCTCGCGGGCGCGAAGCAGGTTGAACGATCGCTCCGCCATCGCGATCTCGCCGAAGCCCTCGGTGATGATGACGCTCAGGCCGATCCGCTCGGTGCCGGTGATCGCAACGCCCAAGTCGTAGCCGAGAATGAGCTTGAGGTCCTGATCGTCGATGCCGCCGGCGACGATCCCGGCCGCCCCGACCTCGATCGCGCGTTTGATCGCGTCGTGCGTCACCCGCGCCCCGCCGACGATGACGCAGTCTTTGCAGTCGGCGTGGATGAGGTCCGCCGTGAGCTCCTGCTCGTGGCTCTTGGCCACCATCTTGATCGTGCCGTACGACTCCCCGCCGATGCCGAAGATGCCCTGGATGAACGTGACGTCCTCCTCGATCACCACGCCCTCGTCGGGAATCACTTCGACCACGGTGCCGCTGAGGTAGGCCTTCACCTCGACCGGAATCGGCTCGCCCCGGATGATGAGCTGCCCGGTCACGTCCGACACCGTCTCGACCGTCCCGGCGAACTTCGATTGGTAGGTCGTCTTGAAGAGACCGAAGATCCCCTTCGTCCGGGCCAGCGGTTCGCCGACCTCCACCCGCTTGCCCTCTTTGATCAGAAGGCACTCCTTCACGTCACCGGCCGGCATCGAGAGGATGTTGGCCAGGTTGACCGGCATGATCTCGCCGGGCATGAAGGTCTGGGCGACCACTTGCTGCGCCTCGACGCGGTCACCCATCCCGACGAGCACGTCGCCCTTGATCGGGAGCACCCGTCGGGCGCGATGCGTCTGGCGGTTGGTGACCTTGAGTCCGGGGGTGTATGCCTGAGCCATTGGTGTTTCCGGCGGTAGAGAGGTTCGTGGGTTCTCAGACGGCGACGGCGGTGAGATCGGGATAGAGGTCGAGCGCTTCGATCCACGACTCGATCGTGCGTTTGCACTCCTCCCGCTCCTCCGGCAGGACCAGCGGCCGACCGCGGCCGTCCAGTACGAGACCGACCGTCCCGCCCTTGACCTCGCGGGCCACCCGCTTGCCGAGACCGCCGCCGAGATCGAAGCCCTTGGCGGGCTCGACCGTCACGGTCGCGGTCTCTCCGATGCCGAGCGGCAGGAGCTTGAGACCGCCGTATTCGATCTCTCCCGTTTCGTTGAGCGTCTGGCCCTTGATCTCATAGGTGAAGCAGGGACGGCCGGGCTTGCCGTGTCCCTTGGCGGCGACGCACGTGCCGAGGTAGACGAGGCAGTCACGCTCGAACACCTCCATCGCCGCCACCGGGTGCACCTGCGCCAGCACGCCGAGGTGCGGCATCATGAAGATGCTGTCCTTCGCGAGCGTCGTGAAGCCCTCGGGCTGGAACGCGTCGATGAGCAGCATGGCGGTCTGCTCCATCCGGGGCGCGTGGGAGAGCACCCCGCCGGAGGCGACGAGCAGGTCGAGCTTCATGTTGTCGACGATCGTCTGCCCGCTGATCTCCTGGCTGAAGGTGTCGCCGACCGTCCGCTGCTGCTGCACGCCCTTGAGGGTGGTCGCGAACTCCTTGTGCTGCTGGTAGGCGAGGCGAAGTGCTTCGCGGGCGACCGCCTGCTCGAAGACGAGCGCCTCCATCGACTGCGGGATCGTCGTCGGGCGGATCATCTTGTTCTTGACGCGGTTGCGAAGCTCCCGCTCGTCCATGTCGAAGTGGACCCAGCGCAGCACGTTCGGCATCGTCGCTTCGGCGCAGACGTTCGAGATCGAATAGCTCATCCCGAGGTTGGCCGACACGGTGCGGTTGAACGTGTTCTCGAAGACGGAGAAGACGTCGGTCGTCGCGCCGCCGATGTCGACACCGACCGCGTTGATGCCCTGCCGCTCGGCGATGGTCTGGAGGATGTTGCCCACCGCGCCGGGCGTCGGCATGATCGGGGCGTCCGTCCATTCCATCAGCCGGTTGTAGCCGGGGGCGTGCGCCATGACGTGCTCGAGGAACACGTCGTGGATGGCGTCGCGGGCGGGGCCGAGGTTCTCCCGCTCCAGCACCGGCCGCAGGTTCTCGACGATCGACAGATCGATCGAGTCGTCGAAGGTCGTCTTGATCGTGGGCACCGCGTCCTCGTTGCCCGCATAGATGACGGGCATCTTGTAGGCGCCGCCGAAGCGCGGCTGCGGCTTCGCCGGGGCGATGCGTTCGGCGATCTCGACGACCTTCTTCGCGTCGCCGCCGTCGGTGCCGCCGGAGACGAGGATCATGTCCGGACGCAGCTCGCGGATCCGCTGGATCTGCTCGTGCGGCTTTCGCTTGTCGTTGGAGGCGATGACGTCCATGACGATCGCGCCGGCCCCCAACGCGGCTCGCTTCGCGCTGGCCGCGGTCATCTCGGCGACGACGCCGGCCACCATCATCTGGAGACCGCCACCGGCGCTCGAGGTCGAGATGTAGAGGTCGCAGCCCCGCCCTTCGGTCGCGGGCTGGATGATCTTGCCGCTCTCATCCACCAGCTGTCGGCCGGCCAGCTCCGCCACCTCGGTGACGGCGTTGACGACGCCCATGGTGACGTCGGCGAACGGCTCTTCCACGGTCGTCGGCGCCTCTCCGCGGTGGGTCTGACGGTACTCGCCGTCGACCTTCTGGATGAGGATCGCCTTCGTGGTGGTCGAGCCGCAATCCGTCGCGAGGATCACGTTAATGCGGTCGGGATCGATGGTCGTCATGGTCCTTCTCGAGAATCCGCGCTCTCGTCGGGGCTCGGCGCCGTGGCGGCCTTCTCCCGACGCTCGAACTCCTCCTCGAAATGCTCGACCCGTTCCGCCAGGTAGAGGAACGAACCGCGTTGCTCGAGGAACTGAGCGAAGTGGTTGTAGTGATCACGGGTCTGGTGACGGGCGAGGGCCGACACCGCCGGCGCGAAGAAGTGCATGGTCTGCGCCGCCATGAAGTTGAGCGGTCGCGACATCTCCAGGGCGATCAGCCCGGGCATGGTCAGGTGACGGCGGGCGACCTGCTTGCACACCCAGTCGACGGCCGGCTGCTGCTCGGGCGTCGGCGTCGCGGAGCCGGGGGGATCGACCGCGAACGCGTGCTTGATGCGTTGCCTCACAGTGCCCACGCCGTACCCCCCTCGGGCAGACGCTCGCGGATGATGCGGCAGACCCGCTCCCGCTCCCGGCCGAACAGCACGTGCACGCTGCGTGAGCCGTCGAGGAACGACGGACGGGAGCGAGTGCTCAGCACGCCGCCGTTCATTCCGCACGTGAACCTGCGCAAGGTCTCCCAACGGACCCGCTGCCGGCGGAGCGGGTACCGGGCGGTCAGCCCCTCGGCGTCGACTTCGAACTCGCTGGGCAGAAAGAACCGGTTGAGCGTCAGAAGGAGGCACATCGCCGCGGCCACGGCCCACCAGATGCTCTGCATGAGCAGGCCGGAAAGGGTCGCAAAGACGCCCACCGCCACCACCCCCAGCACCGCGCGGCCGCGGTGCTCGCGAGCGGGGTGCGCGCGCCAGGAGAAGTCCGGTTGGAGGCCAGGGTCGGGCACGGGTGGTCGGTTCCGGGAGGCGGTCAGGCGAGTTCGGTAGCTTAGCGGATGGCCCCCGCGGGGGGAATTCCCGGCTCTCGCGGCCGCCGGTCGCTCTACCCGTCGGGGCCCCCGGCGTTGCGGGTGGTCGCCGCGGGAAGCCACACCGACCGGCCGTCGACGCGAATCCGCAGCCCGGCCCTCGCCTCCACCCGCTCGACGCGGCCCGTGATCAGCTCCCGCCCGACGCGGAACGACGCCGTCGTGCCGACCAGGCCGTCCCGCGCGGCGAAGGCGTCGTCGAGCCGCCCCTCGGGGAGTCGCTCGGCCTCGACGAGCGTCGGAAGCAGCTCGGCGAGCACGTCCAGCCGCTCCCCCGCCGCCCCGAGCTGCCGCATGCTCACGGCGACCCCGGCCAACGCGGGCGGCCAGCTCTCCTGACCGACGTTGAGACCGATGCCGCAGTGGGCCACCCCGTCCCGGCACTCGATCAGGATGCCGGCGATCTTGCGGGCTCCGACCATCACGTCGTTGGGCCACCGCAAGCACACGGCGTCGGCGACACGCGTCTCCAGAAACCGGGCGACCGCGACCGCGTACGCCAGCGTCAGCCGCGACGCCTCCGCCTCGGGCCGCACGAGCGTCACCGCCAGCCCTTCGTCGCCGGTGTCGTGCCACGAGCGACCGAGCCGGCCCCGCCCCGCCCGTTGGCGTCCCGTGGTCACGACCGCGCCGACGGGAAGGGCGAGCCGACGCGCGGCATCCTGCGTCGAGTCGGTCTCCTCGAGCACCACGACCGGCCCGAGCGGCGGATCGAGCGTCGACGCCACCGCCTCGAGACGCTCCGGCCACGCGTCGAGCGTCACGCGGGTCACGCCGGCTCCAGGTCGAGGCCGATGTCGAGCGCCGGCGCCGAGTGCGTCACCGCGCCGACCGAGATTCGATCCACTCCGGTCGCGGCGACGGCCCGCACGCGTGCGAGCGTGACGCCGCCGGACGCCTCGAGCAGAATCGTCGGCGCGAGCTCCGCCCGCAGGGCGACGCTCGCGCTCAGCTCGGCGTCCGCCATGTTGTCGAGCAGCACCAGGTCGACCAGTCCGGGTTCGA
Organism: Phycisphaerales bacterium; assembly: GCA_013003065.1. Lineage (GTDB taxonomy): Bacteria > Planctomycetota > Phycisphaerae > Phycisphaerales > SM1A02 > JABDLI01. The sequence continues at coordinate 504 of JABDLI010000271.1, read as the reverse complement.
ACTGCAGGATCGTCCGCACCTGGTCGAGCGTGTCCGCCTCGACCTGCACGAAGCGAAGCGGGTGCTCGCGTCGGACGGACGCGATCGCCGCCGCGAGCGCCGGCCCGGGGTTCGGCCCGAGCCGGGCGAGGTGGTTGTCCTTGTAAAGGGCGGCGTCGTAGAGACCGATCCGGTGCAGGGTGCCCCCGCCGCACCGCACCGCGTACTTCTCCAGACCCCTCCAACCCGGCGTCGTCTTGCGGGTGCCGCAGACCACGGCGGTCTCGCCCGCCACCGCGTCCACGAATCGCCGCGTCAGGGTGGCGATGCCGGAGAGCCGGCCGAGCAGGTTCAGCACCGTTCGCTCCGCCGCGAGGATGACCGCGATCGATCCGTCCATCCGGGCGATGGTCTCGCCGGCTGCGCACGCGTCGCCGTCGGCCGCCACGAGGTGAACGTCGATGGGCTCGCCGAACGCCCGCGCGGCCGCCCCGGCCGCGGCCAGACCCGCCACCACGCCGGCCT